>NZ_JBQQBP010000015.1:0-235136 GCF_052245875.1 Actinomadura sp. 3N407
CCGCGCCCAGCATCTCGTGCCCCTCACGGAACACCGTCGCCGACACCTCGACCGTCTCACCCACCACCGCCTTGGCCGGCCACCGGCCGCACCCCACCACCGGCGCCACATCCAGAATCGGGATGCGACCTAGCCTCGGAATGCCGGTCATGCTGGACGTTCCGGACTCGACGTGCATGAGCGATCCCCTACCCCTGCGAGACTTCCGAAACGTCCCATGCCCGCGAACCGGGGCCTACCGTCCGGTAGTTTCCGATAACTTTGCGCCCCGCCCCGGCGACCCTGGGTGAGTGCCGCTCAAGCGCCCCGGATCGCGGGCGCGGACGGTATGGAAAACCCTGTGACCTGGTGAATCGCGGAGTTCAAGGGCGCCCCTCGGAACGGTCGGGCCGGCGCCGCCGCCCTCCCCGGCTGTCGCGCCACCGGAGAACAGCGCATAGCGTGACGTTGTGTGAAGGCAATCCGACGTTTCACGGTACGCACCGTCCTTCCCGAGCCGCTCCGGCAGCTTGAGGAGCTCGTCCTCAACCTCCGCTGGTCCTGGCACCACGAGACGCTCGACCTGTTCCGCGCCGTGGACCCCGCCCTGTGGCAGGCCGTCCACCACGACCCCGTCAGGCTGCTCGGCGAGGTCGCGCCGGAGCGGCTGGCGCGGCTGGCGGAGGACCGGCGGTTCCTGCGCCGCCTCCAGGACACCTCCGACGACCTGCGCGAGTACCTGACGGCGCCGCGCTGGTACCAGTCGCGCTCGAACGCCGACACTCCCGCCTGCATCGCCTACTTCTCACCCGAGTACGGCATCACCGCCGCGCTGCCGCAGTACTCCGGCGGCCTCGGCATCCTGGCCGGCGACCACCTGAAGACCGCGAGCGACCTCGGCGTCCCGATCCTCGGGGTCGGGCTGCTGTACCGGCACGGCTACTTCTCGCAGTCGCTGTCACCGGACGGCTGGCAGCTGGAGCGCTACCCGCCGCTCGACCCGAACGGCCTGCCGCTCACCCTGCTCCGCGAGCGGGACGGGACGCCGGTCCGGGTCGTCATCGGCCTCCCGAAAGGACGCGGCCTGGAGGCGCAGGTGTGGATCGCGCGCGTCGGCCGCGTCCCGCAGCTGCTCCTCGACTCCGACGTGGAGGAGAACGACCAGTCCGCGCGGGACGTCACCGACCGGCTGTACGGCGGCGGCGGCGACCACCGGCTGCTGCAGGAGATGCTGCTCGGCATCGGCGGCGTCCGGGCCATCCGCGCGTACTGCCGCATCACCGGGCACGCGGCGCCCGAGGTGTTCCACACCAACGAGGGGCACGCCGGGTTCCTCGGCCTGGAACGCATCCGCGAGCTGGTGTCGGAGGAGGGCCTGACGTTCGACGAGGCGCTCGAGGCGACCCGGGCGGGCACGGTGTTCACCACGCACACGCCCGTCCCGGCCGGCATCGACCGGTTCCCGCGCGAGCTGATCAGCCGGTACTTCGGCGGCGTGAACGAGAAGGAGCAGGTCCCCGTCGACCGGGTCCTCGCACTCGGCGCCGAGGACTACCCCGGCGGCGACCGCACCGTGTTCAACATGGCCGTGATGGGGATGCGGCTGGCGCAGCGCGTCAACGGCGTCAGCGAGCTGCACGGGCAGGTCAGCCGCGAGATGTTCGGCGGGCTGTGGGGCGGCTTCGACACCGCCGAGGTCCCCGTCGGGTCGATCACCAACGGCGTGCACGCCGGCACGTGGGTGGCGCGCGAGGCGCTGGAGCTGGCCGCCCGGGAACTGCCGTCGCTGATGGAGTCCGGGCGCGGCTGGGAGGGCGTGCGCGGCGTCTCCGAGGCCGAGATCTGGCGGATGCGGGGGCTGCTGCGGCGCCGCCTCGTCCTGGACGCGCGGCGCCGCCTCCGCGAGTCGTGGCGGCAGCGCGGCGCGAGCGAGGCCGAGCTCTCCTGGATCGACGACGCCCTCGACCCGGACGTCCTGACGATCGGGTTCGCGCGGCGCGTCCCGTCCTACAAGCGGCTGACGCTGATGATGAGCGACCAGGACCGGCTCCGCTCGATCCTGCTGGACCCGGACCGTCCCGTGCAGATCGTCATCGCGGGGAAGGCGCACCCGGCCGACGAGGGCGGCAAGCGGCTGATCCAGGACATCGTGCGGTTCGCCGGGGAGGAGGACGTCCGGCACCGGATCGTGTTCCTGCCCGACTACGACATGGCGCTCGGGCAGCTCATGGTGCAGGGCTGCGACGTGTGGATGAACAACCCGCTCCGCCCGCTGGAGGCGTGCGGCACGTCCGGGATGAAGGCGGCGCTGAACGGCGCGCTGAACCTGTCGATCCGCGACGGCTGGTGGGACGAGTGGTACGACGGCCAGAACGGCTGGGCGATCCCGTCCGCCGACGGCCTCGCCGCGCCCGACCGGCGCGACGAGCTGGAGGCCGCCGCGCTGTACGAGCTGATCGAGGACCACGTCTCGGTCACCTTCTACGACCGGGACTCGGGCGGGCTGCCGCGACGCTGGCTGGAGATGGTCAAGCACACCATCGTCACCCTCGGCCCGAAGGTGCTGGCGTCCCGGATGCTGCGCGACTACGTCGAGCGGCTCTACATCCCCGCCGCCGTGTCCGAACGCGCCATGGTCGCCGACAAGTTCGCGGGGGCGCGGACGCTGGCGGCGTGGAAGAGGCGGGTCCGGGACGCGTGGCCGGGCGTCGCCGTCGAGCACGTCGAGTCCAACGGGGAGGAGAGCCCGCAGGTCGGCGCGCGGCTGTCGGTGCGGGTCGTCGTCGACCTCGGCGGCCTCGACCCCGGCGACGTCGCCGTGGAGGTCGTCTACGGCCGGGTGGACGACTCCGACGCGCTGATCGACCCGTCCCACCTGGAGCTGGACCGGAGCGGCCCGTCGGAGGACGGGCGGATCCGGTACGTCGGGGAGGTCCCGCTGGGGCGCAGCGGCGCGTTCGGGTACAGCGTCCGGGTGGTGCCGAGGCATCCGCTGCTGTCGGGACGGGCGGAGATGGGCCTGGTGGCGCTGCCGCCCGCCCCGCAGGGCATGACGAACGGCGACCTGCGCTAGGCCGTCACGTCCTTCTGGGCACGCGTCCAGCGCGTTCTCATCCGGCGCGCCTCCTGTCTCGGCTACCTCATCACGTGCTCCCCAGCCGGGGGAACGGCGTCAGCGAGAACACGACCTCGATCGGCACCTCGACGAGGTCGGCGATGCGCAGCGCGAGATGCGGGCTCGGGCTGTACCCGCCGCGTTCCAGGTACCCGATCGTCTGGTAGTGGACACCCAGCGCCGTCGCCAGCTCGCGGCGACATCGCGGCCCTGCGAATCGGGCCGGCGTTGGTGCCCGGCTGGGCGGCGCTCTATCCTGCCCCGGGGACTGATCAACTCGGGAAGGGCACCGTGTGGAGACACTGAGGCCCGGGGACCCGCGGAACGCCGGGGCGTACCGGTTGATCGCACGGCTGGGCGCCGGAGGCATGGGCCGGGTGTTCCTCGGACGGTCCGCCCGCGGCCGCATGGTCGCGGTCAAGCTCGTCCATCCGGAACTGGCCGGCGACCCCGACTTCCGCCGCCGGTTCCGGAACGAGGTCGAGGCGGCCCGCCGCGTCGGCGGCGAGTGGACCGCGGCCGTCCTGGACGCCGACACCGAGTCCGAGGCGCCCTGGGTGGCGACCGCGTACGTCCCGGGCCCCAGCCTCCAGGAGGTCGTCGACCTGCACGGGCCGCTGCCCGAGGCGTCCGTCCTCGCGCTGGCCGCCGGGCTGGCGCGGGCACTGCGGGCCGTGCACGGCAAGGACCTGATCCACCGCGACCTGAAACCGTCGAACGTGCTCGTCACGATCGACGGGCCCCGCCTGATCGACTTCGGCGTCGCCCGCTCGGTGGACTCCGGCGTCACCACCCGGACCGGGACGCTGATCGGCTCTCCGGGGTTCACGTCGCCCGAGCAGGTGCGGGGCACGCCGCTGCCCCCGGCCTCCGACGCCTTCTGCCTCGGGGCCGTCCTGGCGTACGCGGCGACCGGCCGCCGGCCGTTCGGCGGCGGCGGCAGCGTCCACGCCCAACTGTTCCGCGTGGCGTCCGAACCCGCCGATCTCGGCGACCTGGACGGGCCGGTCCGCGACCTGGCGGATCGCTGCCTGGCCAAGGAGCCCGGAGACCGTCCCGCGCTCGACGACCTCCTCGGCGACCCGCCCGGCGACGGCACCTGGCTGCCCGCCGAGGTCGTGGCCGAACTGGGTCGGCACGCCGCCCGTCCCCGTCCCGCAAGCGGTTCGAGTTGACCGCGGGCCGCGTCGGAACCGAGGCCGCCAAGATCACCTTCTCGACGGGGACGCATCCTCGTGCTCGGCCATGGCCACGCTGGTGTCCACCGAAGACGAGATCGTCCTGTACTCCAGCCGCCTGCTCACCTTCGGCGACCGGTGCGAGCTGGGCGGCATGCAGAAGCTCGTCCCCCGCCCCGACGGCTCCCTGCGCTGGGAGAGCGGATCCGGGAGTTTCAGCAACCTCCGCCGCGCCTGACTCCGCCGCGCCCCTGGCAGGATGGACGGGTGCGAACACCGGGTCTGCGTGACGGCGGTGTCGCGCGGGCCCTCCGGTGGCCGCCGCGCGGCCGCCACGCCGACGTGCTCCTGGCCGTGGGATGCCTGCTCCTGTCGACCTCCAGCGTCCTGGTGGCGGAGAAGGACGACCGCGGCCTCATGCCCGCGGCCGGCTGGGCGATGCTGGTCATCGCGTGCTGGGCGCTGTACTTCCGCCGGCGTTACCCCGTCGCCGTGGCGGCCGTCACGCTCGTCGCGTGCGGGCTCTACTACCCGCTGACCGAGCCGGACGGCCTGCTCATCATCACGTTCGCCATCGCCCTGTACACGGCGGCGGCGGAGGGGCACCTCGCGGTGGCCGTGGTGCTGGCGGGTCTCGCGCTGGCCGCGACCGCGTACGGGAACAGCGGCGACGCCAGCCACATCGAGGACGCGGCCGGCTTCCTGCTCGTCGGATGGTTCGTCGCGGTCATCGCGATCGGCGGCGTCGTCCGCAACCGGCGCGCCTACCTGCGGGAGGCCGAGGAACGCGCCCGGGTCGCCGAACGCGGGCGCGACCTGGAGGCGCGGCGCCGCGCCATCGAGGAACGGCTCCGCATCGCCCGCGAACTGCACGACGTCCTCGGCCACAACATCTCTCTGATCAACGTGCAGGCCACGGCGGCGCTGCACGGCCTGCGCCGCGAGCCGGAACGCGCCGAGGACGCCCTCACCGCGATCAAGCAGGCCAGCAAGGACACCCTCCGCGAGATGCGCGCCACCCTCGGCGTCCTGCGGCAGGTCGACGAGGCCGCGCCGGTCACGCCGCCCCCCGGCCTCGCCCGGCTGGACGAGCTGACCGACGGCATCGCCGCCGCAGGACTCACCATCCGGACCGAGGTCGAGGGCGAGCCGCGCACCCTGCCCGCCGAGACCGACCTCGCCGCGTACCGCATCGTCCAGGAGGCTCTCACCAACGTGGCCCGCCACTCCAACGCCACCGCAGCCGCCGTCCGCATCCGGTACACCGAATCCGACGTGGTCGTCCATGTGGAAGATGACGGGGACACCGCCGCGGCCGGGGCCTCACAGGACGGCAGCGGCATCCGCGGGATGCGCGACCGCGCCAGGGCGCTCGGCGGTGACCTCGACGCCGGCCCCCGCCCCGGGGGCGGCGGCTTCACCGTCCGCGCCCGCCTCCCCGCCTAGTCCGCTTCGCCGCCGCCCTCCGCGAGGGCCTCGTAGACCGGGGCGAGGACGTCGGTCAGGGCGCGGCGGCGGATCTTGACCGGTGGGGGAGCGGCCACCTGGAGGACGAAGCCGGGTGGGACGGGGGGCGCGGCCGGGCGGTCGCGGAGATGGGCCATGCCCGACGGAGGCGTCCAGAACCCGGCGGCCGTGAGCGGCTCGTCCTCTATGGCCAGCGGGTCGGGCCCGGTCTCGGTGCCGCGTCGCAGGGCCGCCAGGAGCTGCTCCCGGCCTCGCCCGTTCCACTGCAGGATGAGGAACGGGTCGTCGTCGAACGCCTCGGCCAGCAGGTACAGGACGGCCGCGGCGTGCTTGCACGGATCGCCCCAGTCGGGGCAGTCGCACATCAGGTGCAGATCGGACGCCGATCCGGGGAACAGCGACAGGCCCAGCTCGGCGAACACCCACTCGATCTCCGGCGGCATCTCCCCGGCGAGCAGCCGCGCCCGGAACACCGCGCGCGACGCCAGTTCCCTCTCCACCGCCCGCCAGCCGTCCGCGTCGATCGCGTCGATGCCGAGCGCGACCTCGTACGGCTCCGGTGCCGACCCCCGCACCTGCGCCGTCACCTCGTACGGCGCGACCCTCAGGCCGAACACCTGTCCCTTGCGCGCGTACGTCCGGCCGCGTGACAGCCGGCCCTTGTCGGCGAACGATTCGAGGAGGTCGATGAACCGCCGGGACCACCACCGCGCCCCGATCGATCCCCGCTTCGTGCGGGCCTTGAGCGGCTCGTCCATCAGTCGCTCACCGCCTCGGGGGACAGGCGCAGGACGTCGCGCAGCTCGGCGACCGACAGCTCCGTGAGCCAGTCCTCGCCCGTGCCGACGATCGACTCGGCGAGGGCCTTCTTGCGTTCGATCATCTCGTCGACGCGCTCCTCCATCGTCCCGACGCAGATGAACTTGCGGACCTGGACGTTGCGCGTCTGCCCGATGCGGAACGCGCGGTCGGTGGCCTGGTCCTCGACGGCCGGGTTCCACCAGCGGTCGACGTGCACGACGTGGTTGGCGGCCGTCAGCGTCAGTCCCGTCCCGGCCGCCTTGAGGGACAGCAGGAAGATCGCCGGCTCGTCGTCGTCCTGGAAACGCTGGACGAGGTCGTCGCGTCCCTGCTTGGACGTCCCGCCGTGCAGCCACAGCACGGGCCGCTCCAGCCGGGCGGCCAGGTAGGGCTGGAGCATCGAGCCGAACGCGGCGTACTGGGTGAAGACGAGGGCCTTCTCTCCCTGCCCGAGGACCTCGGCGCAGATCTCCTCCAGCCGTTCCAGCTTGCCGGAGCGGCCGGGGAGCCGGGACCCGTCCTTGAGCAGCTGCGCCGGATGGTTGCAGACCTGCTTGAGCTTGGCCATCGTCGCCAGGACGAGCCCGCGCCGCTTCGCCTCCTCCGCCTCGGCGATCTGCCGGAGCATGTCGTCCACGGTCGCCTGGTAGAGCGACGCCTGCTCGGTGGTGAGGTTGCAGTAGACCTTGATCTCCTGCTTCTCCGGAAGGTCCGAGATGATCGACTTGTCGGTCTTGAGGCGGCGGAGGACGAACGGCTGCGTCGCCCGCTTCAGCGCCAGCGCCGCCTGCTCGTCGCCCTCGCGCTCGATCGGTATCGCGAAACGCCGCCGGAACGCGCTGCGCGGGCCGAGCAGCCCCGGATTCGCGAACTCCATGATCGACCACAGTTCGGTGAGGTGGTTCTCCACCGGGGTGCCGGTGAGCGCGATCCGGGTCCGTGCCGGGATGCTGCGCACCGCCCTGGCCTGCCGCGTCCCGCTGTTCTTGAGCGCCTGCGCCTCGTCGCAGACGATCCGCCCCCACTCGAACGCCGCGAGCGCCTCCGCGTCCCGCGCCGCCGTCCCGTAGGTCGTCAGCACCAGATCGGCGCCCGCGACGGCCTGGACGAGGTCGTCGCCGCGGTGCCGCCCCGTCCCGTGGTGGACGTAGACGCGCAGCTTGGGGGTGAACCGTGCCGCCTCCCGCTGCCAGTTCCCCACCAGCGACATCGGGAGGATCGCCAGCGTCGGGTCGGGGCGGGCGCCGTTCTCCCTTTCGTGGACGAGCAGCGACAGGACGGAGATCGTCTTTCCGAGCCCCATGTCGTCCGCGAGCAGGGCGCCCAGCCCCAAATCGTTCATGAAGGCCAGCCAGGCGAGGCCGCGCTCCTGGTAGGGCCGCAGTTCGGCGTCCAGGTCGTCGGGGGTGGGCGTGGGCGCGAGGCGGCGGTCGGCCTCGCCGGAGAGCAGGTCGCCGAGGGGGCCGCCGGCGTCGACCTCGGCGAGGGGGAGCGCGTCGTCGCCCGCGTGGACGATCGCGCGGATCGCCTCGGCGGCGCTCATCCGGCCGCGGCGGGGGTGGCGCAGGAAGTCGAGGGCGGCTTCCAGCTGCCGTTCGTCCAGCTCGACCCACTGGCCGCGCAGCCGGACGAGGGGCGTCTTCAGGCGGGCCAGCTCCTCCAGTTCGGCCTCGTCGATGCTGTCGTCGCCGATGGCGAGGTCCCAGCGGAAATCGACCATGGCCTTCATGTCGAAGCCCGAGGCCACGGCCGAACCGGACGACGACTCCGGGTCCTCGCCGCCGGTCGTCAGCTTCATGCCGAGCTTGGCCTTGCCCGCCCACTGGGGAAGGAGGACGCCGAAGCCCGCGGCGGCGAGCATCGGGGCCGCCTGGCGGAGGAAGCGGAACGCGCCGGCGGTGTCGAGGATCAGCTCGCCGGGCGCCGGGCCGTCCAGGGCGGGCGCCATGTCGGGGAACAGGCGCAGCGCGCGGCCGAGGCCGCCGAGGAGCGTCTCCTCGGCGTCGGGGATCGAGGTCGCCTCCCCCGCCCACACCATGGACGCCGGCACGTACAGGCTGGGGTCGTCGGTGCCCTGGAGGGCGAACTCGACCCGCCAGGAGTCGTCGTCCTCGGGCTCGTCGGCGAGCTCCCCGTCCTCCACGTCCCACTGCTGCGCGCCCGGCTCGGCGAGGCGGAAGCAGACGCGGAGCGGACCGGACGGGCGGCGCGCGGCGGCGGCCCACGCGTCCAGTTCGGCGATCAGATCGTCGGGGTCGTCACGCGGTTCGCGGGCGACCCGGGGGGACGGCCCCGTCAGCGCCGCCACCCACCGTTCGGCGAGCGGCAGCCGGTCCGGGACCTTGCGCCGGGACACCAGCAGCGGATGCGGCACCACGCCCCGGACGGCGGTGTCGACCAGGCCGGACAGCGCCTCCCGCAGCACCGCGGCGGCGGGACGTCCGCCGTCGGCGGCGCGGCACGCGGCGGGCATGGCGCGGGCCAGCGCCCGGAACCGCGCCGGGTCGTCGATCACCGGACGCCAGCGGGCCACGAGGTCGCCGTCCTCGCGCAGCAGCGCGGGCAGCACCTGGCCGCGCCCGGTGAGATGGACGGCCTCGTCCGCGATCATGGACAGGAAGCGCAGGTCGGTGCCGGGGATCACGTCGGCACCGTGCTCGGCGGCCTGGAGCAGGGCCATCGCGGGGAACGGCTCCAGGACGAGCGCAGGAACCCGCCACGGGCGCAGTTCGGGCTCCTCGCGCACCGGCTCGGGGCCGAGCTCCGCCGACGGCAGCGGATGGTCGCCGAGCGTCGGCAGCGACAGCGTCAGCTCGACGGGGAACGCGGTTCGGAGGAGCGGCTCGTAGGACGTGCCGGTGAAGTCGCGGGTCGCGAAGGGGTGGACGTCCGGTGAGGGCTCGTGCGGGCCGGTGCGTTCGGCCCAGAGGCAGAGCGCACCGCCATGCCAGGTGGCGTGGGCGACGAGCATGGTCACCGAAGCTACCAGCAGCCTCTGACGTACCGGCGCATGACAACCGTGACTCGGGCGCCGCCCGTCACCGCGGCACGGCCCCTGGTTAGGCTCGAAGCGTTCAGCCGCCGAGTTTCAGGAGGGTCGCCGTGGGCGAGTTCGTACGGGTCGAGGTCGAGGACGGGATCGCGACGATCAGGCTGGACCGTCCGAAGATGAACGCCCTGAACGCCCAGATGCAGCGGGAGCTGATCGACGCGGCCCGGGAGGTCACCCAGGACGAGACGGTCGGCGCCGTCGTGCTGTACGGCGGTGAGAAGGTGTTCGCGGCGGGCGCGGACATCAAGGAGATGGCCCCGATGTCGTACGCGCAGATGTCGGCGGGCCACTCGCGGCTGCTGCAGGACTTCGCCAAGGCGCTCGCCGGGATTCCCAAGCCGGTCATCGCCGCGATCACCGGGTACGCGCTCGGCGGCGGCCTCGAAGTGGCGCTGACCGCAGACTTCCGGGTCGCGGGCGAGGGCGCGAAGGTGGGGCAGCCGGAGATCCAGCTCGGCATCATCCCCGGCGCGGGCGGCACGCAGCGGCTGTCGCGGCTGGTCGGGCCGTCCAGGGCCAAGGACCTGATCTTCTCCGGACGGCACGTGGAGGCCGGCGAGGCCCTCTCCCTGGGGCTCGTCGACCGGGTCGTCCCGGACGGCGACGTCTACACGGCCGCGAAGGAGTGGGCGGCGAGCTTCGTCGGCGGCCCGGCGATCGCGCTCCGCGCCGCCAAGCAGGCCATCAACGCGGGCCTGGAGGTCGACCTCGACACCGGCCTGGAGATCGAGCGCACCCAGTTCGCCGCCCTGTTCGCCACCGAGGACCAGGCCGCCGGCATGAAGAGCTTCATGGAGGAAGGCCCCGGCAAGGCGAAGTTCACAGGCCGCTGACCGCGTTCACAGGCCGCTGACCGCACGCTCCTGCGCATCGAGGACCTCGTCGGCGTAGCGCTCGGTCCAGCGGCTCAGGGCGAAGAGGGGTTCGAGCATCCCGCGTCCCGGGCCGGTCAGCTCGTATTCGACGCGCGGCGGTGCCTCGGCGTACCGGCGGCGGGTGACGAGGCCGTTCTGTTCGAGGCGCCGGAGCGTCTCGTTCAGCACCTTGTGGCTGATGCCGCCGATTCTGTCCCGCAACTGGCGCGGGCGCATGGGGCCGGTGCGCAGCGTCCAGAGCACGACGCCCGTCCACGTACCGGACAGGAGGTCGAGGCCCAGCCGCGTCTGGCAGTCGGCGGCGAATTCGATGTCGTTCATGAGTTCGCCCGTCATTCTGCTCCTCCCGATACGCACCAGTTGGTGCCCAATGGCCCGCCTAGCGTCGCCTCCGACGGTAATCGAGAGGGAGGCCATCATGCGGATCGGTGTACTGGGCGCGGGCGACATGGCGGACGCGCTGGCGACGCAGTGGGCGCGCAAGGGGCACGATGTGCGGATCGGGGCGCGGACGCCCGCGAAGGCGGTGACGCTGGCCGGGAGGATCGGTCACGGCGCGGCCGGTGGCACGCTGCGGGAGGCGGCCGCGTTCGGGGACGTGGTCCTGCTCGCCGTCTGGTACGAGGGCGTCCACGACGCGCTGCGCCAGGCGGGCCCCCTGACGGGCCGGGTGCTGATCGACTGCACCAACCCGATGGAGCCGCCGTTCGAAAGGCTGAAGACGCACGACGGCCCGTCGGCGGCGCGGCGGATCGCGGACGCGACCGGCGCGCGGGTGGTCAAGGCGTTCAGCACGTGCCACGAGAGCGTGTGGCGGATGACCCCGCCGGTGTTCGGCGGGCGGCCCCTCGGCGTCCCGCTGTGCGGCGATGACGAGGAGGCGCTGGCCGCGGTGCGGACGCTGGTGAGCGACCTCGGCTGCGTCCCCCTGGACGGCGGCGGGCTGGAGAGGGCCGGTCTGCTGGAGGCGGCGACGGCGTTCATGGTGGGCCTGTGGGTCGCGGGGGAGGACCCGGCCTCGATGCTGCCGCCGCCCGAGTACGCCGGTGGCGAGCCGCGGCGCCTTCCGCAAGACGTGAGCTGAAACGTTACGTGTGTTTTTGGGTGTGCTGCCCGGGGTTCTGGAGATCGGCCGCTAGCATCTCCCGCCATGCGACACGCGTACCGAACCGCGCTCGTGACGGGCGCGTCCAGCGGCATCGGCGAGAGCTTCGCCCGCCTTCTGGCCGGCCGCGGCACCGATCTGGTGATCGTGGCGCGCCGGGCCGAGCTGCTGGACGGGCTGGCCCGCGAGCTGGTCGAGCGGTACCGGGTCGCCGTGGAGGTGGTGGCGGCCGACCTCACCGACCCCGGGCAGCGCGCCGAGGTCGAGGGGCGGCTGCGCGCCGACCCTGTCGAACTGCTGGTCAACAACGCCGGGTACGGCGCTTTTGGAGCGTTCGCCGAACTGCCGCTGGACGACCATCTCGCGCAGATCGAACTCAACGTGACCGGGCTCGTGCGGCTCACCCACGCCGCCGTGCCGGGGATGGCCGAGCGCGGCCGGGGCGGGGTGCTGAACGTCGCGTCGATGGCGGGGTTCGCTCCGTCGCCCGGCAGCGCGACGTACGGGGCGACCAAGGCGTACGTGGCGGCGTTCTCCGAGAGCCTGCACGCGGAGGTCGCGGGGAAGGGCGTCCATGTGACGGCGCTGTGCCCCGGGTTCACGCGCACCGAGGACGAGCGACCCGGCGCGCACGGCCCGTCCAACCTGCTGTGGCTGCGGCGCGACGACGTGGCGAGGGCCGGGCTGGACGCGGTGTCGGCCGGACGCGCGCTGTGCATCCCTGGGATGCAGTACAAGGCGGCGTTCCCGGCTTTGAAGCTCGTCCCGAGGCCCCTGCTCAGGGCCGCCGTGAACCGCATGTGGCAACAGGCCGCCGACACGCGGTGACGGCCGGCGCACGCGGCAGGTGCCACGCCGCCCTTTTGCTCGGATCTACAAAACTCGCCGCGGGTTGATTGTCGCGGTGCTGACTTGACGCGGCCGACGCCGAGTGGCGACGATCGAACCTACGCTTGAGTAGGTTGTGTATGGCCTGCTGGGCGGCCCGCTCGTGCCGCGGGCACGGCGGCACCGCCCGGCAAGACCACTCGTCCAGCGAAGGAACCGCATGTCCGTGACCCCCGAAGAGAAGTCCCAGACCGGCCTGCTGATCGACCTCGAGCCGGTGGTCGAGACGGAGCTGAACCGGCACCTGTCGATGGCCAAGGAATGGTTCCCGCACCAGTACGTGCCGTGGAGCGAGGGCCGCGACTTCGACGGGCCGCTGGACGGCGAGCCGTGGTCGCTGGAGCAGTCGAAGCTGAGCGTCGAGGCGCGCGAGTCGCTCATCGTCAACCTCCTCACCGAGGACAACCTCCCCGGCTACCACCGCGCCATCGCCACCGTGTACGGCCGCGACGGCGCCTGGGGCACCTGGGTCAACCGGTGGACGGCCGAGGAGAACCGGCACGGCATCGCCCTGCGCGACTACCTCACCGTGACCCGCGCGGTCGACCCGATCGCCCTTGAGCGCGCGCGCATGCACCACATGGAGGCCGGCTACGAGGCCGACCACGGCGACTCGTTCCTGCACGGGACGGCGTACGTGTCGTTCCAGGAGCTCGCCACCCGCGTCTCGCACCGCAACACCGGCAGGGCGTCCGGCGACCCCGTCTGCGAGCAGATGATGGCCCGCATCGCCGCCGACGAGAACCTCCACATGATCTTCTACCGGAACCTGATGGGCGCCGCGCTGGAGGCGAGCCCGAACGAGACGATGCGGGCGATCACCGACGTCGTCAAGACGTTCCACATGCCCGGCCACAGCATCGACGGCTTCCTCCGCAAGTCGGTCGTCATCGCCAACGCCGGCATCTACGACATGCGGCTCCATCACGACGACGTGCTCATCCCGGTGCTGCGCAAGTGGAACGTGTTCGACCGCACCGACCTGTCCGGCGACGGCGAGAAGGCCCGCGAGGAGCTCGGCGAGTTCCTGGAGGAGCTCGACGCGTCCGCCACCAAGTTCGAGACCCGCCGCGAGGAGCGCCGCGCCCGCCAGGCCGCCCGCAAGGGGTGATCCCCGGGGAACGGGAGTCCGTTTTCTGGCGTCAAAGGGGACATGGGGACACATCGGCGACTGGGCGGGTATCGGTTGCTGGACGAGATCGGCCGGGGGAGCACCGCGGTGGTGTACCTGGCGATGGACCTCTGCGGCCGGGAGGTCGCGGTGAAGGAGCTGAGCCCGGAACTGGCGGGGGAGCCGGAGGCGGTCACCCGCCTGGCCCGGGAGATGTCGGCGCAGGCGCGGGTCCGCAGCGAGTACGTGGCGCGGCTGCTCGGCGGCGAGGTCGCGGCGGAGCGGCCGCACGTGGCCATGGAGTACGTGCCCGGCTGCCCGCTGAACGACCTGATCCCGGCGTACGGGCCGATGCGGCACGACCGGCTCGTCCGGTTCGCGCGGCGGCTGGCGCTCGCGCTGGGGGACGTCCACGACGCGGGCGTGCTGCACCGGGACGTCGCTCCCGGCAACGTGATCGTGATGGGCGACCGGCCGACGCTGATCGACTTCGGCATCGCGCACGAGGCGGGCGCCGCGCAGATCACGCGGCGCGGAATGGTCGTGGGGACGCCCGCCTACCTGGCGCCGGAGCTGATCGAGGGTGAGCGCGCCACCACCGCGTCGGACGTGTTCTCGTGGGCGGCGACGGTCGCGTACGCCGCGACGGGCCGGCCGCCGTTCGGACGGGGCTCGCTGCACGGCGTGTGCTTCCGGATCCTGCGCGGCCACGCCGACCTCGACGGCGTCCCGGAACCGCTGGCCCGGCTGCTGCGGCCCGCGTTCCGGCGCGACCCGTCCAGGCGCCCGCCCGCGCGCTGGCTCGCCGGGGCGCTCGCGGACGGCGACCGCGTGACCCTCAAGGGTGATCGCGTGGTGGCCGCCTGATGCCGATTAGATCTTCCCGGCCGGATGGGCGAGGGTAGGGTTTCGGAAACGATGAAGGGAGCTGTCACGTCCGGGGACCGAATCGGCCACTACAGCGTGCTTCAGACCCTCGGCGAAGGGGGCATGGGCGTCGTCTACCTCGGCGCCGACTCCGAAGGGCGCAACGTGGCCATCAAGGTGCTGCGGCCCGCGGTCGCGGGGGACGCCACGGCGCGTCGCCGGCTGGCCCGCGAGGTCGACTCGATGCGCCGGGTGCACAGCCCGCACGTCGCCGAGATCCTCGACGCCGACGTGACCGCCGACCAGCCCTACATCGTCACCCAGTACGTCCCCGGCCGGACGCTGGAGGAGATCGTCGAGGAGTCCGGGCCGATCTACGGGCAGGGGCTGCAGCGGCTCGGGGTCGGGCTGGCGTCGGCGCTGTCGGCGATCCACGGAGCCGGGATCGTGCACCGGGACATGAAGCCCGGCAACGTGATGCTCGTCGACGGCGAGCCCGTCGTGATCGACTTCGGCATCGCGCAGGGCGCGGACGCGACGCGGCTGACCGCGACCGGCATGGTGATCGGCACCCCCGGCTATCTGGCCCCGGAGATCATCGAGGGTGAGGACGCCGGCCCGCCGTCGGACGTGCACGCCTGGGCCGGGACGGTCGCCTACGCCGCGACGGGACGCCCGCCGTTCGGCTCCGGCACCTTCGAGTCGATCTTCTACAAGATCATGCAGGGGACGCCGGACCTGGGCGGCGTGCCCGACGCGATGCTGCCCGTGCTGCGGTCGGCGATGGCGCGGAACCCGGCCGAACGTCCCACCGCGGTCAACCTGGTGCAGCTCACCCGGCGCATCCACATCGAAGCCACCATCACCGACCAGACCCGGGTCGACCAGCATTACTCGCCCGGCGCGTCGCAGCCGGTGGAGGAGCCCGCGCCCGACCACTCCCGGATGTTCTCCATGCCGGTGGCCGCGCCGCCGCCGCAGGACACCCCGGCGCGTCCCACCACGCCGGGTTCGACCGCGATCCCGGCGCCGACGCCCGCCCCGGCCCCGGCGCAGCCCAGCGACTTCGTGGGGCAGCTGCCGCCGGCGGCGCCCCCGCCCGTCCCGCCGCCCGGCCCCGCGCCCTACAAGGCGGGGGAGCAGTTCCAGGGGCGCGGCTACGCGCCGCAGGACCCCTACGCCCAGGGCGGGTACCCGCCGCAGTACGCGCCGCCGCCGAACCAGCCCCCGCCGGGAGCGCTTCAGCGCGGCCCCGGGCCGGCCCGGCCCGGGCCCTACGACCAGCAGGCGCAGGACGCGCAGCGGCGCGCCGACCCGGCGCGGGGCGCGGACACACGCGGCCCGGAGACACGCGCCGACAAGGATCGCCGCAAGCCCTACGGCTGGTACCGGGTCCTCAGCTTCATCGTGCTGGTGGCGCTGCTCGGGTTCGCCAACATCGTGCCGCTGCTGGCCCTCTTCGTCACCATCGGCGGCGTGCTCGTCCTGCGGATGGCGGACAAGGCCGCCAAGGGCATGGAGGGGCGGCAGACGCGGCGGGGCCCGCGCTCGGGCGACGCGGTCGCGGCGGCGTTCCGGACGCCGCTGCACCTGCCGGGCGCGGTGATGTCCACGGTCCTGTGGACGTCCCTCAGCGTCATGGCGGGGGTGGTCCTGCTCGGCGTGCTGATCTTCGCCAATTCCGACATGACCTCCTCGAAGGCCATCGCCTACTCCGCCATGGCGGTGATCGGGCTGCTGTGCCTCGCGCCGGGCAGCGGCGCGCCCCGGCGGCAGCTGGCCCGGATCTGGGGCGCGCTGCTGCCGCGCGCCGAGGCCGCGCTCGCCGGCGCCCTGATCCTGGGGATCTTCGCGGCGGTACTGGTCGTGCTGTCCCAGGAGCAGCCGCCCGACACCACGCCGCTGGACGGGATGGGCCAGGACCTGGAGAGCCTGCGCTCCGACGTCCGGGAACTCGTCTCCGGCATTCCGGGCCTGTGACCTCCCCTCCGTCCGGATCGGCCCGGCGGGACGTCTCCGGTCGGTAGGGTGGCGACCCATTATGAGCGGCGAAACGAGCCACCACGAGCACATCGGTCCTTACCGGCTGCTGTCCCGGCTGGGCGCCGGGAACGGTGCCGTCCGCCGTGCCGCCGGGCCCGACGGACGCGATGTGGCGATCAGGCTTCTCCCGCCTGGCGCGGCGCCCGACATCGCGCGGATGCGCGAGGTGCTCAGTCCCTACGTGGTGGACGTCCTGGACGGTGACGCCGCCGCACCCACCCCTTACGTCGTGTCCCGGTTCGTTCCGGGACGGCCGCTCGGGGAGACGGTCGCCGAGCAGGGCCCGATGCCGGGTGACGCGCTGCGCCGGCTGGCGTTCGGGCTGGCCAGGGCCCTCGCGGCCATCCACGGGGCCGGTCTCGTGCACGGCGAACTCGGGCCCGGGACGATCCTGGTCGTGGACGGCGCGCCCGTCGTCATCGACTTCGGGCTGACCGCGGGCGTCACGGCGGCGGACGACGTCCGGGCGTGGGCCGCGACCGTGACGTACGCCGCCGCCGGCGCGCACGCGGCGGACCCCGGTCCGCTGCCCCTGGACGCGCTGCCCGCGGACCTGCGCCCGCTGGTCGAGGCTGCCGCGGCCCTCGACGCCGGGGCCCGCCCGGACGCGGCCGAACTGGCGGAGGCGACGTCCCGGCTGGACCTGCCGTCCGCCCCGGCCACCCGTTCCGGCCCCACTCCGGCTGCCGCGGCCGTGCCCGCGCCCCCGCCCGCCCGCGCACCCGCGGCCGCGTCACCGGAGGCGGCCGGGACGGCGCAGACGGCGGCCGGGGCGCACGGGCTGGCCGTGGCGCGGGGCTGGGCGCGGCTGCTCGCGGCGATGGTCGTGGTGATCGCGGTCGCCGTGGTGGTCATCGCGCCGATCGCGGGGCTCGTGCTGTCGCTGGGCGCGGTGACGCTGCTGCGGGTGGCGGGCACGACGGCGCGGGGCTGGGCGTGGGCGTTCGGGCGGACGCTGCTGACCGTCCCGTACGCGGCGGCGTTCACGGTCGCCGTCCCGCTCGGCCTCGTCGCGGTGTCGTCGGTGGGAGGGGAGATCGACTCGCTCAGCGCCGCCGCGTTCGGCGCCGGGGCGGGCGCGGCGGTGCTGTGGACGGCGCCGGGAGTCAGCGGCCCGCGGCGGCAGCTGGAGCGGATGTTCCTGTCGGCCGCGCGTCGGCCCCGCCACATCGCGGCGGCGGGCGCCGTCCTCGGCGGCCTGGCCCTGGTCGCGGTGGTCGGGGCGCTGACGCTGACGCCGAGCTTCTCCCCGATGTACGGGCTGCAGAGTTCGGTGGAGGGCACCATGGATCGCCTGCAGACCGCCGTCAACCGGTTCTGAGACGTGAAGTGCGTCACGCCGGATCCGGGACGTGGTGGATGCGGCGAATCTCGCGGCCACGTGGGTAAGGTCTCACGAGCTGGGATTTGCCAGTATGCTACTCACAAGTAACATATGTGGTGCACGGCCGTACCAGGGACCCGGCTCCGAAGCACGTTCGGGTGTTTGGCAGGCTGTGACTTCGAAAACGCATGTCCGCGTCGACCCGCCATGGGCGGCGCCCCTCCGCCGCTTACTCGGCGGCCAACTGAGTGCAGGGAGGTCGGCCACCGGCCATGAACATCGTCGTCCTGGTGAAGCAGGTTCCCGATACGGAGAGCCCGCGCAAGCTGAAGTCCGATGACAGCACGCTCGACCGCGCTGCGGCGGACGGTGTCATCAACGAACTCGATGAGTACGCGATCGAAGAGGCGCTGCGCATCAAGGAGGCCCACGGCGGCGAGGTGACCGTCCTGACCATGGGTCCCGACAAGGCCACCGACTCGATCCGCAAGTCCCTGGCCATGGGCGCCGACAAGGCCGTGCACCTCGTCGACGAGGGCCTCGCGGGCTCCGACGCGCTGCAGACCTCGTACGCCGTCCAGCAGGCCCTCGGCCGTACGGGATTCGACCTGGTGGTGCTGGGCTCGGAGTCCACCGACGCGCGCACCGGCGTCCTCGCCGCGATGCTCGCCGAGCGGCTCGGCGCCGCGCAGGTGTCGCTCGCCAACAAGGTCGAGATCGACGGTACGTCCATCAAGGCGCAGCGCCAGACCGACTACGGCTTCGACCGGGTCGAGGCGAGCTTGCCCGCGGTCGTCAGCGTCGTCGAGAAGATCAACGAGCCGCGCTACCCCTCGTTCAAGGGGATCATGGCGGCCAAGAAGAAGCCGGTGGAGACGCTCGGCCTCGGCGACGCCGGCATCGACGCGTCGCAGGTCGGCCTGGCGAACGCCGCCACCGAAGTGGTCGACTTCGCCGAGGCGCCGCCGCGCGCCAAGGGTGAGATCGTCACCGACGAGGGCGACGGCGGCGCGAAGATCGCCGAGTTCCTCGCGTCGAAGAAGTTCGTCTGACCGAGGAAGGGGATTAACGAACAATGGCGGAGATTCTCGTCCTCGTCGACCATGTCGACGGTGAGGTCAAGAAGGTCACGCTCGAACTGCTGACGCTGGCGAACCGGCTCGGCGAGGCCGCCGCGGTATGGGTCGGGCCGGGCTATGAGAACGCCAGGGACAAGCTCGGCGAGTACGGCGCCGGCAAGGTCTACGTGGCCGCCGACGAGGAGCTGACCTCCTACGTCGTCGCCCCGAAGGCCGCGCTGCTCGCCCAGCTCGTCGGCGCCGGGTCCCCGGCCGCGGTGCTGGTCGCCGCGACCGCCGAGGGCAAGGAGATCGCGGGCCGTCTCGCGGTCAAGACCGGCTCCGGTGTGCTCACCGACGTCGTGGACGTCACCGACGGCCTCGTCGCCGAGCACTCCATCTTCGGCGGCGGCATCATCGCGCACGCCAAGGTGCGGACCGGCACGCCGATCATCGCCGTCCGGCCGAACTCGGTGGCCCCCGAGGCGTCCCCCGCCACCCCGGCGGAGGAGCAGGTCTCGGTCACCCTGTCGGACACCGACAAGGGCGCCAAGATCGTGGAGAAGGTCGTCCAGGAGAAGGGCGAGCGCCCGGACCTGACCGAGGCCGCGATCGTCGTGTCCGGCGGGCGCGGCGTCGGCGGCGCCGAGAACTTCTCGATCATCGAGGGCCTGGCCGACTCGCTCGGCGCGGCCGTCGGCGCCTCCCGCGCCGCGACCGACGCCGGCTGGTACCCGCACTCGTTCCAGGTCGGCCAGACCGGCAAGACCGTGTCGCCGCAGCTGTACATCGCGGTCGGCATCTCCGGCGCCATCCAGCACCGGGCCGGCATGCAGACCTCGAAGACCATCATCGCGATCAACAAGGACCCCGAGGCGCCGATCTTCGAGCTCGTCGACTACGGGATCGTGGGCGACCTCTTCCAGGTCGCGCCGCAGCTCACCGAGGAGATCACCAAGCGCAAGTGACCTCGCGCGAACGCCCCGGCGGCGGCCCTTGAGTCCCAAGGGCCGCCGCCGGGGCCTTCCGCGTTTCAGGAGCGCTTCGGGGACGGGTACGGGACGGCCTTCAGCAGGGCCGGCTTGAGCATCTCGCTGACGTCGGCGTAGGGGACGACCGTGTCCTGCAGCCCGCATGCCGACTCGTAGCCCAGCAGCGCTCCGTAGAAGGCCACCCGGACGCCGTCCGGGGTGAGGGCCATGGCGACGTCCCCGGACTTGATGAACGCGGACGGGTTGTCGGTCCCCCTGGGCAGGACGACTCCGGGAGGCGCGGTGCCCGGTGCGCGGCAGTAGAAGCCGCCGGGCAGATTCGCCTTGATCTTCTCGTCCAGCGGCGCGAGGCCCCGCTCGGCCGGGTCGCGGAACAGGTCGGGCGGGCGGTAGGACGCGCCGGTCCGCAGATCCACGGTCGCCGCCTGCGGCTGGTCCCAGCCCGACCCGCGGTCACCGCGCAGCCCGACGCTGTACCAGACCGACAGCAGCCGGTCGTTGCGCATGAGGATCGCCGGCTTCACGACATCGGTGTAGCCGCCCCTGCCGATGCGCCCCAGGCCCGTCCTCGTCTTGGCCCAGCGCTGTTCGAGCGGCGCCCTCAGCGCCCGGTTGATCTTCCGGTTGAGCGCGGCGTCGCCGCCGGTGACGCGCACGATCTGGCCCTGCGCCCGGAACGTCGCGCCGTTGCCGATGTCCTGCTGCGGCTCGCTGAGCGCGGCCAGTTGAGCCACGATGGGCCTCTGCTCGGGCGCCCCGTCCGCGACGGACACGTAGACCGCCGCGCCGCCGCCCACGGCCACGGCCGCCGCGCCGCCCGCGACGGCCGCCGTGCCCTTGGCGCCGAGCGTCCCCAGGACGCCTTTGCCCGCCGCGCCCGCGGCCCCGGCTCCAGCGCCTCCGCCTCCCGTCCCGGCGGCTCCGGCGCCCGCGCTCCCGGCCGCGCCCGCGGCTCCCGCGGCGCTCGCCGACGCGCCTCCCGAGCCGAGGCCGAGCGCGGTGAGCGGGAACAGCATCGACAGCGCGGCGGCGGCCCCCGCGAGGGTGCGGACGCCGTGCCCCTCCCAGTCGGGCCCGTACGCGGCGGACGCGGCCGACTCCAGTTCCGAGGCGAACGCCGCGGCGCCCATCGGACGGTCCCACGGGTTCTTGGCCAGCCCGCGCGCGATCAGCGGGCGGAGCGGCCCGGGGACGTCCTCGACCGGGATCGGCGCGGTCAGATGGCGGCCCATCAGCCCGGCCTGGTCCTCGGCGGCGTAGGGGCGGCGGCCCGTCACGCACTCGAAGAACACGCACGCCGCCGCGTACACGTCCGTCGCGGGCGACGCGGGCTCGTCCCGCCACTGTTCCGGCGCCATGTAGACGGGGGTCCCCGCCCGCCCCGACGCGCCGGCGTCCACGGCGATGCCGAAGTCGATGAGCTTGCTCAGCCCGTCGCCGCGCACGATCACGTTCGCGGGCTTGTAGTCCCGGTGCACGATGCCGAGGTCGTGGGCGGCGGCGAGGCCCTGCAGCGACCCCTTGAGCAACGCCAGGGCGGCCTCGGGCGCCAGCGGCCCGCGCTCGGCGAGCACCGCCTTGAGGGACGCGCCGTCCACGGCCTCCATGACGATGGCGGCGCCGTCCGGCGTCTCGACCAGCCCGTACAGGCCGGCGATGAACGGGTTGCGCAGCCGGCTCAGCAGGCCGGCCTCGGCGCGGAACCGGCCGCGGAACTCCTCGTCCCCGGCCAGGGAGTCCGCGAGGTACTTGATCGCCGCCGGGCGGCCGGTGGCGTCGTGCCGCGCCAGTACGACGCGTCCCTGCGCGCCCTCGCCGAGCGGCCGCAGCTCGCTGTAACCCGGAACCCGCCACTCGGCCATCCGTCCGCCCCCATCGCCAGAAATGGTCCCGATGGGTTATATCGGATCCAGGGGGCGGACGGGGGCGCTCAGGCCGCGACGGGCTCGGGCCGGGTGTCGTTCGGATCGCCGGCCCGCGCGGGGACCGCGGCCGGCGCGGGGGCGGCGTCGGTGCCCGTGCGGAGCGGGACGAAGCGGGCACCCGCGGCGATGAGCAGGGCCAGGACGACGACCGAGCCCACGCCCACGCGCAGCGACGTGGCCTCCGACAGGAACCCGACCACGACCGGGCCGAGCAGGAGGCCGCCGTAGCCCATCGCGCCGACCTGGGCGACGGCGGCGGCCGGACGGTCCGGGGCGGCGGTCCCGGCCAGCGAGATCGTCGTGGGGACGACCGTGCAGACCACCAGCCCGGTCACGAAGAACCCGGCGATCGCGACGCCCGGGCCTGGCGCCAGCACGACGACGCTCATGCCGAGCGCGGTGCCGAGCCCGGCACCGGTCAGCAGCCGCCGGGTGCCGACGCGCGTCCGGACCCGGTCGCCGACGAGCCGGCCGAGCAGCATCGCCAGCTCGAACACCGGGTAGCCGGCCGCGGCCACCGCCTCGGTGGCGCCCATCTCGTCGTGCAGGAGCAGGCCGCTCCAGTCCGCGATCGAGCCCTCCGTCATGAAGGCGATGAACCCGAGGACGCCGATCAGGTACACGGCGGGCGGCATGCGGCGCGCCCTGCGTCCCGTCCCGGACGCGGTGCCGGCCTCCGGGCGTGCCGGGTCGGGCAGGTAGGTGCGGCCCAGGGCGAGGCCGGCGGGCAGCGACAGCAGCGCGGCGGTCAGCACGGTCGTGGTGAACCCGAACCCGGCCGCGGCCGTGACGACGCCGAACACCCCGCCGCTCATCGCGCCGACGCACCAGCCGGCGTGCATGCCGCTCATGACGGACCGGCGGTACGCCTGCTCGACGACGCTGCCCTGCGCGTTCATCGCGATGTCGGTGATCCCGAACGTCATCCCGAACAGCACGACGGCGGCGAGCAGCACGCCGTAGGAGGGGGCGAGCGCGACGGCCGCGAAGGACAGCGAGGTCAGCGGCAGCGCGGCCCGCAGCACGCCCCGGCTGCCGGCGCGGGACATGACACCGCGGAGCGCCTGCATGGCCACGATCGCGCCGAGCCCCCAGACGAGGACGACGATGCCGATCTCGCCCTCGTTCGTCCCGAACTTGGCGGCCAGCGCGGGCATGCGCGCCACCCACACTCCGGTCAGCAGGCCTGCCAGTGCGAAGGTCAGGAACGTCCCCGAACGGGCGCGGAACAGCATGGTTCACCTCTTTCTCGGCTCGGCGGGGGCACGGCCCCGTAGTGGCGGACGGTGTGGTGTGACAGGCGTCATGGAACGCTCCAGACCCCTGGGGGCCCGGGTCGCTCAGGTGGTTCGGCGGGGGGCGCGGGGCGCCCCGGGGTCATCGCTCCAGCAGGTCCAGGAGCCGCTGCCTCAGCGCTTCGAGCTGGTCCGCGCCGTACAGACCGGGATCATGGCTCACCACTTCCCAGAGGCCCTCGGCCGCCAGCCGGACGACCGTCGCGGTGCCCGGGTCGGGGTCGTCCGCCGGGGCGCGGCCGTGCCAGCGCCGCATCGCCTCGTTCAGCGGCTCGGCCTGCTCCGGGTCCGCCGCGGCGGCCGTGATGGCCGACCAGCGCCGGTAGGCGCGGGCCTCGCCGGTCAGGATCTCGAACGTGGCCTCGACGTAGGCCCGGGTGTAGGAGCCCGGCGTGCCGTCGTCGTGGGAGGCGATCAGGTCGTCGAACTCCTCGATGACCCGCGCCACCATCGCCCGGACGAGCGCGTCCTTGGTGGGGAAGTGGTAGAGCAGCCCTCCCTTGCTGACGCCGGCGCGGTCCGCGACCGCGGTGAGCGTCAGCGCCTGCGTCCCCTGCTCGGAGAGGACGGCTTCGGCGGCGTTCAAGAGGGCTTCCTTCATCATGACCATTTTACTGTACCGGCTGGACGGTACAGATCGTAACCCGGTTCCCGCGCCCGCCATTCCCGCGGCCGCGCGGTTCCCGCAACCGCACGGGCACCGGAGGGGAACACGGGCGCCGTGGATACTGTTGACCCCGTGGTGACCTACCTCGACCATGCAGCGACGACCCCGATGCTGCCCGAGGCCATCGAGGCGATGACGGCGGAGCTGCGCGAACTCGGGAACCCGTCCTCGCTGCACGCGGTGGGGCGGCGCGCCCGCCGGGTCGTCGAGGAGTCCCGCGAGATCATCGCCGAGGCGTTCGACGCCCGGCCGAGCGAGGTCGTGTTCACCTCCGGCGGCACCGAGGCCGACAACCTCGCCGTCAAGGGCCTGTACTGGGCCCGCCGCGCCGCCGACCCGGCCCGCACCCGCGTCCTCGCCGGCGCCGTCGAGCACCACGCCGTCATGGACGCCGTGCAGTGGCTCGCCGACCACGAGGGCGCCCGCGTCGACTGGCTACCCGTGGACGAACAGGGCCGCGTCCTCCCGGAGGCGCTGCGCGAGGCACTCGGCTCCGGAGA
Source organism: Actinomadura sp. 3N407 (assembly GCF_052245875.1). NCBI lineage: Bacteria > Bacillati > Actinomycetota > Actinomycetes > Streptosporangiales > Thermomonosporaceae > Actinomadura > Actinomadura sp. 3N407. The sequence goes on from NZ_JBQQBP010000015.1 coordinate 24,243, forward strand.
CGACGTGGCGCTGGCGACCGTGATGTGGGCCAACAACGAGGTCGGCACCGTCCAGCCCGTCCCCGAGCTGGCCGCCGCCGCCCGCGAGCACGGCGTCCCGCTGCACACCGACGCCGTCCAGGCCGCCGGGACGCTGCCCGTGCGCTTCGCCGCGAGCGGCGCGCAGGCGCTCACCCTCACCGGCCACAAGCTCGGCGGCCCCCTCGGCGTCGGCGCGCTGCTGCTCGCCAAGCCCAAGGAGCCCGTCTTCCTCGACCCGGTGCCGCTGCTGCACGGCGGCGGCCAGGAACGCGACGTCCGGTCCGGGACGCTCGACACGCCCGCCATCGCCGGGTTCGCCGCCGCCGTCCGGGCCACCGTCGCGCACCGCGACGCCGAGGCGCGCCGCCTCACCGAACTGCGCGACCGGCTCATCGGCGCCGTCCGCGACGCGGTGCCCGACGCGATCCTGAACGGCGACCCCGCCGACCGCCTCCCCGGCAACGCGCACTTCACCTTCCCCGGCTGCGAGGGCGACGCCCTGCTCATGCTGCTGGACGCGCGCGGCATCGCCTGCTCCACCGGCTCCGCGTGCTCCGCCGGCGTCTCCCAGCCCAGCCACGTCCTGCTGGCGATGGGCACCGGCGCGGAACGTGCCCGCGGCTCCCTGCGCTTCACCCTCGGCCACACCTCCACCGAGGCCGACGTGAAGGCCCTCGCCGACGCCATCGGCCCCATCGTGGAGCGCGCCCGCCGCGCCGGCCTCAGCTGACGAGAGTTTGACCGTCCCTTGAACGGGGACAGCGTCGCCGTCCTCCAGGAAGGCGATGCGATGACGACGGGCGGCGGAGCGAAACAAGCGGGCCGGAAGGCCGCGGGACACCCGTGGTTCCACCACATGTCCCGCGTGGGCCTGGTCGCCCGCGGTCTCATCTACCTGCTCGTCGGCTGGCTGGCGTTGCAGGTCGGGTTCGGTGACGGCGGGCAGGCCGAGCGGAAGGGCGCCCTCCAGATCGTCGCGGGCAAGCCCGGCGGCACGATCGTCCTGTGGCTGATGGCGGCCGGTTTCGCCGCGCTCGTCCTCTGGCAGCTCGCCGAGGCCCTGTACGGACGTCCCGTACCGGACGGCGACACGCCCACCGAGCGGCTGGCCTCGGCCGCCCGCGGCATCGTCTACGCGGCGGGTTGCGCGGCGATCCTCGGGTTCCTGCTCGGCCACCAGGGCACGTCGAGCGACCAGCGGTCCAGGACGTTCACCGCTCGCGCGATGGCCGAGCCCGGGGGCCGCTGGCTCGTCGCGGCGGTCGCGGCGGGCTTCCTCGTGTGGGGTGTCGTGGTGGTCGTGAACGCCGTCCGCCGGGCCTTCCTCGACGAGCTCGACACCGGCCGGATGAGCGAGGCCGCTCGCCGCTTCGTCCAGCCCTTCGGCATCGCCGGCAACGCCGCCCGCGGCCTCATCGGCGCGGGGGTCGGCGCGTTCCTCGGCCACGCCGCCATCACCTTCCAGCCGAAGGAGGCCCACGGGCTGGACGGCACCCTCCGCGAGTTCGCCGGCACACCCGCCGGAGCCTGGGGCCTGGTCGCCGTGGCCGCGGGAGTCCTGACCTTCGGCCTCTATTCGTTCTGCGAGGCCCGCTGGCGCAAGGTCGATGCTTCGCGCCGCGGCGGGTAGAGACGCTTCGCGTTAAGGCCGGTACGGGGACAGGGCGCGCCAGCCGGGGTCATTGGTGGAGGCGACCTTCGCCTTGCCCTCCGGCCAGCCGGCGGCGAGCTGGTCGAGTTCGGAGATCACTCCGGAGTCGGGGTCGGCGTACAGGTGGAACACGCGGAGGCCGTCGCCGGTCTCGCGGACGGCGAGGACGGCGCGGTCGCCGAGCTTGGTGAGCTTCTTCTCGAAGGCGCGCAGCGCGCCCGACGACGGCTCGACGGGGAGGCGGTCGGGGTTGCTGTTGGCGTACGGGACGGTGATCGCCACGTGCAGGTCGCAGAGGGGGTAGTCCTGGCGGTGCAGCGGGAACCGGGCGCCGAGGCGGGCCGGATGGCCGCGGGGGGTGCGGCCTTCGCCGGTGAGCCACGCGGGCTCGGCGAACGGCTCGGCGATCTGCTCGACGACCGCGGACAGCATCGACGGCGGCAGCGAGTCGATCGGCGCCTCCGTGGCGATGGCGACCTCGCCGATCCAGCGGGCGACGTCGTCCTCCCCGAGGGCCCAGTGCAGGACGTTCAGCGCCACCTGAAGCTGCTGCTCCTCGGACACGAACAGGAAGTCGGGGTGGTAGGCGGCGATGTGCACCCGGGCCCGGTCGGCGTCGGCGCGCATGCCGAGCCGGACGTACTCCAGGTCGAACTCGTGGTCGCCGAGTATGAGGTCCTGCGCGAGCATCTCCGGGTCGGGCTGGCGCGCGGGGTGGAACGTCCAGCCGGCGGCCGCCGACCCGGACGGCGCGGAGCGCGCCCAGCGTTCGGTCAGCCCGCGCAGCTCGGGTTCGCCGCCGCCGGTCACGGTGAGGGACGGGGTCCGGTCGTCGGCGCCGCCGATCTCCCACTGCAACCCGGCGTGGATCTTGTGGACGCGGCGGGACAGCTCCTCGATCGCCTCCGCGGACAGGCCCTCCCCGGGCGTCTCGGGCTCGGGTTGCTCGGGCCCGGCGGCCAGCGAGGCCTCGATCGTCGGGCGGGCCTGCGCCCACCACTCCCAGAACTCGCTGATGGCGGGAGGCGTCACCGGTGACGCGTCGCGCGGACGACGGAAGATTCCCATAGCGGCCCCAATCGTACGCGGAAATGACGACGGGAGACCGGGCCACGCCGCGTACCCTCGAAGGACTATGACTTTGCGCGTACTCGCCGCCATGTCCGGCGGCGTCGACTCCGCCGTGGCCGCCGCCCGCGCCGCAGAGGCCGGGCACGACGTCACCGGCGTCCATATGGCCCTGTCCAGCAACCCCCAGTCGTACCGCACGGGGGCGCGCGGCTGCTGCACCCTGGAGGACTCCAGGGACGCCCGCCGCGCCGCCGACGTGATCGGCATCCCCTTCTACGTCTGGGACCTCGCCGAACGCTTCCACGAGGACGTCGTGGAGGACTTCGTCAGCGAGTACGCGGCCGGCCGCACCCCGAACCCGTGCCTGCGCTGCAACGAGAAGATCAAGTTCGCGGCGCTGCTGGACCGCGCGATGGCGCTCGGCTTCGACGCCGTCTGCACCGGCCACTACGCGCGGCTCGACGGCGGCGTCCTGCGGCGCGGCGTCGACGGAGGCAAGGACCAGTCGTACGTGCTGGCCGTCTGCACACCCGAGCAGCTCGCGCACGCCCTGTTCCCGCTGGGCGACACGTCCAAGGCCGACATCCGGCGGGAGGCGGAGCGGCGCGGCCTCCAGGTGGCCGACAAGCCCGACAGCCACGACATCTGCTTCATCGCGGACGGCGACACGCGGGGCTTCCTGGCCGAGCGGCTCGGCTCGGCGCCCGGCCCGATCGTCGACGCCGACGGCAACGAGGTCGGCGAGCACGAGGGCGCCTACGGCTACACGATCGGGCAGCGCAAGGGCCTCCGCATCGGAACCCCGGCGCCCGACGGGCGTCCCCGCTACGTCCTGGACATCTCCCCGGTGACGAACACGGTGACCGTGGGGCCGCGCGAGTCGCTGGACGTCCACGAGATCAGGGGCGAGCGCCCGGTGTGGCTGAGCGAGGCCCCGGGCGGCCCGTTCGACTGCGACGTGCAGCTCCGCGCGCACGGCGAGGTGTACGGCTGCACGGTCGAGCACGACGGCGATGAGCTGCGCATCCGCCTGGCCGGTCCCGCCCGCGGTGTGGCACCGGGCCAGGCGGCCGTCCTGTACGACGGCGACCGCGTCCTGGCCTCGGCCACCATCGCGGACACCGCCCGCGTCGCCGCTTGACGCCATGCCCGGGAAGCAGGCCGGGCGTGCGTGGCTTATGGTCGCGTAGGCGATGTGTGGGAGGCGTGCTGTGGAATTTGGTGTTTCGACGTTCGTGACCGATGACGGGATCGGGCCCGCCGAGCTGGGGCGGGCGCTGGAGGAGCGCGGGTTCGCGTCGCTGTTCCTGGCCGAGCACACGCACATCCCGGTGAAGCGGGAGTCGCCGTGGCCCGGCGGGGCCGAGCTGCCCCGGCACTACTACCGGACGCTCGATCCGCTGGTCGCGCTGACCGCCGCGGCGACCGCGACCGAGCGGCTGCGCGTCGGCACGGGCATCGCGCTGATCGTCCAGCGGGACCCGATCGTCCTGGCCAAGGAGGTCGCCTCGCTCGACCTGATCTCGGGCGGACGGGCCGTGCTCGGCGTCGGCGCGGGCTGGAACCGGGAGGAGATGCGCAACCACGGCACCGACCCGACGACCCGGATGCGGCTGCTGCGCGAGCGGGTGCTGGCCGTCAAGGAACTCTGGACGAAGGACGAGGCGGAGTTCCACGGCGAGTTCGTCGACTTCGACCCGGTGTTCCTCTATCCGAAGCCCGTCCAGGACCCGCACCCGCCCGTCATGATCGGCGGGTCCGGGCCGACGACGTTCGACCGGGTCGTCGAGTTCGGCGACGGCTGGATGCCGATCTACGGGCGCGGCACCGATCCGCTCGCGGTGCAGATCGCCGAACTGCGGGAGCGGGCCGGACGCCGCGTCCCCGTGAGCGTGTTCGGGGTGCCGCCGAAGGCGGAGGCCGTCGCCGAACTGGAGGCCGCCGGCGTCGACGAGGTGCTGTTCGGCCTGAAGACCGTGCCCGAGGACGACACGCGCCGCCTCCTGGACCGGCTCGGCGGGCTGGTGTGATCGCCGCGCCGATAGGGTTTCGTCTGTGACGATCAGTTATCCGTGGCAGACGGGGACGGCGACCGGGGTCGGGTCGTATCCGGGGGACGACCCGGCGGAGGCGCTGCGGGTCGTCCTCGGTGAGCTGCCCGAGCTGCCGCACCTGCCGGAGCTTCCCGCGCGCGGTCCCGGCGCCGACATGACGGGACGGACGGCCGGGCTGCTGGTCGACATGGCGGTGCGCCTGGAGCCGTCCGGCTGGCGAATCTCCGACCGCCCGGGACGGGACACGTCCCGCTCCCGCGACCACCTGGCCCGCGACCTGGACGTCCTGGAGGAGGTCGCGGGCGGCCACGACGGGCCGTTCAAGATCCAGGTGTGCGGGCCGTGGACGCTGGCCGCCACGATCGAGCTGCGGCACGGCGACCGGGCGCTCAAGGACCCGGGCGCCGTCCGCGACCTGGCCGCCTCGCTCGCCGAGGGAGCCGCCGCGCACGTCGCGGACGTCCGGCGCCGGCTGCCCGCCGCGCGGATCGTGCTCCAGGTGGACGAGCCGAGCCTGCCCGCCGCGCTCGCGGGGACGGTCCCGACCGCCAGCGGGTTCTCGCGGCTGCGGGCGATCGAGGAGCCCGTCGCGGAGGACACGCTCAGGAGGGTGATCGAGACGGCCTGCGCGGGGGACGCCGCCTACCCCGTCGTCCACTGCTGTGCCCGGAACGTGCCCTACGCCCTGCTTCGAGGCGGGGGCGCGAAGGCGATCTCGTTCGATCTGAACCTCATGCCGAAACGCGACGACGACGCCGTCGGCGAGGCGATCGACGCCGGGATCGGGCTGCTCCTCGGCGCGGTGCCCGCCACCGACACCGTCCTGCCCGCCCTCCGGGCGACCGCCGAGCCGGTGCGGGACCTGTGGCGGCGCCTCGGATTCCCTCCCGCGCGGCTGGCGGAACAGGTCGTGATCACTCCGGGATGCGGGATGGCGGGCGCGTCCCCGGGCCATGTCCGCGCGGCCCTGCGGCGCTGCCGGGCCACGGCCCGGATGCTGCACGAGGCGGCGGACTGACCCCGGGCGCGGCGGGCTCGTATTGTCGGACGTGACGGCGACAATGGGGGCATGACCATGAGCGACGGCGTTCCCGGCGAGGTGCGGCAGCGGCATCTGGAGCTGAGCCGGGAGATCGACGAAGCCAACTACCGCTACTACGTCCTCGACCAGCCGGCGCTCTCCGACGCCGAGTACGACCGGCGGATGCGGGAGCTGCACGAGCTGGAGGAGCGGCATCCGGAGCTGGTCACGCCCGACTCGCCGACGCAGCGGGTCGGCGCGCCGATCATCACCGACTTCGCGACCGTCCGGCACCTTGAGCGGATGCAGAGCCTCGACAACGCGATGAGCGCCGACGAGCTGGTGGCGTGGGACGAGCGCGTCGTCAAGGAGGTCGGCAAGGTCGCCGGCTACCTGTGCGAGCTGAAGATCGACGGGCTGGCCATCGCGCTGACGTACGAGGACGGGCGGCTGGTGCGCGGGGTCACCCGCGGCGACGGGCGCACCGGCGAGGACGTCACCAACAACGTCCGCACCATCGCCGACGTCCCGCACCGGCTGGAGGGCGAGGGCTGGCCGGACGTGCTGGAGGTCCGCGGCGAGGTGTTCCTCCCCGTCGAGGGGTTCGAGCAGGTCAACGCCGCGCAGGTGGAGGCCGGCAAGGACCCGTTCGCCAACCCGCGCAACGCGGCGGCAGGGTCGCTGCGGCAGAAGGACCCGCGGGTCACGGCGCAGCGGCCGCTCGGCATGCTCGTCCACGGGTACGGCGCGTGGCGCGGCGGGACGCAGCCGGAGAGCCAGTCCGGGGCGTACGAGCTGATGCGCGGCTGGGGGCTGCCCGTCAGCGACCGCTACAGGGTCCTCGGCGGGATGGACGCCGTCCGCGAGTACATCGCCGGGTACGGCGAGGACCGGCACGGCACCGCCTATGAGATCGACGGGGTGGTCGTCAAGGTCGACCAGTTCTCGCTGCAGCGGCGGCTCGGGTCGACGAGCCGGGCGCCGCGCTGGGCCATCGCGTGGAAGTACCCGCCGGAGGAGGTCAACACCAGGCTCCTCGACATCAAGGTCGGCGTCGGCAGGACCGGGCGCGTCACCCCCTACGGCGTGATGGAGCCGGTCAAGGTCGCCGGGTCGACCGTCGAGCGGGCCACGCTGCACAACGCGGGCGAGGTGAGGCGCAAGGGCGTGCTGATCGGCGACACGGTCGTCCTGCGCAAGGCCGGCGACGTGATCCCCGAGATCGTCGCGCCGGTGACCGCCCTGCGGGACGGCTCCGAGCGCGAGTTCGAGATGCCGGCCCACTGCCCCGAGTGCGGTACCGGACTGGCGTACGAGAAGGAGGGCGACGCCGACATCCGGTGCCCCAACGCGCGGTACTGCCCCGGGCAGCTGCGCGAGCGCCTGTTCTTCGTGGCGAGCCGCAACGCGCTCGACATCGAGGCGCTCGGCTACGTGGGGGCGACGGCGCTCACCCAGCCGCTGGAGCCGGCCGAGCCGCCGGTGAAGAACGAGGGCGACCTGTTCCACCTGACCGTCGACCAGCTCCTCCCGATCAGGAGCCTCGTCCTCGACCAGCGGACGGGAACGTCCAAGACCGACCCGAAGACCGGCGAGCCCAAGGTCGTGTCGTTCTTCGCCAACAAGGAGGGCGAGCCGAAGAAGACCGTCGAGATCCTCTTCGACGAGCTGGAGAAGGCCAAGAGGCAGCCGCTGTGGCGGGTGCTGGTGGCGCTGTCGATCCGGCATGTGGGCCCGTCGGCGGCGCGCGACCTGGCCCGCGAGATGCGCTCGATGGACGCGATCGCGAACGCCTCGGAGGAGGACCTGGCGGCCGTCGACGGCGTCGGGCCGACGATCGCGGCGTCGATCAGGGCGTGGTTCGAGGTCGGCTGGCACCGCGAGATCGTCGAGAAGTGGCGGGCCGCGGGCGTCCGGATGGAGGACGAGGGCGCGGCGGGCCCGCGTCCGCTGGAGGGCGTCACCGTGGTGATCACCGGGTCGCTGGAGGGGTTCAGCCGCGATTCGGCGACCGAGGCGGTGCAGCGGCTCGGCGGCAAGGTGTCCGGGTCGGTGTCGAAGAAGACGGGCTTCGTGGTCGCGGGTGACAGCCCGGGGTCCAAATACGACAAAGCTGTCAAGCTTGGCGTACCGGTCTTGGAAGAGGAAGGGTTTCGCGTCCTGCTGGCCGAAGGGCCGGATGCGGCCAGCAGGACGTGACGGTGAGCGCCGAGGAATAACCCGGCGTATTCGGGGGCCTTCGACCAGGTTTGCGTTACTCAGGGGTACACTTCAACTACCCAACGGTGAGCGGCGGGTGCGATACGGGCATAACGCAACGTACGCAATCGGTTTCGCGAAGTTGAGCGAAGGCCGTACCCTCCCTCTCATCACGACCTACACCTGAATCTCCGGACGTAACACCCGGGGGGCGTCCCCCGAGGTCGGGGACGCCCGGTGCCGGGGGACGGCCCCCCGAACCCCCCGAGGATGTGATGAAGGACCCGAACAACACGCGGAACACGGCACCGCGCCGCGGCTCCCCGTTGTGGATCTACTTCGTCGTCGTCATCCTGCTCGGCATCGCCGCCTGCGTCACCGCGTTCTCCGGGCTGAGCGGCGCCGACCTGGACGCGCTCGCCGGCACGCCGGTGTTCTGGATCCTCGGCTGCTTCATCATCTTCGGCGAACTGCGGCCGATCATCACCCCGGGCTCCACCGAGAACAACGGCGCCACCACCTCCACCACCTTCTCGTTCGCCGCCCTGCTGTACGCCGGCCTGCCGATCGCCGCCGCCCTCCAGGTCATCGCCGTCATCACCTGCGGGATCTTCCGCGGCCGCAGCCCCCACCGCATCGCCTTCAACGCCGCGCAGTACACCCTCAGCCTCGCCGCCGCCCAGCTCGTCCTCGCCGTGTTCGGCGACCTCGCCACCCCCACCGACCTGTGGGTCCCCGACGGGGGCGACCTGCCCGCGATAGCGCTCGCCGGCGCCGTCTACTTCATCTGCAACGACACGCTCGTCGGGTCGGCCGTCGCCCTCCACGAACGGGTCTCGCTCGTCAAGGCGCTCCGCTTCGACCTCGGCTACCAGGTCCTCGTCCACCTGGCGCTGCTCGGCCTCGCCCCGCTGATGGTCGTGGCGATGGACAGGTCCGCCGTCTTCGTGCCCCTCATCGTCCTGCCGTTCATCGCCGTGTACCTGAACGCCTCCGTCTCCGTCCGGCGCGAACACCAGGCCCTCCACGACGGGCTCACGGGCCTCCCGAACCGCAAACTCCTCATCGTCCGGACCGAAGAGGCCCTCACCGAAGCCCGCGGCGCCGAGAAGCGCGGCCCCCGCACCCCCGGGATCGGCGGCAGGTCCCGCCGCCGCAGATCCGACCCGCCGAGCCACCGCGCCGGGCTGTTCCTGCTCGACCTCGACCGCTTCAAAGAGGTCAACGACACCCTCGGGCACCCCACCGGCGACCGCCTCCTCCAGCTCGTCGCGCACCGGCTCACCCACAGCGTCCGCCCCGGCGACCTCGTCGCGCGGCTCGGCGGCGACGAGTTCGCGGTGCTGCTGCCGTCCGTCCGCGACGAGGCGGCCGCCCGCGAGGTCGCCGCCCGGCTCCGCGCCGCCCTCAGCGAACCCGTCCGCCTCGACGGCATGTCCTTCGACCTGGAGGCCAGCGTCGGCATCGCGCTGTTCCCCGACCACGCGCCCGACTTCGAACTGCTCCTCCAACGCGCCGACGTCGCCATGTACAACGCCAAGGAGGCCCGCACCGGCGTCGAGATCTACTCGCCCGCCAAGGACCGCAACTCCCCGGCCCGCCTCAGCATGCTCGGCGACCTGCGCCGCGCCATCGACCGCTCCGAGCTGGAACTGTTCTACCAGCCGAAGATCTCCCTGCGGGACGGCCAGCTCGTCGGCATGGAGGCCCTCCTGCGCTGGCGCCACCCCGACAAGGGCGTCCTCGAACCCGAGGCGTTCCTGTCCGTCGCCGAGCAGACGTACCTCATGCGCTCCATCACCCACCACGTCGTCGAGGCCGCGCTCGCGCAGGCCGCCGCCTGGTGGCGCGAAGACCTCACCGTCCAGGTCGCCGTCAACGCCTCCGGACGCGACCTCCTCGACACCGGCCTCACCGAGACGATCGAGGAGGGACTGCTCGCCCGCGGCCTGCCCGCCGCCGCCCTCCAGCTCGAGATCACCGAGCGGATCCTGATGAACGAGCCCGCCTACGCCTCCGACACCGTCAGCGCCCTCGCCGACCTCGGCATCCCGCTCAGCCTCGACGACTTCGGCACCGGCTACTCCTCCCTCGTCCGCCTCAAACGCCTCCCCGTCGAAGAAATCAAGATCGACGCCTCGTTCGTGGGACGCCTCCTCGAATCCACCGACGACGCCGTCATCGTCCGCTCCATCGTCGACCTCGTCCGCACCCTCGGCCTGCGCTCCGTCGCCGAAGGCGTCGAAGACCCCGCCACCGCCCAGGCACTCCGCGAAATGGGCTGCGACGCCGCCCAAGGCTGGCACTTCGGCCGCCCCATGGACGCCGAAACCGCCACCGACTGGCTCCGCCGCCACATGCAACGCGCCCCCGAACCCGCTGCGTAGTTGATTGCTTTTCCCTTGGCGTCGGGCCTTGGAGGCCCTTCTTCGGCGGGAAATGCGGTGCGATCGCTGCATCGCTTCGGCTCGCCTTGCGGCTCGCTGCGCGATCAGGTTCTCGCTTCGCTTGAACCTGCCTTCGGACGCGATCGCGACGGTTCCGGTTGCTGCGTGGTTGCGGCGGTGGCTGGTGCGGTCACGCACGGGCGACGGCTGGGGGTGGTGGGGAAGTGACGCGCCAGGTCAGCCGGGCGATCTCTGAGTGCTCCGGCTGCGCGGCACGGGTTCCCTTGTCTGTTGGGCGGGCGCACTCTGAGGGGACGAACCGGCGCCGCCTGAGCCGGTGCCGTTCCCGGATCAGCGGCAGGCGTCGCCCCGCCGCAGCAGTGCTTGCGGCAGGATTGAGGGCGGTCAGTACGGGCGGCGGTAGTCGTCCTCGTAGTAGCGCTCTTCACGAACTGCGGGCGGAGGGCGGCGCTCGACGGAGCGGCGGCCGGAGACGATCCGGACGATGCCGATGACCAGGCCGATCAGGCCGCCGATCATCAGGATCACGCCGACCAGCCGGATGTCGATGCCGCTGAAGTCGTAGCTGACCGCGTAGGCCAGGATCGCGCCGATGATGATCAGCGCGATGCTGCCGCCGATGGTCACGGCGGTCTCCTCTCGTCGTCCCTGAGTGGACGACGAAAGCGTTCCCGTCCAGGCCAAACTAAACAAACTGCACATATTCTCGGAGACTCCATCGGCCCCACGCCGTCGCTCCATGCGAGACCGCACCGGCCACTGCCTCGGCCACGCACCGACCCCGACCGTCGCGATCGCGTCCGAAGGCAGGTTTCGAGCCTGCGAGAAACCTGATCGCGCAGCGAGCCGCAAGGCGAGCCGGAGCGATGCAGCGATCGCACCGCAGTGCCCGCCGAAGGAGGGCCCTGCAGGGCCCGACGCCAAGGGCACTGCAATAAACATAGGATGGGCGGCGAATCCCATCGATCCGCAGGAACGGTTTCTCACATGTCCGCCATCTCCCGTGACGAGGTTTCGCATCTCGCCCGGCTGTCCCGGCTGGCGCTCGGCGACGATGAGCTCGACCATCTCGCCGCCCAGCTCGACCAGATCATCTCCGCGGTCGCGCGGGTGCAGGAGGTCGCCGCGGAGGACATCCCGCCGACCTCGCACGCGCTGCCGCTGACCAACGTCTACCGGGCCGACGAGGTGCGGCCGTGCCTCACGCCGGAGCAGGCCCTCGCGGGCGCCCCGGCGGCGGAGGGGCAGCGCTTCCGCGTCCCCCGGATCCTGGACGAGGAGGCGTGATGGAGCTGGTCAAGAAGGGCGCGGCGGAGCTCGGGGAGCTGCTCGCCGCCGGTGAGGTCACCGCCGTCGAGGTCGCCGAGGCGCACCTGGACCGCATCGCCGCCGTGGACGGTCAGGTGAAGGCGTTCCTGCACGTCGACCGTGAGGCGACGCTGGCGCAGGCCCGGAAGGTGGACGAGCGGCGTGCGGCGGGGGAGAGGCTCGGCCCGCTGGCCGGGGTCCCCATCGCGCACAAGGACGTCTTCGCCACGACGGACATGCCCACCACCGCCGGGTCCAAGATCCTTGAGGGGTGGCGGCCGCCGTACGACGCGACCGTGACGGCGCGGCTGCGCGAGGCCGGGCTGGTGATCCTGGGCAAGACGAACATGGACGAGTTCGCGATGGGCTCGTCGACGGAGAACAGCGCCTACTTCACCTCGCGCAACCCGTGGGCTCTGGAGCGGATCCCGGGTGGTTCCTCGGGCGGTTCGTCCGCGGCGGTGGCCTCGTACGAGGCGCCGCTGTCGACGGGGACCGACACGGGCGGGTCGATCCGGCAGCCCGCGTCGGTCACCGGCATCGTCGGCATGAAGCCCACGTACGGCGGCTCGTCCCGGTACGGGGTGATCGCGTTCGCGTCGTCCCTGGACACGCCGGGGCCGTTCGCCCGCAACGTGCTGGACGCGGCGCTGCTGCAGGAGGCGTTCAGCGGCCACGACCCGATGGACTCGACGTCGGTGTCGGAGGCCGTCCCGCCGGTCGCGGAGGCCGCGCGCCGCGCCGACGTCAACGGGCTGCGCGTCGGCGTCGTCAAGGAGTTCGCCGGGGAGGGCTACCAGCCGGGCGTCTCGGAGCGCTTCAACGAGACGGTCGAGCTGCTGGAGTCCCTCGGCGCGAAGGTCGTCGAGGTCTCGTGCCCGCACTTCACGTACGCGCTGCCCGCCTACTACCTGATCGCGCCGTCGGAGTGCTCGTCCAACCTGGCCCGCTTCGACGCGATGCGCTACGGGCTGCGCGTCGGCGACGACGGCACCCGCAGCGCCGAGGAGGTCATGGCGCTGACCCGCGCCGAAGGCTTCGGCCCAGAGGTGAAGCGGCGGGTCATGCTCGGCACGTACGCGCTGTCCTCGGGCTACTACGACGCCTACTACGGCAAGGCGCAGCAGGTCCGGACGCTGATCAAGCGCGACTTCGAGGCCGCGTTCGAGCAGGTGGACGTGCTGGTGTCGCCGACCACCCCGACGACCGCGTTCCCGATCGGCGAGCGCGCCGACGACCCGGTCTCGATGTACCTGGCCGACCTGTGCACGATCCCGGCCAACCTCACCGGCAACGCCGCGATCTCGGTGCCGTGCGGGCTGGCGGACGGCCTGCCGGTCGGCCTGCAGATCATGGCCCCCGTCCTCGGCGACGACCGCGTCTACCGCGTCGGCGCCGCCGTCGAGCGGGCCCTCGAAGACCGCTGGGGCGGCCCCCTCCTGGGCAAGGCCCCGGAACTGGTGGAGGCGAAGTGACAACTCCGACGCTGATGGACTACGACGAGGCGCTCGGCAAGTTCGAGCCGGTGCTCGGGATCGAGACGCACATCGAGCTGGGCACCGCGTCGAAGATGTTCTGCGGCTGCCCGACCGGGTTCGGCGCCGAACCGAACACCCAGGTGTGCCCGGTGTGCCTGGGGCTGCCCGGTTCGCTGCCGGTCACCAACCACGCCGCGATCGAGGGCATCATCAAGATCGGGCTCGCGCTGAACTGCGACATCGTCGAGTGGTGCAGGTTCGCCCGGAAGAACTACTTCTATCCGGACATGCCGAAGAACTTCCAGATCTCCCAGTACGACGAGCCGCTGTGCGTCGACGGGCACCTCGACGTCGAGGTCGAGGGCGAGACGTACCGGGTCGAGATCGAGCGCGTCCACATGGAGGAGGACACCGGCAAGTCGCTGCACGTCGGCGGCACGACCGGCCGCATCCACGGCGCCGAGTTCTCGCTGGTCGACTACAACCGGGCCGGGATCCCGCTGGTCGAGATCGTCACCAGGCCGATCGTCGCGACCGGCGACAAGGCGCCGCTCGTGGCCCGCGCCTACGCGACGGAGCTGCGCGAGCTGGTCCGGTCGCTGGACGTGTCGGACGTGCGCATGGAGCAGGGTTCGATGCGCTGCGACGTCAACGTCTCGCTCATGCCGCGGGGCGCGACCGAGTGGGGCACCCGCACGGAGACCAAGAACGTCAACTCGCTGCGCTCGGTGGAGCGGGCCGTCCGGTCGGAGATCGAACGGCAGGCGGGCGTGCTGTCGGACGGCGGGCGGATCGTCCAGGAGACCCGCCACTTCCACGAGGACACGGGCCGCACCACCAGCGGCCGCAGCAAGGAGGAGGCGCAGGACTACCGCTACTTCCCCGAGCCCGACCTGGTGCCGATGGCGCCGTCCCGGGAGTGGGTGGCGGAGGTGCGCGCGTCGCTGCCGGAGCTTCCGGCCGCGCGGCGCCGCCGCATCCAGCGGGAGTGGAGCCTGTCCGACCTGGAGCTGCGCGACGTCGTCAACGCCGGCGCCGTCGACCTCATCGAGGCCACGATCGGACACGGCTCCGACGCCGCGTCCGCCCGCAAGTGGTGGATGAACGAGCTGTCCCGCCGCGCCACCGAGCAGGGCGTCGAACTGGCCGACCTGCCCATCACGCCCGAGCAGGTCGCGCGCGTCCAGGCGATGATCTCGGCGGGGGAGCTGAACGACAAGCTGGCCCGCAAGGTGTTCGAGGGCGTCCTCGCGGGCGAGGGCACCCCGGACGAGGTCGTCGCCGCCCGGGGCCTCAAGGTCGTCAGCGACGAGGGTGAACTCGCCTCCGTGATCGACCAGGTCATCGCCGACAACGCCGACGTGGCCGACAAGATCCGCGCGGGGAAGGTCGCCGCCGCCGGCGCCCTCGTCGGCGCGGTCATGAAGGCCACCCGCGGCCGGGCCGACGCCGGCCGCGCCCGGGAACTCATCCTGGAAAAGCTCGGCGCCTCCTGACACCCGTCCCGCCGTCCCGCGGCCCACCCGCGGGACGGCGGCCACACCGTGGACGGCCACGTCGCCTTCTGCGGACCGCCGGCTCAGCGGAGGGGGACGGTGAGGATCCGGTCGTCCTCGGGGGCGGGGTCGCCCCGGCCGTCCTCGTTGCTGGTGGTGAACCAGAGGGAGCCGCCGGGGGCCTGGACGACGGCGCGGAGACGGCCGTAGTCGGAGTTGAAGTGGGCCGTGGGGCGGCCGGCCTTGCCGTTGTCGAGGGGGACCTCCCAGAGGCGCCCGCCGCGGAGGGCGGCGGCCCACAGGGAGCCGCCCGCGTAGGCGAGGCCGGACGGGGACGCTTCGTCGGTCGTCCAGGTGAGGAGGGGATTGGTGAACTCCTCGCGGTCGCCGGTGCCCTCGACTTCGGGCCAGCCGTAGTTCTCGCCCTTCTCGATGAGGTTGATCTCGTCGAAGCGGTTCTGCCCGAACTCGGTGGCGTAGAGGCGGCCCTCGTCGTCCCATGCGAGTCCCTGGACGTTGCGGTGGCCGTAAGTCCAGAGGCGGTTGCCGAAGGGGTTCCCCGGGGCCGGGCTCCCGTCGGGGGTGACGCGGAGGATTTTCCCGCCGAGCGAGTCCTTGTCCTGGGACAGGCCTGTATCGCCGGTCTCACCGGTCGCGACGTAGAGCATCTTGTCCGGGCCGAACTGGATGCGGCCGCCGTTGTGGTTGCTCCCCTTCGGGATGCCGGTGATGATGGGGTCGAGGGCGCCGAGGTCGCCGCCGTCGTAGGTGGCGCGGACGACGCGGTTGTCGGACGCCGCCGTGAAGTACAGGTAGATGAGCTTGTCGCCGGCGTAGTTCGGGGAGGCCGCGACGCCCATCAGGCCGCCTTCGCCGCCGGGCTCCACGCCGGGGACCGTGGCGACGGTCGTCTTGTCGCCGGACGGGGTGACGCGGAGGAGCCGCGCACTGTCGCGTTCGGTCACGAGGGCGTCGCCGCCCGGCAGGAACGTGACCGCCCACGGGACCTCCAGGTCGGTGGCGACGGCGCGTGGTTCGCCGGGTTCGCCGGAACCGCCGCCCGTCCCTGTCGGGCTGCTCGCCGTCAGCGGTGGCGGTGTGTGCGCGCCGCCGTTCCCGTCCCCGTCGCCGGACGGGGACGAGCAGGCGGCCAGGGCCACCGCGGCCGAGACCAGGACGATCGTGTGCCTTCGCATTAGCGCCTCCCGTAGGTAGTACGGATCCGAGGGGCCCGCCGTTCCAACCTCGGCGCCGCCGTCACGGGGTCATTCCCGTCACAGTGCGATACCTGCCTCCGACATGGTCACTCAGCGTGTTGCCGGGCATCGCACCGCATCGGGGACGATCGGCTTTCGGACGTCCCAAATCGTTCTTCGACGAGGTCGTTTGTCGCCGGGAGGACGCTCAGCCTCAATCGCTCCGTGACCTACCGAACGTACATTGAGCGACACGGTGATCCCGTAGTGCAGCGACGTCGCTGATCTCCGGCAGGCGAAGCCGACGTGTTCGCCACCGGCCCGCGCCGACCCCTGCGCGGGGCACGATTCAGGACCTTCCGGCCGTTATCCGTGCGGCGAGGGTCGTGAACCCGGATTCTCCCCTGGCGCGGTGCAGCGTCTCAGGGACCGAACGCTCCACCGGGGCAGGAAGGGACACGGCGCGATGAGCGGCGAATACGCCAGGCGGGTTCCGCCGCGTGCGCTGCCGGTCGCCATGGCCGCGGTCGCCGGCGTGCTGTACGCCACCGGTTCGCTGCTCGGCTGGGGCGGGAACGCGTTCATCGCCTGGGCCGAGGCGGGCGCCGCGGGCGCCGCCGCGATCTCCCTGCTGCTGTCGGCCCGGCGGCCGGCGGGCGGCCCGGCGGACACGGCCCCGGGCGGGCTCTGGCGCGCCTCCTGGCGCTGGTACGGGATCGCCGCCGCGTCCTGGTTCCTCGGCGCCCTGGGCGGCGCCCTGTCCGACGGGCAGGGCCGCAGTGCCCTGTCGCTGTCGGTACCCGATCTCTTCTATCTTTTCGCCCTTGTCGCGCTGGTGGTCGGGCTCGTCGCGCCGATCAGGCTGCCCCGCGACGCGGGGACATGGCTGCGGTACGCGGCCGACACCTATGTCTGCGCCTGCGCGCTCTTCGTGCTCGGCTGGGTCGCGCTGTTCGGCACGCTCTACCACCGGTCGGGGGAGTCGCCGACGGAGTTCCTGCTGGAGCTGCTGTACCCGCTGATCGGCCTCGTGTTCGTCTGCGGCGCGCTGCCGTTCGTCCTCGGCGCCGTGCGCGGGCACCGCCGCCTCGCCTGGATGGGGTACGGCGCGCTGACGGCCATCGCGGTCGCCGACATCGTGACGACGTTCGTCCGGCTGGACGGCGGCGGGCCGTCCGACGACCCGTCCGACATCCTGCGCCTCGCCGGGCTGCTGCTCCTGCTGCTGGTGCCGTGGACGGGCCCCGCCGCCGAGCCCGAGCCGCCCGTCGACGACATACCCGAAGACGTGGACGAGCCGGACTGGCCCGGCCGGTCCGGCGAGGAGTGGGGCCGGATGATCGGGCCGGGCATCGCGCCCGCCGCGATCGCCGCCGCGACCGCCCTGTTCATCGCGGGCCACTCGCTCACCGGTCAGAACGGCCTCGAACCCGGCATCTCGATCGCGGCGGGCTCGGCGGCGCTGGTGCTGATCGCGCGGCTGGCGGGCCTGCTGCGGGAGAACGACGAGCTGCGCCGGGCCGTGGACACCGGTGAGGAGCACTTCCGGGCCCTGTCGGAGAGCATCAACGACGCGGTGCTCATCTGCGACCTGGACGCCACCGTCCAGTACGCCAGCGCCGGGGCCCTGCGGACCTACCACTACGAGCCCGAGGAGCTGCTCGGGCGCCCGCTGCACGAGATCGTCCACCCGGAGGACCTGCCCCGCGTCCAGGAGGTGTTCCTGGAGGTCCTGGACGACGAGGCGGTCGACGAGGCGCTGCGCGTGTCGTGCCGGATCCGGGCGGCGGACGGGACGTGGCTGCCGACCGAGTCGACGATCTCGCGCTACAGCGGTTCCGACGGCACCCCCGCGCGGCTGCTCGTCACGACGCGGGACCTCAGTGAGCAGGCGGCGCTGCAGCGCCAGGTCGCGCACCTGACGTTCCACGACGGCCTGACGGGCCTGCCCAACCGGTCCTACTTCGAGGAGCGCACCCGGGAGGTGCTGTCGCGGCAGCAGTCCGGCGGCGAGGTCGCGGTCGTGTTCGTCGACCTGGACGGCTTCACCGCGGTGAACGACTCCGAGGGGCACGCGGCCGGTGACCAGGTGCTCGCGCAGGCCGCGCGGAGGCTGCGCGCCAACGTCCAGTCGGACGACACGGTGGCCCGCTGGGGCGGCGACGAGTTCGCCGTCCTGGTCCAGCTGCCGCCGGACGACACTGAGACGCGCGCCACAGTGGAGCTTGCCGGACGGCTCCTGCGGGAACTTTCGGCCGACCCTTATCAGGTCGGTAACAAGCACATCGTGCTGACGGCGAGTGTCGGCATAGCGTTCGCCGGGGACGAGGAGCAGCCCGCGGGCACCGGCGGCGGCAACGGCTCCGAGGCGGGACGCCGGCTCCGCCGCACCGCCGCGGACCTGCTGCGCAACGGCGACCTGGCGATGGCCCGCGCGAAGGGGCTCGGCGGCGGGCGCGTCGAGGTGTACGCGCCGCACATGCACGCCGACGTCGTCCGGCGGCTGGAGCTCGGCAGCGACCTGCAGCAGGCGCTGGCCGAGGAGGAGTTCGCGATCGAGTTCCAGCCGGTGGTGGACCTCGCGACGTCCCGGGTGACCGGCGTGGAGGCGCTGCTGCGCTGGTGGCGGGGGGGCGAGGCGGTGCCGCCCGAGGAGTTCATCGGCCCGGCGGAGGAGTCCGGCCTGATGGTCCCGCTCGGCGACTGGGTGCTGCGGGAGGCGTGCCGCGAGGTCGCCCGGTGGCGCGGGGACTCGTGGGACGTCGGCCTGTCGGTGAACTTCACCGCCCGGCAGATCGCCGCGCCCCGGTTCGTGGAGTCGGTCGCGGCGGCGCTGGAGGAGACCGGGCTGCCGCCGCAGGCCCTCACGCTGGAGGTGCGCGAGGAGGTCCTCGTCGAGGACGCGGGCCAGAATGTGGAACGCCTGTCGGAGCTGCGGGACCTCGGGGTGCGGCTCGCGATCGACGACTTCGGCACCGGGTACGCCTCGCTCGCCTACCTCGGGCAGCTCCCGGTCGACATCATCAAGATCGACCCGTCTTTCGTGGCGGGGCTCGGGTCGGACGAGACCCTGACGCTGCTCACCCGGACGATCGTGCGGCTCGGCAGCGACCTCGGGCTGGCCGTGGTGGCGGAGGGCATCGAGCGGCCCGAGCAGCTGGAGCTGCTGCGCGAGATGGGCTGCCCGCGCGGCCAGGGTTTCCTCGTGGCGCGTCCGATGGCGGCCGGGCGGGTCGAGTCGCTGGTGCGGACGAACCTGGAGGCGCACGCCCAGTCCGGCGACGTCCCGCTGCCCCTCCCGGGCTGACCGGCCGTCCCCGCCGCCGCCCCTCCCGGGCCGGCGGGGGTCTCCGCCCCGCGGAACGGCCGACACGGCTGTCTCGACATTTGAGACAAAGCGTCCATGGATTTGACCCGGGGCCGGACATCGGCGAAAGTGGGCTCGTGCAGAGCACCTTCACCATCCTCGTAGTACTTGGTCGGCGCGCAGGCTGACCAAGCTCCTCGTCCTGCGCGCCTCCCCTGACCGCCTCACGGCGGCGGGGGTTTTTTGTTGCCCGGCGAGCCAACTGAACACTTTCGTCCTCGGTCACCGGCCAGGTGACGGCCCCTGGCGACAGGCCGGATGAGAGACGTTCACACCCACTCCCCAAGGAAACGCAGATCATGACGACCGAACAGATGACGGGAGCCCAGGCGCTGGTCCGCGCCCTGGAGAACGTCGGCGTCGACACGGTGTTCGGCATCCCGGGCGGCGCGATCCTCCCGGCCTACGACCCGCTCTTCGACTCCGCGAAGCTGCGCCACATCCTCGTCCGGCACGAGCAGGGCGCCGGCCACGCGGCCCAGGGCTACGCGATGGTGACCGGCAAGGTGGGCGTGTGCATGGCGACCAGCGGGCCGGGCGCGACCAACCTCGTCACCGCGATCTCCGACGCCTACATGGACTCGGTGCCGATGGTGGCCGTCACAGGCCAGGTGGCGTCCTCCCTCATCGGGACGGACGGCTTCCAGGAGGCCGACATCGCCGGCATCACGATGCCGATCACCAAGCACAACTTCCTGGTGACCAAGGCCACCGACATCGGCCGGACGATCGCCGAGGCGTTCCACATCGCCTCCACCGGCCGCCCTGGACCGGTCCTCGTCGACATCGCCAAGGACGCCCTGCAGGCCACCGTCGACTTCGAGTGGCCCGTCACGCTGCAGCTGCCCGGGTACCGGCCCGTCACCCGGCCGCACTCCAAGCAGGTCCGCGAGGCGGCACGGCTGATCGTCCAGGCGCGGCGCCCGGTGCTGTACGTCGGCGGAGGCGTCCTCAAGGCGAACGCGTCCGCCGAGCTGAAGGTCCTCGCCGAACTGACCGGCGCGCCCGTCGTCGCCACGCTGATGGCCAAGGGCGCGCTGCCCGACAGCCACCCGCTGCACATGGGCATGCCGGGCATGCACGGCGGCGTCGGCGCGGTCGGCGCGCTGCAGCGGTCCGACCTGCTGATCACCCTCGGCGCCCGGTTCGACGACCGCGTCACCGGGAAGCTGGACGGGTTCGCGCCGGACGCCAAGATCGTGCACGCCGACATCGACCCGGCGGAGATCTCCAAGAACCGGCACGCCGACGTCCCGATCGTCGGCGACGCCCGCGAGGTCATCGCCGACCTCATCGTCGCCGTGCAGAACGAGCACGAGGCGGGGCACAAGGGCGACTACACCGACTGGTGGCGGCAGCTCGACGCGTGGCGCGACACGTACCCGCTGGGCTACGACATCCCGGACGACGGGTCGCTGTCCCCGCAGTACGTCATCGAGCGCATCGGGAAGCTCGCCGGGCCGGAGGCGTACTACGTCGCGGGCGTCGGCCAGCACCAGATGTGGGCCGCGCAGTTCATCAAGTACGAGCGGCCCGGCGCGTTCCTGAACTCCGGCGGCGCGGGGACGATGGGCTACGCCGTCCCGGCGGCGATGGGCGCCAAGGTCGGCGCGCCGGACACGACGGTCTGGGCGATCGACGGCGACGGCTGCTTCCAGATGACCAACCAGGAGCTCGCGACCTGCGCGATCGAGGGCATCCCCGTCAAGATCGCCGTGATCAACAACGGGAACCTCGGCATGGTCCGGCAGTGGCAGACGCTGTTCTACAACGAGCGGTACTCCAACACGAACTTGCACGCGGCCAAGCGCATCCCCGACTTCGTCAAGCTCGCCGAGGCGTACGGTTGTGTCGGCCTGCGCTGCGACAAGGCCGAGGACGTCGACGACGTCATCGCCAAGGCCATGGAGATCAACGACGCCCCCGTCGTGATCGACTTCATCGTGCACAAGGACGCCATGGTCTGGCCGATGGTCGCGGCCGGCACCACCAACGACGACATCAAGATCGCGCGGGACATGGCTCCCGAGTGGGAGAACGGAGACTGACCCCGATGAGCCTGCACACCCTGTCGGTGCTCGTGGAGAACAAGCCCGGCATCCTGGCCCGGGTCGCGGCGCTGTTCTCCCGGCGCGGCTTCAACATCGAGTCCCTCGCGGTCGGCGTCACCGAGCACCCCGAGATCTCCCGGATGACGATCGTGGTGAACGTCGCCGACCTGCCCCTCGAACAGGTCACCAAGCAGCTCAACAAGCTGATCAACGTCCTGAAGATCGTCGAGCTGGACTCCTCGGCGTCCGTCCAGCGCGAACTCGTGCTGGTCAAGGTGCGCGCCGACGCCGAGACGCGCTCGCAGGTCCTGGAGACCGTCCAGCTGTTCCGTGCCAAGGTGGTGGACGTCGCGCCGGACGCCGTCACCATCGAGGCCACCGGGAACCGCGACAAGCTGGACGCGTTCATCAAGGTCCTGGAGCCGTTCGGCATCAAGGAACTGGTGCAGTCGGGCATGGTGGCCATCGGCCGCGGTGCCCGGTCCATCACCGACCGCTCGCTGCGCGCCATCGAACGCAGCGCCTGATCCGCGTGCGGCACCTGAAGCACACGTCAGAGCGCGTGACACAACCACATCAACGAAAGGCAACAGCACTGTGGCTGAGATGTTCTACGACGACGCCGCCGACCTGAGCGTGATCCAGGGTCGCCACGTCGCGATCATCGGTTACGGCAGCCAGGGGCACGCGCACGCTCTCTCCCTGCGCGACTCCGGCGTCGACGTGCGGGTCGGGCTCCGCGAGGGCTCGGCCAGCCGGGAGAAGGCCGAGGCCGAGGGCCTGCGCGTCGTCACCCCGGCGGAGGCGGCCGAGGAGGCCGACCTCATCATGCTGCTGGCCCCCGACCACCACCACCGCGAGATCTTCGAGAAGGACATCAAGCCGGCCCTCGTCGAGGGCGACGCGCTGTTCTTCGGGCACGGCTTCAGCATCCGCTACGACCTCGTCCAGCCGCCGGAGGGCGTGGACGTGGCGATGGTCGCGCCGAAGGGCCCGGGCCACCTCGTCCGCCGCCAGTTCGTCGCCGGGCGCGGCGTCCCGGTGATCGTGGCGGTGGAGAAGGACCCGTCCGGCAACGCCTGGCCGCTGGCCCTGTCGTACGCCAAGGCGATCGGCGGCCTGCGCGCGGGCGGCATCAAGACCACCTTCACCGAGGAGACCGAGACCGACCTGTTCGGCGAGCAGACGGTGCTGTGCGGCGGCGTCTCCGAGCTGATCAAGACCGGGTTCGAGGTGCTGACCGAGGCCGGCTACCAGCCGGAGGTCGCCTACTTCGAGGTCCTGCACGAGATGAAGCTGATCGTCGACCTGATGTACGAGGGCGGCGTCTCCAAGATGTACTGGTCGGTGTCCGACAACGCCGAGTACGGCGGCTACAGCCGCGGCCCGCGCGTGATCACGCCGGAGACCAAGGCCGCGATGAAGAAGATCCTCGGCGAGATCCAGTCCGGGCAGTACGCCAAGGAGCTGGTGGACGAGTTCGAGGGCGGCCAGAAGCAGTTCGGCCAGTACCGCGAGGAACTCGCCGAGCACCCCATCGAGAAGACGGGCGCCGAGCTGCGCCCGATGATGAGCTGGCTCAACGACTAGCCCGCTTCGTCGACTCGCGGCGTGTCGCCCTTGGGGAGCGTCCCGTCAGGGCGACACGCCGCGGGTCAGCGTTTCAGGCGGCGGCGGAGCCTGGTGCGCCATGAGGTGTCGGCTGGTTCGTCGGCCACGGTCAGGGCCAGGTGGCCGCCCCTGGTGAAGTAGACCGTGGTGTCCCTCGTGCCCGTGGTGCGGCACTGCGGCGTGGTCTTCAGACCTTCGGCGCGGACGGATCCGAAGCGGGCCTCGCGTGTCACCCCCAGCGCGGTCGCCGCGACGTGGACGTCCCAGCGGCCCGGTTCCACGGCGGCCGGGTCGGCGACGGCCTCGAACCGCCCGGGCCGGTCCGGCCGGAGCTCGGCGGGGAAACCGTGCTCCTTGCCGGACGTGCGTTCCCGCAGGATCACGTCCACGACCGTCCGGTTCGTCTCGACGCGCTGGAGCGCCGCGACGCCGCGGATACGGATCCTCTTGCCCTGCCAGGCGACCGCGTCCAGCCGGTGGTCGACGCCGACCTCGGTGGTGATGTCGGCGTCCTGGCGGGAGACGCCGCGCAGGTAGGGGTACATGGCGTAGATCCGGCCGCCGACCACGACGGCGCCCGCCGGAGCGCCCTCGATCTCGTCGCGGATCAGCCGCTCCAGTTCCTCGCGCAGGCCGTGCTGGATGCAGAACGCCCTGAGCCGGACCGAGGCGGGCAGGGCGGCGCGCGCCGCCTCGCTCAGCCCCTCCTCGCCTATGACGTGGCGGGTGCCGTCCACGAGCCGCTCGCGCTGGAGCCGGTCGAGGCTCAGGTAGCGGTGGTCGTACACGCGCAGGATGTCGCGCAGGACGCTGATGGTGCAGTCCGAGGTCACGTTCTCTCCTGATCGGCCGGGGACATCGGTCACGTTAAGGCTCCGAGTCGTCGCTCACAGTGAAATCGCGGTGGCGTGTCTCCGTCGGCGTGTGCCCGGTGTAGCCGGACGGCTACGGCGACCTGCCTCCCCTGCGACGCGGGGCTCTGCGCGCCGGGGTGCGGCTGGTAGCGTCCGGCGCGTGGCTGAGGCGGTTGCGGTGGAGGGCCCCGTCGACGAGGTCCCGGCAGGCCGCCGGGGACCGTCCGGACGCCGGCGGGCGGCGCTCGCGGCGATGGTCACGGCGAGCGCCGTGCTGTACGCGGCGTACTCGCTGATGCGGCTGCGGGCGTTCCGGACGGGCAGCTACGACCTCGTCATCTTCGACCAGGCGATCCGCTCGTACAGCCGCTTCGAGCTGCCCGTCGCCATGGTCAAGGGCGTCCACAACGGCTTCGGGCCGGACTTCTCCATCCTCGGCGACCACTTCTCGCCGATCCTGGTCGTGCTGGCGCCGCTCTACTGGATCCACGACGGGCCGGTCACCCTGCTGCTCGCGCAGGCCGTCCTGCTCGCGCTCGGCATCCCGCCGATCTGGCGGTTCACCGAGCGGCGGCTCGGCGCCGGCGCCGCGTACTGCGCCGGGGGCGCCTACGCGCTGTCGTGGCCGATCGCGGAGGCGCTCGCGTTCGACTTCCACGAGGTCGCGTTCGTGCCGCTCCTGTCGGCACTGATGATCGAGCGGCACGACGCGGGACGGCGAGGGCAGGCGGTGGTGGCGGCGTTCGCGCTGCTGCTGGTCAAGGAGGACATGGGGCTGCTGCTCGCGGGTTTCGGCCTGTTCCTGCTCACGCGGCGCGACGGGCGTGAGGGAAAGCGCCGGGGGGTGCGCGGCCTGCTGCCGCGCGGCGACCGCCGGGCCGGGCTCGCCTACGTCGTGGTCGGGCTCGTCGCGGCGTGGATCTCCTCCCAGGTCTTCATCGCGGCGTTCGGCGGGGACAACGACTACTACTGGGCGTACGGGTCACTCGGCCCCGACCTGCCGCATGCCGCCGTCCACGCGCTGACCCACCCGTGGGACGTCGTGGCCGTTCTCGGTACCCCGCCGCAGAAGGTCCTCACGATGGCGCTGCTCGTCCTGCCATTGCTTCTGCTGCCGCTCGCGTCACCGCTGACGCTGATCGCGCTGCCAATGCTGGCCGAGCGCATGCTCAACAGCCGTTTCGGCAACTGGTGGGAACCCGACTACCACTACAACGCCTTCATCGTCGCCGTGCTCGTCATGGCGGCGGTGGACGGGGCGGCGCGGCTGCGCGGCAGGATCCGGGCGGCGGAGCGGCTCCCGCCTGTTCTGCCGATGGCGGCGGTCCTGGCCGCTGTGATCGTCTGCGTGCCGTTCTTCGCGTACCGCCATCTGGCCGATCCCGCGCTGTGGCGGCAGAACGACCGGGCCCGCGCGGCGGCCGCGGCGGCCGCGAGGATCCCGGACGGGGCGCTCGTCGAGGCGGCCAACGGCGTCGGCCCGGCGCTGACGACCCGCGCCCGCGTCCTGCTGTGGGACGAGCGGTCGCGCGGCGCGCCCTGGGTCATCGCCTACGTCGGGCGGCTGGAGTTCCCGTTCCCGAGCGTGGCCGGCCAGCGGCGGCGGGTGGCGGAACTGGAGGCCGAGGGGTATCGCGCGGTCTTCCGGCGGGAGGGGTACATCGTGCTGCACCGGGACGTCCCCGCCCAAGGTGGAGCATAATCACGTTTGGACAGAGGTCCAAAGTGACCGTCGGCCCTGGCACACGTCAGAATGCCGGTGAAGGTACCGTTCGGATAAATTACCCTATCCTTTCGGCGCACTTTGCCTGATACTTGAAGAAAGCCGTGACGGCCGCGGCCGGCGCGGGGGAACCTGCGCGAACGCTCATGTGACCGCCGCCGGAGCGGTGTTGGGGCGGAGTGCATGAGTGGTGTGATGCTGTTCAAGAACGACCGAAGGTCACGGGCCGGAGCAGAGGCGGAATATATCCCCCGCGTGTCAATGCCCCCGGCAGGTAATTCCCGGATCCGCGTCGCCCGTCATGGGACGAATTATGGCGGGGAGTAGTGACGTGCCGGCGGGAGCGGACAAGGACGTCCGGCGCTGGGAGACGTGCGGGCAGGCGTGGATCGGCGTCCTGCGCCACGTCTGGGCCGCCGGCGAGGCCGGCATGGAGGACACCGGACCCATCATCGAGGGCCCGCCGGTGCTGTTCGAGGTCACCTCGCTGAGCTGGGAGGACCCGATCCTGCACGAGCACGGCGACCGGGCGCGCCTCGTGCGGCGCGCCCAGGAGCGCACCCGCCGCAACGTCCGCGGGCGGTACTGGCCGAGGCTGCACGACCTGCAGGGCAACGACCAGATCCGCTGGGTGGTGGAGCTGCTGCGGGCCAGGCCGTGGACGACCAGCGCGTGGATCTCGCTGACGATCCCGGGCGAGCCGGCGGAGGGGCTGCCGTGCCTGACGGCGCTGTCGTTCCGCATCCGCGGCTACCGGCTGATCATGACGGCGATGTTCCGGTCGCAGAACGTCCACCGCGGCTACCTCACCTACATCCCGCTCCGCGAGGTGCAGGTGCAGGTCGCCGACGAGCTGGGGCTGCCGGCGGGGCCGCTGCGGGTTTTCGTGGACGTCCCGCACGTCCACGTCGCCGACGCCGAACGGGTCGCGTCCGTCCTGGCCGCGATGCCCGAACCCAACGCGGCCTGACCGGACGTCCGGCCGGACGCGGGCGGGACGAAGCGGAGTTACCGGTGGGTGTCTCCCTGCCGCGAATCGCGCTCGCCGGCGCGAGATACACTCGCGTGGGGGCGAGGGCACGACGAGGTGACTCGCGACTTCACCTGCACACCACACGAACATCCACTTCCGAAGGACTGTTTCCTTGAGTAAGCCCGTCGTCCTCGTCGCAGAAGAACTCTCCCCGGCCGGCATCGCCGTCCTGGAGGCCGACTTCGAGGTCCGCCACGTCGACGGCGGCGACCGCGAGCGGCTGCTGCCCGCCGTCGCCGATGTCGACGCACTCATCGTGCGCAGTGCCACCAAGGTCACCGCCGAGGTGTTCCAGCACGCCAAGGCGCTGCGCGTCGTCGCCCGCGCCGGCGTCGGCCTCGACAACGTCGACGTCGAGGCCGCCACCAAGGCCGGCGTCATGGTCGTCAACGCGCCGACGTCCAACATCGTCACCGCCGCCGAGCACGCCATCGCGCTGCTGCTCGCGACCGCGCGGAACGTTCCGCAGGGCCACACCGCGCTCAAGCAGGGCGAGTGGAAGCGGTCCAAGTACACCGGCGTGGAGCTGCAGGGCAAGACCGTCGGCGTGCTCGGCCTCGGCCGCATCGGCGTCCTCGTCGCCCAGCGCCTCGCCGCCTTCGACATGAACGTGATCGCGTTCGACCCGTACGTGCAGGCCGCCCGCGCCGCCCAGCTCGGCGTGAAACTCGTCACGCTGGACGAGCTGCTGGCCGAGAGCGACTTCATCACCGTCCACCTGCCGAAGACGCCCGAGACCCTCGGCGTCATCGGCGACCGCGAGCTGCACCAGGTCAAGCCGACCGTGCGGATCGTCAACGCCGCCCGCGGCGGGATCGTCGACGAGGCGGCCCTGGAGCTCGCCCTCAAGGACGGCCGCGTCGCCGGCGCCGGCATCGACGTGTTCAGCACCGAGCCGTGCACCGAGAGCCCGCTGTTCCACCACGACAGCGTCGTGGTCACCCCGCACCTCGGCGCCAGCACCCACGAGGCGCAGGAGAAGGCGGGCACGCAGGTCGCCCGCTCGGTGAAGCTGGCGCTGTCCGGCGAGTTCGTGCCGGACGCGGTGAACGTGCAGGGCGGTGCGGTCGCCGAGGACGTCAAGCCCGGCCTGCCGCTCGCCGAGAAGCTCGGCCGCATCTTCACCGCCCTCGCCGGCGGCGTCCCGGTCCGGCTGGACGTGGTGGTCCGCGGCGAGATCGCCGAACACGACGTCAAGGTGCTGGAGCTGGCCGCGCTCAAGGGCGTGTTCGTGGACGTGATCGAGGAGGCGGTGACGTTCGTGAACGCGCCGCTGCTGGCCCGCGACCGCGGCGTCGAGGTCACCCTCACCACCAGCGAGGACAGCCCCGACTGGCGCAACGTCGTGCAGGTGCGCGGCACGATGGCCGACGGCTCGGTCGTGTCGGTGTCCGGCACCCTCACCGGCCCGAAGCACGCCGAGCGGATCATCGAGATCAACGGCTACAACATGGAGCTGGTGCCGACCGAGCACATGGCGTTCTTCTCCTACGTCGACCGTCCCGGCATCGTCGGCCGGGTCGGCAAGCTGCTCGGCGACGAGGAGGTCAACATCGCCGGCATGCAGGTCGGCCGGGACGCCAAGGGCGGCAGGGCACTGATCGCGCTGACCGTCGACTCCGCGATCGGGCCGCAGCTCGTCGACGCCATCACCCGCGAGGTCGGCGCCGACATGGGCCGCCGCGTCGACCTGGAGAACTGAGACTCGTCCCTTCGCCACGGGCGGGCGGTCCGGCAGCGCGCCGGCCGCCCGCCCGTGGCGGTTCTCACCACCCGTTCCGTCTCAATTATTGAGATTTTCCGCCACGGGTCGGGACACTCCACCTGACCCGGGGTAACCTCGCAGATAGTCATGCGGCGTTACGTGGTAATCCTTCGCTGCCGCAGCGGGGCCTGATCATCGGCAGGCCGGCACCCGCTGCGGAGGCTCTGCCTGGCCGTGAGTCCGATTTCACGCCGGATCGTGTGAACCACGGATCCCCGGCGGCCCCTCTGGCCACCAGCCCAGCGATCGGAGCAGACCATCATGAACGACACCTGGAACAACGCGCCCGCCGACGACGACGCCCAGGAAGAGGCGGCTCGCGCTCTGCAGACCGCCCTGGACAGGCGTGCTGATTAGTCAACCGCGATCACCCCATGCGCACCGACACCGGCCACCGCCGCACTCGGAGGTCTTCTCATTGATCAATCACCAGCCGCGGCGTGTCACCAACCCGGTGGCCGAGTACATCTAGCGCCCGACGCCACGGGCGCTGCAATGAACACCGCGCGTCCGTGTCCGTGGGCCTGCACACTGGGCATTATGGCGCTTGAAGCCCGTCCGGCCGAGGTTGTGAAGGTCGTTGAAGACGTTGCTCGGCTCGGGCCTTACTTCGAGATCGTTACCGGGGCGGGCGCGGCTTGGCGGCCCTTTCCCGAGGTGGACGGGGGTCGGCTTCTCGCTGTGACGGAGGAGTACCGCGAGCGGCTGGGGACGGATGAGCGGCGGGTCGCCGCGTCCATTCTGTTTCAGGGGCTCGCTTCGCGGGTGTGGTCGCCGGTCGTGGCGGCGGCGGGGCGCGGGGTCGTGCCCGACCTGTCGGGGCTGCGATGGCGGTGGGCGCCGGGGGAGCCTGTCGCCCTGGGGCTCGGTGAGCCGCGGGGGTGGCGCGTCGAGGACGCCGCGGAGGCCGCCGGCCTCATCCATCCCATGGTCGTGGAGGGGCAGCTCAGGCCGCTGGCCGAAGCGATGCTGACGTTCGTCAACCTGGCGGACGGGCTGCTGTGGGGCAACGCGGCCTCCGCACTCGCCGGAGGCCTGAACGTCGGGCCGCCCGGCGGTGCCCGCGCCGCCATCGTCCGGGAACTGCTCGCACGTGAGCCCCTGGCCGGCGCGGGGGACTTCGGCCGGGACGGGTTCGTCCGGCACAATTGCTGCCTGTACTACCGCGTCCCGGGCGGCGGCATGTGCGGTGACTGCGGCCTGCGATGACCGGGCCGAGACATGCGTCCCGGTATATGAGATGAAAGCCCAAGCACTGAGACGTTTGCAGTAGAGTGCGCGCATGGCTTCCCGCAGCATTCGTCTGGCCGTCATCCCGGGGGACGGGATCGGCCCAGAGGTGGTCGCCGAGGGACTGAAGGTCCTCGAGGCGGTCGCTCCGTCCGGTGACCTCGCGTTCGAGCAGACCTCCTACGACCTCGGCGCCGCCCGCTGGCACCGGACGGGGGAGACGCTGCCCGACCCGGTGCTGGACGAGCTGCGCGAGCAGGAGGTCATCCTGCTGGGCGCCGTCGGCGACCCGGGTGTGCCGAGCGGTGTCCTGGAGCGCGGGCTGCTGCTGCGGGCCCGGTTCGAGCTGGACCACTACGTCAACCTGCGTCCGGTGAAGCTGTTCCCGGGGGTCGAGACTCCGCTGGCGGGCGTGACGACCGACGACATCGACATGGTCGTCGTCCGGGAGGGCACCGAGGGCCCCTACACCGGGGTCGGGGGCGTGCTGCGCAAGGGCACCCCGCACGAGGTCGCCACGCAGGAGAGCGTCAACACCGCCTTCGGGGTCGAGCGGGTCGTCCGGTACGCCTTCGAGGTGGCCGCGTCCCGGCCCCGCAAGAAGCTGACGCTCGTCCACAAGGACAACGTCCTCACGTTCGCGGGCGACCTGTACCAGCGCGTCCTCAAGCGGGTCGCCGAGGAGTACCCGCAGGTCACCACCGACTACTGCCATGTCGACGCGGCCACGATGTTCTTCGTGAACCAGCCGCAGCGATTCGATGTGATCGTCACCGACAACCTGTTCGGCGACATCATCACCGACATCGGTGCCGCGATCGCCGGCGGCATCGGGCTCGCCGCGTCCGGCAACGTCAACCCCGGACGGACCGCGCCGTCGATGTTCGAGCCGGTGCACGGCAGCGCCCCCGACATCGCGGGGCAGGGCAAGGCCGACCCGACCGCGACGATCCTTTCCGTCGCCATGCTCCTCGACCACGTCGGCGCGGGCGGCGCCGCCCGCCGCGTCGAGCAGGCCGTCTCCGACGATCTGGCCGAGCGCGCCGCCCTCGGCGTCAGGTCCACCGCCCAGATCGGCGACGCGATCGCCAAGCGAGTATCCGGCTAGGGGCACGTCTCTCTGGCCAGGACAGGGAACTCCGGGCGTGCCCTCGCGGCGCGCCCGGTTTTCCGTATGCGCCGTGTGTTTGGGAGTGGGTCTAGACGAAGTATGACAATAGGGACTAAGGAAGCCGAAGCGGCGATGGGGCCGCCCCGGCGATCCGCGAGAGGACGAACCGCGATGAGCAGCAACCTGGACTTCGAGATCAAGCGCAACGAGCGGCCCGCGACCGCCGCCGAACGCGAACGCGTCCTGGCCGATCCCGGCTTCGGGCGCCATTTCACCGACCATATGGTCACGATCCGCTACTCGGCGGACCGGGGCTGGCACGACGCGCGACTCGAACCGTACGGGCCGATCCCGATGGACCCGGCCAGCCAGGTGTTCCACTACGCGCAGGAGCTCTTCGAGGGCCTCAAGGCCTACAAGCAGCCGGACGGGTCGATCGTCACGTTCAGGCCGTACATGAACGCGGCCCGGATGAACCGCTCCGCCCACCGGATGGCGATGCCGGAGATCCCCGAGCGGCTGTTCGTCGAGGCGGTCGAGCTGCTCGTCCGCACCGACAGGGACTGGGTGCCCGACGCCGAGGGGCACAGCCTCTACCTGCGGCCGTTCATGTTCGCGACCACCCGCGCGCTCGGGGTCAACAGCCCGGCGAACGAGTTCCTCTTCATGGTCATCGCGTCCCCGTCCGGCCTGTACTACCCGCGCGGGATCAAGCCCGTCTCGGTGTGGCTGTCGCAGGACTACACCCGCGCGGCCCCCGGCGGCACCGGCGAGGCCAAGTTCGGCGGCAACTACGCGGCCTCGTTCGCCGGGCAGGCCGAGGCCGTCGGGCAGGGCTGCGACCAGGTCGTCTGGCTCGACGCGGTGGAGCACCGCTGGGTCGAGGAGGTCGGCTCGATGAACCTCATGTTCGTCTACGGCTCCGGCGCGCGGGCGCGGCTGCTCACCCCCGCGCTCACCGGGACGCTCCTCGCCGGCGTCACCCGCGACTCCATGCTCAAGCTGGCCCCCGACCTCGGCGTCCCCGCCGAGGAGGGCAAGATCAGCATCGACGAGTGGGAGGCGGGCTGCCGGTCCGGCGAGATCACCGAGGTGTTCGGCTGCGGCACCGCCGCGATCATCAGCCCGGTCGGCCGCGTCAAGGGCGCCGACCGCGAGTGGACGATCGGGGACGGCGAGCCCGGCGAACTGTCGATGCGGCTGCGCCAGGAACTGGTCGGCATCCAGTACGGGACCCGCCCCGACCCCTACGGCTGGGTCCACGGAATCGTCTGATCACGGCGTTCGCGCAGCCCCGGCGCCATCCGCGCCGGGGCATTGGCGTCTCACCATCTGAGACGTACGGTACGAGCATGCGAACCGTGTGGCAGACTGGCCGACATCATGCGCCACAGCCTCGTGATTATCGGCTGGCGCGCCGGCAGCAGCTAACGGGACGACGCCGGCGCGCAGACCTCTCACGTCCGTGAGGGGTCTTTTTTGTGCCCTGGCGCTGATCGCCCATTCCTTGGGGGTTTCTCCGATGCAAGGTGACGCATTCCACGTCTACGACACCACCCTGCGCGACGGCTCGCAGCAGGAGGGGCTCAACCTCTCCGTGCCCGACAAGCTCGCCATCGCGCGGCACCTCGACGATCTGGGCGTCGGCTTCATCGAGGGCGGCTGGCCCGGCGCCAACCCCAAGGACACCGAGTTCTTCAGGCGCGCTCGAACAGAGCTCGACCTGAGGCACGCGCAGCTCACCGCGTTCGGCGCGACCCGCCGGGCCGGTGTGAAGGCCGCCGACGACCCGCAGGTGGCCGCGCTGCGCGAATCCGGCGCGTCCGTCGTGACCCTTGTCGCCAAGAGCCACGACAGGCATGTCGAGCTGGCCCTCCGCACCACCCTGGAGGAGAACCTCGCGATGATCCGCGACACGGTCTCCCACTTGCGTGCGGAGGGCCAACGAGTCTTCCTTGACGCCGAGCACTTCTTCGACGGCTACAAGGCCAACCGCGCCTACGCGCTGGAGGCCGTCCGCACCGCCGCCGAGGCCGGCGCGGACGTCGTCGCGCTCTGCGACACCAACGGCGGCATGCTGCCGGACGAGCTGGCCGACGTCGTCCACGAGGTCGTGTCCGCCGGTGTGCGGGTCGGCATCCACTGCCACGACGACTCGGGCTGCGCGGTGGCCAACTCCCTCGCCGCCGTCAAGGCCGGCGCCACCCACGTCCAGGGCTGCGCGAACGGGTACGGCGAGCGCAGCGGCAACGCCAACCTGTTCACGGTCGTCGGGAACCTCCAGCTCAAGCGCGGCATGAGCCTGGTGACCGACGCCCAGCTCGGCGAGATGACCCGCATCGCGCACGCCGTCTCGGAGGTCACCAACGTCGCGCCCAGTTCGCAGCAGCCGTACGTGGGCCTGTCGGCGTTCGCCCACAAGGCGGGCCTGCACGCCTCCGCCGTCAAGATCGACCCGGACCTTTACCAGCACATCGACCCGTCCGCCGTCGGCAACGACATGCGCATGCTGGTGTCCAGCATGGCCGGGCGCGCCTCGGTGGAGCTGAAGGGCCGCGAGCTGGGCTACGACCTGTCCGGTGAGAAGTCCAAGGCCGTCGTGGACAGGGTCAAGGAGCTGGAGTCCACCGGCTTCACCTTCGAGGCCGCGGACGCCTCGTTCGAGCTGCTGCTGCGGGAGGAGCTGACCGGCGTCCGGCAGCGGCACTTCGAGGTCGAGTCGTGGCGGTCGATCGTGGAGCGCCGTCCCGACGGGTCCATGGTCAGCGAGGCGACCGTCAAGCTGCACGCCAAGGGCGAGCGGATCATCGCGACCGGTGAGGGCAACGGCCCGGTCAACGCCCTCGACAACGCGCTGCGCGTCGCGCTCGGCCGCCTCTACCCGGAGCTGGCGCGGCTGGAGCTCGTCGACTACAAGGTCCGCATCCTCGAGGGCGCGCACGGCACCGACGCCCGGACGCGGGTGCTCATCGAGTCCAGCGACGGTGAACGCGAATGGGGCACGGTCGGCGTCGAGGACAACGTCATCGCCGCGTCCTGGCAGGCCCTGGAAGAGGCCGTCACCTACTGCCTGCTCCGCGCCGGGTACGACGCGGCCTGACCGGGAATGCGCGGCGCCCCGCGGGCATTATCGGGGGCATGAGCACTGAGATCACCGACAACGCCGAGCAGGGCCGCTACGAGATCAGGCTGGACGGCGACCTCGCCGGGTTCGTCGAGTACGAGCCGGGCGAGGGAACGGTCGCCCTCGTCCACACCGAGGTCGACCCCGCGTTCGGGGGCAAGGGCGTGGGCGGTTCGCTCGCCCGCGGCGTCCTGGACGACCTCCGGGCCAGGAACCTGTCCGCCGTCCCGGTGTGCCCGTTCATCAAGAGCTGGATCGAGAAGCACCCCGACTACCAGGATGTGGTGGCCGCCTGACCTCACACGGCCCTGAGGCGGGACTCTCCGCCTTCGAGCGTGAGCCACGCCGACAGCGACGTCTCCTTCACCCGGACCCGGACCCGCGCGTAGCGGCCGGGGTCGACGAACCCGGGCGCGGACGTGATCACCGTGTCGAAGACGAAGTCGGAGGCGACGAACGCCAGGTCGGCACCCGTCTCGGCGACGCGCTTCTTCACCGCGGGCGCGTCCACCATCCGCCGCGCCGTGATGATCGAGATGCCGGAAACGCCCTTCGACCCGCGCTGCACGGGTCCCACGTGCAGCGCGGCGCGCAGCCGCATCCGGGCGGCCTCGGCGGCGCGCCGGTTGTGGCGGCGCAGCGCCACGGCCAGGTGCGCGAGCATCGGGTCGATGACGGCCTCGGTCGGCGTCGTCGGCGGGACGACGATGAGGGCGCCGTCGCCGCGGTCCTCCTGGTAGAAGTCGGAGAGGACCAGGCCGGACGCGGCGAACGACTCGTCCAGCAGCCGGTACATGGTGTCCAGCACGTACCGGCGGTCGGCGTCGGTGCGCGACGGTGAGCTGAACCCGGTGATGTCGGTGATCAGCACCGTGCAGTTGCCTCCGGACCAGTCGGGCAGGACCCCCGGCGCGGGCTTCTCGGTCTGCCGTCGGTAGACCTGCTGTTCCAGGACGGCCCGCACGCGCGGGTTCGCGTCGAGGAACACCGCGAAGTCGCGGGCGTCGACCCGCAGGGCCTGGACGTCGCCCTCGGCGGTGACGGTGGCGGACCGGTCCTTGACCATCAGCGCCGCCCGTTCGCCGACCAGCTCGCCCGCGCCCCGGAACGCGATGATCCGCTGCTCGGGGCCGTCCTCGACCCACACCCGCGTCCAGCCGGACAGGATCACGATGACCTCGGCGGCGGGCCCGCCCTCGCGGCACAGCACCTCCTCCTTGCCGAACACGTGCGGGCGTGCCCGTGCGAGAAGCGCCTGCTGCTCGTCCGGCGTCAGCGCCCCCCAGAACGTCGACCCGTCGTACCGGACGTCCGGTACGCGCGCGGCCGGTTCGATTCCCGGCGCCGGGACGGCCGGCGGGGGCGGGGGCCCGGACGACTCCTGGAGCGTCCCGGCCCTCATGAACTGGACGAACGCGTTCGTCATCGTCACCGCGGGGAACGACAGGAACGTCAGGCCGCCGGTGATCACGGCGCCCGGCGAGCCGTCCAGCGCGTACCCCAGCAGCACGGCCAGGAGCGTCACGGGGGTCGTCACCTTCGCGTTCAGCAGGCCGGTGCCGCCGTGCGAGATCGTGCGCCTCCACAGCCGCGCCGCGGAACGGTCAGTGCTCACGGAGTCTTCCTTCCCCCGGGAAGGTGCGGCGATGTTCACGCCGCCTCCCGGCGGTCGTCGTGTCCCCAGTTCTCCCAACCATGAGAATACGCAGTCGTGCATATGAAGACCATACGTTCGCTGTATAAAACCCGGAGACTATTAGCTAACCTGATGGCAAGAGTCATGCGAACCAGGATCGCCTGAGGTTTCAGGCCAACACCCGGGGGAACTTCACACGTACACCCTGGACGTGGGGGGCATGGGTTTGCTGCCGGATGGCTGTATCATCGCCTGACCGGCGGGTATCCCACCCCTGGCGCCTGACGGCTGGTGGGCCGGGTTCCGCGCCCCGGATTGGAGAACGCGCTCATGACGAACTCTCGAGCAGCCGCCGACACCTCGGGCGGGAGCATGGACGCCGACGAACCCGCCCACCGCGCCGAGGCGGTCCCGCAGAGCGAGCGCGTGACGGTCAACCTGACCGGCAAGGCCGTCCAGGCCCTTCAGCGTCTCCAGGAGCTGACCGGCTACAACAAGACCGACTGCATCAACCGCGCACTGATCATCGCCTCCGAGGTCGAGGGCATGTCCCGCGAACCCGGCGCCGTCTACTGGCGCGAAACCCCCGAAAGCGACCTGATGCTCGTCCGCTTCGTCTGACCCGCGCCCGCGGAGACGGACGGCGGGGTCTCCTAGGGGCGGAGGCGTTCGGTTATGCGGGTTGCCGCCGCCGGCGGGACCAGGCTCAGCGGTTTCTCGAACAGGGCGCCTGATGGTGTGTTGTCGCTGGTGGTGCGGATGGCGACGTCCTTGAAACCCTGGCGGCGGTAGTAGGCGTGGAGTTCGGTGTTGTCGGTCCAGACGTCGATCCTGATCAGCTCGGCCTTCTGCTGCCGGGACGCTCCCTTGCGTCCCGCCCAGCCGATCAGTTCGGCTCCCAGGCCCTCGCCGGCGTACCGCCGGTCGATGACGAGGCGATGGAGGTAGACGGCCTCGGTCTCGCGCTCTCGCGCCGTCCAGAGTTCCTCGTGGCCGATCAGCCGGATGCTGACGGTGCCGATCGGCCGCTCCCCGTCGAACAGGAGCCACGTCTCCCGGTTCAGCAGAGCCTCGTAGACGCGTTTGCGGCGGTCGTCCGGACTGGGCCAAGGCCGGGCCCACTGCGTCGTGTTCTTCTCGGCCCGCAGCCATGCGGCCGCGTGATCGATGAGCCCGAGGACGTCGTCGAGTTCGTCCGGCCGGGCGATGCGGATGCGGTAACTGGTGCGGGGGGCCCGGCTGCGTCGGCGGGCCCTGGTCTCTGTGTCCACGTGCTCCTGACTCCGGGAAAAGCCGAGCCCCCGCCTCCTGGCCGGTGAGGGGAGTGCCTCGGGCTCCCGAACGGCCGGGAAGGGGGGCGTGTGTTGGATAGGTGCGAGACGGCCGCCGCGGTCGGGCGGCGGCGATCTATCCGCTTCCGGCGCCTTCGGCCGGCGGGGATTCGCGCGGAGCGTCCTCAGGGGGCCCCAGGCCCGGCGCCCTGAGGACGTCGTCGGGGACCTGCCCGTCGTTGTAGTGCAGCCGTGTGCGGTCGGCGGGCCAGACCGTCACGGTGAGCCGGAACGCCTTGCCGTCGGGGGAGTAGGCCGTCCGGACGGTTTCGAACACGACGTCGGCGGCGGACTCGCCCAGGCTGAAGAACCGCTTCTCGTTCTCGTCCGGGACGCGGGCCTTGATCTCGTCGTGGTAGCCGACCTCGCTGTAGCCGAGCGTCTCGCCCAGGTAGGCGACCGCGCCCTCGGGGATGTCGCGCGGGTAGAGCAGGCGGGACGCGCCGCCGGTGGCGAAGTCGAGCGGGTAGAACGAGGTCTGCAGGGCCCAGGGCCGGTCGTCGAGGAAGAGCTCCTGGTGGCGGGAGATGAACTCCGAGCCCGGATTGGTCTGCAGATACCGGGCGATGACCTTGGTGCCCTCCTGGACCTCCACCTTGACCGGCGACACCGTCACTTCACGGTTCGCGGGAATGAAGGCGTCGCGGTTGTACCACTCGCCCGAACCGCTGCCCGGCGCGAGACCCAGCTCGACCGCGGAGAGCGTGACGTGGACGATGTTCGGGCGGTGGACGACGAACGTCCCCTTGCCCTGCTCGGAGACGACGTATCCCTGCTGCGCCAGCCAGGACAAGGCGTCCCGGACCGTGTTGCGGGAGGCGCGGTAATGGGTCTCCAGCTCCTTCTCGGGGGGCAGGCGCCGCCGGCCGGCCGCGCCGTCCCCGGGGGACAGATCGCCCGATTCGATGCGGCGGAGCAGGTCATTGGCGATATCGCGCCAGCGGAGAGGCGTCGTGCGAGCCATCGGAATCCGCTCCTTCCCGGGCCTGTCCCGCCCGGTGGTGCACCTCGCCCGGACGAGGGACGTGCACCGAACCGGACTTCATGATCTCAACAAGTCGTTCCCGCCCAACGTGTTTGCAACCTATAAAAAGGGTAACACCTTGAGTGAGAGACTTGTAGGTACAAGTCAATCAGCGAAGAACTCGGACAACGGTAGCAGCAGGAACTTCTAGATGTAAGAGATACCGCGAACCAGTCGGAGGAGGGTTCAACCATGACCGCGACGGCTGTGTGGATCATCGTTCCCGTGATGCTGTTCCTGGTCCTGTCGCTCTACGTCGCCTGGATGGGCCGCCGCATGGGCGTCATCGATCTCCATAACTCGAAGGCCGCCTCAAGGGGTGCGCCCAGCCGCCCGGGGATGCTGGTCAACGTGTTCAGCCCAGCCGGCGAGCCGCACTCGGGCCGCCCTCGCACATGATCTCTGGTCGCCGCGGGGCAGGCCGCTGACCTAAGGAGAGTTCGAGGTGGAAGACAGTCGGACAGACCCGGTGCCGGGTGCGCCGTACCCGGTGGCCGGCATCGAAAGGCAGGCCGCGTGGGAGCGCGCCGCGTGGAACGAGCGGACCGCGTGGCAGCGGGCCGGATGGGAGGAGCCCGGTGAGGGGGCCCATCCTCTCGTGGTGCTGACGCCGGTGCCCGAGCACCGCGTGCGGCGGGAGCCTTGGCCCGGAGCCGTGCCCCTGGTCGCCGGCATCGCGATCCTGGTCGTCACGGCCGAGCTGGGACGCCGGGTGGGCGTGCCGGCGCCGCTGACGGCGGTCTGCTCGGCGGCGGGTTTCGCCGTGGTCGTCGCCCCCCGGCTGGTCTCCTCGGCGCCTCGTCCGCGGCCGCGGACCCGCCGGGACGCCGCCGCCTTCGCGCCGCACTGACGGTGCCCGCGGGGGCAAGGGCGCCCCCGCACCCGGCGCCGCCCGATCCCACGGACACCCGGGGGTCAGGAGACAGGAGGGAGGAATGTGGTGAACGGGGTAGTTTGTGCTGCCTTCTGCCAGATTTCTCCGTCCAGAAACGGGACATAACGGATCTTTTCCCTCATACTTCTAGGAGACGGAAGAGAGAGGGATGATCCAGTGACCGGCCGCATTCGCCCCCTGCCTCACCCGGACCCCTTCGTCGAGGCCACCCGCGGATACATCACCGGTGTCGGCGACGCGCTCCAGGCGCGCGGGGTGCCGCTCTCGAAGATATGGCTCGACCCGTCCCACCCCCGGGACGCCACCTTCGTCCTCGGGCTCCAGGCCCTCGTCTGGAACGAGTCCGAAGGGTTCGTCCTCGGTGATTTCGTCTCCGGTGAACCCGGAGTGCGGACGGTCCTGCGCGACCCGGTCCGGCTCGGGGAGGGCGTGCTGCCCGACCCGCGCGCCGTCCCGGCCCTGCTGGACGGTGCCGCCGCCGGGGCGCCGGCGGCCGCGACACGTCCCTTCACCGCCGGACACGACGGGTTCGAGGACCGGCTCGCCCGCTACACGGCCGGCTGAGACCGGTCGTTCACCCGAACGAGCGTCTTTCCGCCGGTATCGGTACGGCTACGCAGAAGTTTCGCCGAACATGGCGAAAGTGGTGGCGGATTGCGGGGAAAGCGTCCACCATGGGTTCGGCACGGCACACGTGACCCTTCCGCGTGCCGTCTCCCAGTAACCGAACCTACCGGAGTGATCGCATGCCTGTCCGACCCTGGAGCCCCGAGGACCTCGGGCGTCCGACGGACGGGACGTGGGCGGACGTGGCCTTCGGCTTGGGCGAGATGTACGAGGGCGAAGGCGACCTGGAACAGGCCGCGGACTGGTACCGGCGAGCCGCCGAATCCGGCCGCGCCGACGCGGCGCTGCGCCTCGGCGCCGTGCTGGGCCGGATGGCGGACGCGGGTTCCGCGGCCGACTCGGCCGAGGACCTGCTGGCCGAGGCCACCCGCTGGCTCAGCGGCGCCCAGGACGCCACCACCCCGGACGCCATCGAGCTCATCACCGACATGCTCAACCGGCAGCTGCGGCAGGCGGCCCGCCGCGGGCTGGAGCCGGCCCCCGCCGGCTGACCGCTTTGCGGCACCTCCCGGTTCGGCGTGAACCGAACCGCCTCGCCCGTCGTCGGACTCCATGAGATCGACGAAGTGGAAGGTGACGAGTTGAGCGGCGAGGAGCCCGGGTACGTTCCCCCGGACCACAAGACGACCGCCGAGTTCCGCGCCCCGGGCAAGGCCGCGGAGCCCGAACCCGCCATGCCGGGGCCCGAGAAGACCTTCGTCGACGAACCCGTGGACGACCTCTTCGACTCCGGCGCGACGCTCCAGGACGTCCCGGAGGACGGCCCGGACGTGACGTTCCGCGACGTTCCGGTGGACGACCCCGAGGACGAGCTGCCGCAGGACGACCCCGAAGCCGACCTGGACGTGACCTTCCAGGACCCGCCGCTGCGCGAGCCGGACGTGACCTTCCAGGACCCGGGCGGCGACCTCGACGACGAGGCCCCGATGACCCTCACCGACAGCCCGGCCGGCTCGCCGGAGGCGCCGGTCACCGCCGCCGACGTCCCCGTCCCGCGGACGCCTTCCGCCCCGCCGGAGGCGGCCGTGTTCGAGATGCCCGCGCCGGTGTACGGGCAGGCGTCCGTCCCCGAGCAGGCCACGGCGCCCGAGAACGCTCCGGCGGCGGAGCAGGCGATGCCTCACGAGAATGCGCCGGTCGCCGACCAGGACGTCCCCGCGCCCGCACCCGCCCCGCCCCCGGCGCCCGAGGAGGCGCCGTGGACGGAGCAGTTCGCCGCCGAGGGCGAATCGACGAACCCCGCCGGGGCCGGCCCGGCGTTCGCCTACGCGATGCCCGGGCCGCCGCCGCAGGGGACGGTGCCGCCGCCCGAGTCGCCCACCCCGGCGATGCCGGGCGCCGCGTCACCGTCCGGGGGAACGCCGCCGCCGATCGTGTCGGTCATGCCGTCCGGTCCGTCCGGCCCGTCCCGGTCGAGGCGCCCGCTTCTGCTGATCGCGCTGGTCGCCGGAGTGGTGCTCCTCGCGGGCGCCGGGGTCGTGGCGCTGCTGGTCGTCGGTGGCGGCGAGGAGGGTACGGCCGCGACGAGCCCGTCTCCGGCGGCGTCCGCCCCCGCGACCGAGGGCGGCGGACCGGCCCCGGCGGCGAGCGGGGCGCCCGGGGCCCCGCCGTCCGGCGGCCCGTCGGGCCGGCCGCCCGAGCAGCAGCCGGGGCAGCCGCCCGGTCAGCGGCCGGGGCAGCCGCCCGCGGCGGCGCCCACCGTGCCGATCGGGCCGGTGATGCAGGGCAAGGGAATCACCTACCAGCTCGTCCAGCAGGACGAGGGGTACTTCGAAGGCCGCATGATCATCACGAACCGCACCGACGAGCCCATGAAGACGTGGAAGCTGACGTTCAGCACCCCCGGCGCGGACGTGAAGAACATCTGGGGCGCGCGGCTCGTCAAGGGCGGCGAGAAGGCCGAGCTCGAGAACCTGAAGGGCGCCCCCGCGATCCCGCCGGGAGGCACGTGGGACGTCCAGTTCGGCGCGGCGGGCATCACGACCACCCCGAAGGAGTGCAAGCTCAACGGCAAGGCGTGCGGCTTCTGAACGGCGTACTAGGCTCTCGACCATGCGTATCGCCAGGTTCTCCACCGACGACGGCATGTCCTTCGGTGTGGTGGAGGAGAACACCGTCGCCGCCATCGCGGCCCATCCGTTCGGTGAGCTGACGTTCACCGGGCAGCGTCTCCCGCTCGCCGACGTCCGGCTGCTCGCGCCGATCCTGCCCAGCAAGGTCATCGCGATCGGCAAGAACTACGCCGCCCACGTCCGGAAGATGGGCGGCGACGAGCCGCCGGCCGAGCCGATCCTGTTCTCCAAGCCGTCCACCGCCGTGATCGGACCCGGGGAGGCGATCACGTACCCGCAGAAGCTGTCGGAGCGGGTCGACTTCGAAGGCGAACTGGCCGTCGTCATCGGCCGCATGTGCCGCGAGGTCCCCGCGTCCCGCGCCGCCGAGGTCATCCTCGGCTACACCTGCGCCAACGACGTCACGGCCCGCGACCTGCAGGCCAAGGACGGGCAGTGGACGCGCGCCAAGGGCTTCGACACGTTCTGCCCCATCGGCCCGTGGATCGAGACGGAGGCCGACCCCGCCGATCTGGCGATCTCCACCACCGTCAACGGGGAGGTCCGGCAGGACGCCCGCACGTCCCTGCTGCTGCACGGCGTCCCGGCCCTCGTCGAGTACGTCAGCCAGGTCATGACGCTGCTGCCCGGCGACGTCATCCTCACCGGCACCCCGGCCGGCGTCGGACCGCTGGAGATCGGGGACGAGGTGACCGTCACCATCGACGGCGTCGGCGGCCTGACCAACCGGGTCATCGCCCGCGACTGAGGGGGAGCCATGGCGTTCGGCGGCTTCACCGACGAGGCGTTCGAGTTCTACGAGGGCTTGCAGGCCGACAACAGCAAGTCGTACTGGACGGCCCACAAGGAGACGTACGAACGCCATGTGCGCGAACCGATGACCGAGCTGTGCGCCGAACTCGAAGAGGAGTTCGGCGCGGTCAAGCTCTTCCGCCCGTACCGCGACCTCAGGTTCAGCAAGGACAAGTCGCCCTACAAGACACACCAGGGCGGCCACACGAGCGAGGGCTTCTACCTCCAGATCGACGCGGACGGCCTGATGGCCGCCGGCGGCATGTACGCGCCCGCACCCGAGCAGCTCCGCCGCTACCGCGACGCCGTCGGCTCCGACACGTCCGGCAAGGAACTCCAGGCCATCGTGGACGATCTGCGCTCCGCCGGGATGGAGATCGCGGGAGAGCGGCTCAAGACCCGCCCCCGTGGCACGCCGCCCGACCATCCCCGCCTGGGACTCCTGCGGCACCGCTCGCTCTACGCCCACGAAGGGTGGCCGGCCGACCCGTGGATGCTGACCCCCGAGGTGGTGACGCGGGTCCGCGAGTCATGGCGCCGCCTGCGTCCCCTCGTCGACTGGGGGCGGCGTCACATGGGGCCGCCCGCTTGACCTCCCGCACCAATCGTTTTGGTCGAAGTCCCGTGGTCCTGTATTCTCATCGAGGCGCGAGCGACCAGCCGGAAACGGCACGGAAGCCCGTACCTCACTGGGGTATGGTGTAATCGGCAGCACGAGTGATTCTGGTTCACTTAGTCTAGGTTCGAGTCCTGGTACCCCAGCTGCGTCCACTCTTTCGTGGACACACGCCCCCGTCGTCTAGTGGCCTAGGACGCCGCCCTCTCAAGGCGGTAACGGCGGTTCGAATCCGCTCGGGGGTACGTAGCCCGGCCTGCTCGGTGGCCTTTGCCACCTTCGCCCTCCCGTGGTGTCTTCCAAGGGGCGACCCCCTGGAACCCCTGATGTTCGGGCTTCGCCCTCACGCCGGTTGAAGCGTACGCGCGGGACCCTCATCTGCATCGTCCAAGAACCGCACCAGACCAGGCATAGATGCGCGCCCGCATATGGGAGCGGCGGCCGCGCGGGACGTCCGTCTGCGACGTTCACATGCTGCATTGGTTCATTGGTTCATTGGTTCGGCGATCGGCCGGTGTCCCGCACGCGGGATCGGCGGTGGCCGGGGCGAAAACGGGTCGAGGCGGGGGGTGGTGTCCGGTAGGGTGGGTCAGGCCCGAGGGGGACATCGCTCGGGTGCACAGTCCGGCCCCCGTCGTCTAGTGGCCTAGGACGCCGCCCTCTCAAGGCGGTAACGGCGGTTCGAATCCGCTCGGGGGTACAGCGGCAAGCCGCAGATCAAGCGATCTGCGGCTTTTTCGTCCCGAACAGGCGACGATTTCCGGCTCAAGCGGGGAGCGCGACCGGCTCTCGCCGGACCGGTGGTCCTTCGTGGCAGTGGGCGCAGGTTTCCCGCCGCCGGTAGTAGTACGCCATGGCCGCCCCGGCGAGCAGCGGTCCCC
The DNA here is from genome assembly GCF_052245875.1 of Actinomadura sp. 3N407. Taxonomy (NCBI): domain Bacteria; kingdom Bacillati; phylum Actinomycetota; class Actinomycetes; order Streptosporangiales; family Thermomonosporaceae; genus Actinomadura; species Actinomadura sp. 3N407. The sequence continues at coordinate 67,889 of NZ_JBQQBP010000015.1, forward strand.
AGAGGCTGAGCGGAACGAACACCACCAGGCCCAGGGCGTGAACCAGGTCAGGCGGATGAGCCCGTAGGGCAACGGCATGATCGCGGCGCTGATCGTCAGATGGGGCGTGACGCGGCACATCACCCGCGAGAGCGAGCGAGACCGGTCGCATGGGGGGAGGCCCGATGGGGCCGGGCGCCGGCCGTGTCGGGCCGGGTGGTGATGGTCAGGGGCGGCGGCCACGGGTATGCACGCGGGCAGGCGGCGGGTGCGATGGCGCCGCGCCGTGGGTCCGGCGTACGCGGTCTACCTCAAGGAGCGCTTCTCATGAGTTCGATGCGAGCCGTGCGGGTCGTCGGCTACCACGAGAACCTGCGGATGGACGACGTGCCCGTCCCCGAACCGGAAGGTCCGTTCGACGTGGTCGTGAAGATCGGCGGCGCCAGGGTGTGCCGGACCGACCTGCACATTCTCGAGGGGCAGTGGGCGGAGAAGTCCGGGGTGGAACTGCCGTACACGATCGGGCACGAGAACGCCGGATGGGTGCACGCCGTCGGCTCCGCGGTCACGAACGTCGCCGAGGGCGACAAGGTGATCGTGCACCCGCTGATCACCTGCGGGCTGTGCCGCGCCTGCCGGTCCGGGGACGACGTGCACTGCGAGAGCAGCCGGTTCCCCGGGATCGACGCCGACGGCGGGTACGCCGACTACCTCAGGACGTCCGCGCGCAGCGTGGTGAAGCTCGACGAGTCGCTGGAACCCGCCGACGTCGCGGCCTACGCGGACGCCGGCCTCACCGCCTACCACGCCGCGGCGAAGGCGGCGCGCCGGCTGACGCCTCGCGACCGGTGCGTGATCATCGGGTCCGGGGGCCTCGGACACATCGGCGTCCAGGTGCTCAAGGCGATCAGCGCGGCCCGGCTGATCGTGGTCGACCGCGACCCGGACGCGGTGAAGCTCGCGTCCTCGATCGGCGCCGACCACGGGATCGTCGCGGACGGCGAGCACGTCGGCAAGGTCCTCGACCTCACCGGCGGCGGCGCCGAAGTGGTCGTCGACTTCGTCGGCGAGGGCGGCACGACCGCCGAGGGCGTGCGCATGCTCCGCGAAGCGGGGGACTACCACGTGGTCGGGTACGGCGAGAACATCGACGTTCCCACGATCGACATCATCTCCGCCGAGATCAACATCATCGGGAACCTGGTCGGCTCCTACAACGACCTGTGCGACCTGATGGCCCTCGCGGCCCGCGGCGCGGTCACCCTGCACACCGAGAAGTACGCCCTGGACGACTTCCAGTCCGCCGTCGACGCCCTCGACGCCGGACGTGTCCGCGGCCGCGCCATCCTCACGCCCTGACCCTCGGCGGGGGTGTTAGCGCTATCGGAACACCTCGTCAATGCCTGCCCGTCGGCAAACCCTGATGACAGGTCAGGTCGGGCTGATTCCCTGTTCCATCGGCGATCCGACGCATGCTTCGGGTGCTTGGGTATTGACAGCGGAACGCGTTATCGCAAACATTCCTGCAAGCGTGTTCGGCACATGGAGGCACGATGGGCGAGTCGACGGGCCGGCGTCCGGCCGATCGGGGCCCGGCCGAGGGGCGCCGCGTCCTCATGGAGGACGTGGCCGCGCTGGCCGGCGTCTCGGCCATGACGGTGTCCCGCGTCCTCAACTCGCCCGGGAAGGTGCGCGCGTCCACCCGCGCCCGCGTGCTCGCCGCCGTCCGTGCGCTGGACTACCGGCCGAATGTGGCCGCGCGGGTCCTGGTGACGGGGCGGTCGGGCGTCCTGGGCGTCGTCAGCTTCGACACGACGCTGTACGGTCCGGCCTCCACGGTGTACGGCATCGAGCGGGCGGCGCGCGAACACGACTACCTGATCAGCATCGTCAGCCTGAGCGCGCTGAACCGCCGGTCGATCGGCGAGGGCGTGGACAGGCTGCGCGGTCAGGCGGTCGACGGCATCATCATCGTGGCGCCGCACATGTCGGCGGCCGAGGGGCTGCGCGACCTCCCCCCGGACCTGCCGATCGTGGTGGTCGGCGCGGCCGAGGAACTGCCGTTCCCGCTGGCCGCGGTCGATCAGCATGTCGGGGCGGTGCGGGCCACGCGTCATCTCCTCGACATGGGGCACGAGACGGTGTGGCATCTGTCCGGTCCGGCCGACTGGGTGGACGCGGGCGGCCGGGAGGCCGGCTGGCGTGCGGCCCTGGCGGCCGGGCGGTGCCGGGAACCCGCCTCGCTGGTGGGGGACTGGTCCGCCCGGTCCGGCTATGACCTGGGCAGGATGATCGCTCGTGACCCGTCCGTCACCGCGGTGTTCGCCGCGAACGACGCCATGGCCCTCGGCCTGCTGCGGGCGCTGCGCGAGGCGGACCGCCGGATACCGCAGGACGTCAGCGTCGTCGGCTTCGACAACGTCCCCGAGTCCCCGTACTTCTCTCCGCCCCTGACCACCGTCCGGCAGAACTTCGGCGAGGTCGGGCGGCACGCGTTCGCCCTGCTGATGGACCGAATCGGCCGTCCCGCCGCGGACGGCGCCCATGGCCGGCGCGTCGTCGGCCCCGAACTCATCGTCCGCGAAAGCACCGCGGCCCGCCGCGGCTGACCCCTGTCGTCCCCCACCGTCCCGCATCCCCTCGTCCGGAATGTTAGCGCTAACATCTCCGTCGTCCCTCAAAGGAGAAACCCCCGATGTTGCGAAGAATCCTCGCCGCGGCCGCGAGCACGGCGCTCGCCCTGACGGCCCTGACCGCCTGCGGCGACTCCGGCTCCGGTTCCGGTTCCGGCTCCGGCTCCGGCTCGATCACCCTGGGCTTCTCCCAGGTCGGCGCCGAGAGCGGCTGGCGGACGGCGAACACCAAGTCGATCAAGGAGGAGGCCAAGGCCGCCGGCATCGACCTCAAGTTCGCCGACGCCCAGCAGAAGCAGGAGAACCAGATCGCGGCGATCCGCTCCTTCATCAAGCAGAAGGTCGACGTCATCGCGTTCTCGCCGGTCGTCGTCACCGGCTGGGACGCGGTCCTCAAGGAGGCGAAGGCGGCCGGCATCCCGGTCGTGCTCACCGACCGCGCGGTGGACTCCGACCCGTCCATGTACGTGACGTTCCTCGGCTCGGACTTCGTCGAGGAGGGCAAGAAGGCCGGCCAGTGGCTGGTGGAGGACTCCAAGGACGCCGAGGGGCCGGTGAACATCGTCCAGCTCGAGGGCACGGTCGGCGCGGCGCCGGCGATCGACCGCAAGAAGGGCTTCGAGGAGGTCATCAAGGCCGACCCGAACCTCAAGGTGATCGCCTCCCAGTCCGGGGAGTTCACCCGCGCCAAGGGCAAGGAGGTCATGCAGGCCCTGCTGAAGGCCCACAAGGACATCGACGTGCTGTACGCGCACAACGACGACATGGGCCTCGGCGCGATCCAGGCGATCGAGGAGGCCGGGCTCAAGCCGGGCGAGGACATCAAGATCATCACGGTGGACGCCGTCAAGGACGGGATGCAGGCCCTCGCCGACGGCAAGATCAACTTCATCGTGGAGTGCAACCCGCTCCTCGGCGGACAGCTCATGGACATCGTCAAGAAGGTGAACGCCGACGAGCCCGTCGAACGGCGCATCATCACCGAGGAGACGGTCTTCGACCAGGCGGCCGCCAAGAAGGCCCTCCCGACCCGGAAGTACTGACCCCCGGGCTCCCGCCGCGTCCGCCGTCCGCCGCGGACGCGGCGGGAGCCGTCAGGGACGAAGCCGGGAAACCGACGAAGCGAGGAAGACAGGGAGGGAATCGTGGCTGAGCCCGTCCTGGAGGTCACCGGAATCTCCAAGCAATTCCCGGGGGTGCGTGCGCTCGACGACGTGGCCTTCCGGCTGTTCCCGGGCGAGATCCACGCCCTCATGGGCGAGAACGGCGCCGGGAAGTCCACGCTGATCAAGGTCCTCACCGGCGTCCACCAGGCGGACGGGGGCCGCATGACGCTGGACGGCCGGGAACGGCGGGTCCATGACCCGACGCACGCCCAGCGGCTCGGCATCAGCACCGTCTACCAGGAGGTCAACCTCTGCCCCAACCTGTCGGTGGCGGAGAACATCTTCATCGGCCGCGAGCCCCGGAGATTCGGCCGGATCGACTGGCCGCGGATCCGGCGCAGGTCCGCCGAACTGCTGGCCCGCCTCGACCTGGACGTCGATGTGGCCGCGCCGCTCGGCACGCAGTCCCTCGCCGTCCAGCAGCTGGTCGCGATCGTGCGGGCCGTCGACCTGGACGCCAAGGTGCTGATCCTGGACGAGCCGACGTCCAGCCTCGACCGCGGCGAGGTGGAGCGGCTGTTCGCGGTGATGCGGCGGCTGCGCGACGACGGCGTGGCGATCCTTTTCGTCTCGCATTTCCTCGACCAGATCTACGAGATCTGCGACCGGGTCACCGTCCTGCGCAACGGCGGGCTGGTCGGGGAGTACCCGATCGGCGAGCTCGGCCGGTTCGACCTGGTGTCCCGGATGACCGGCCAGGAACTGCACGACCTGGAGCAGCTCGAAGAGGCCGCGCCCGCCATCGCGCGCGGGAAGCGGCTCCTTGCCCTGGAGCGCGCCGGGCGGGCCGGCGCGATCACACCGGTCGATCTGGAGATCCACGAGGGGGAGGTCGTCGGCCTGGCCGGGCTGCTCGGGTCGGGACGCTCGGAACTGGCCCGGCTCGTGTTCGGCGCGGAGGCGGCCGACACCGGGCACGTCCGGGTGGGTGAGGAGATCGTCGCGCTGCGGACACCGCGCGCCGCGATCGACCGCGGCATCGCGTTCTGCCCGGAGGACCGCAAGGGCGACGGCCTGGTCATGGACCTGACCGTCGCGGAGAACATCGTCCTCGCCCTCCAGGCGGCCCGCGGCTGGACGAGGCCGATGCCGCCGAAACGCCGCGACGAGCTGGTCACCGAGTACATCGGGACGCTGCGGATCCAGCCGCCGTCCCCCGGCACGCCGGTCCGCAACCTCAGCGGCGGCAACCAGCAGAAGGTGCTGCTCGCGCGCTGGCTCATCACCCGGCCCCGGCTGCTGATCCTGGACGAGCCGACCCGCGGCATCGACGTCGGCGCCAAGACCGAGATCCAGAAGCTCGTCGTGTCCCTCGCCGACGACGGCATGGGCGTGCTGTTCATCTCCGCCGAGCTGGAGGAGGTGCTGCGGCTCTCGCACAAGGTGGAGGTGCTGCGGGACCGCACGCTCGTCGCCGAACTCGCCAACGACGGGTCGCTCACACCCGAGCGCCTCCTCGAGACGATCGCGAACGGAGCGTCATGAGCGCCCTGAACGTCATGAACACGGCGAAGCCGGCGCGCCTGACACGGCACCGGCTGTTCTGGCCGGTCGCGGTGCTCGTGCTGCTGTTGCTGGTCAACGCGGCCTTCACGCCGGACTTCCTCGCCATCAAGGTCCGGCAGGGGCACCTGTACGGCAGCCTCATCGACATCCTGCGGTTCGGCGCCCCGCTGATCATGGTGTCGCTCGGCATGACCATGGTCATCGCCACCGGCGGCATCGACCTGTCGGTGGGCTCGGTGGTGGCGATCAGCGGCGCGATGGCCTGCTACCTGATCAGCGAGGGGCACGGGCTGACCGCCGCGCTCACGCTGAGCCTGGCGCTGTGCCTGGCGCTCGGCCTGTGGAACGGGCTCCTGGTCACCCGGCTGAAGATCCAGCCGATCATCGCGACGCTCATCCTCATGGTCGGCGGACGCGGCATCGCCCAGCTGATCACCGGCGGGCAGATCATCACGATCGACCAGGACTCCGGCTTCTCCACGATCGGGGGCGGCCACGTGCTGGGGCTGCCCGTCGCGGTCCTCATCGTGGCGGCCGCCGTGGCGACCGCGGCCGTGCTCGCCCGCCGGACCGCGCTCGGGCTGCTCCTGGAGTCGGTCGGCGGCAACGCGGAGGCGTCCCGGCTCGTCGGCATCCGCGCGTCCGGGCTGATCGTGCTCGGCTACATGTTCTGCGGGATGTGCGCCGGGGTCGCCGGGTGGATGATCGCCTCGGACGTGTCCGCGGCCGACGGCAACAACGCCGGGCTGTGGATCGAGCTGGACGCGATCCTCGCGGTGGTGCTCGGCGGCACCGCCCTCACCGGGGGACGGTTCTCCATCGCGGGCACCGTCGTCGGCGCGCTCATCATCCAGACGCTGGACACCACGATCTACACCGCCGGGATCCCGCCGCGCACCACGCTGGTGTTCGAGGCCGTCGTCGTCACCATCGTGTGCCTGCTCCAGTCCCCGGCCTTCCGCGCGAAGGTCGCGCGCCGCCGTCCCCGCCGCCCCGTTCCACCGCCCACGGACCCGCCTCCCGCGGACAAGAAAGTGGAGGTCCCCGCATGACCACCGCGCTCGCCCTGCCCGCGGTACACCGCCGGCACGTCCCGGTCCTCGTCACGCTCGGCCTGTTCGTCCTGGCGTTCGTCACCGGGGCGCTGCGGTACGAGAATTTCGGCACCGCCCAGGTCTTCGCCGACCTGTTCATCGACAACGCGTTCCTCCTGGTCGTCGCCATCGGCATGACGTTCGTCATCCTGAGCGGCGGCATCGACCTGTCGGTCGGGTCGGTCGTCGCCCTGTCGGGCATGTTGTGCGCGGTCGGCACGTCCAGGCTCGGCGTGCCCGGCCCGCTGGTGATCGTGGTCGTCCTGCTCGTCGGGACGGTCTTCGGCGCCGCCATGGGGTACGTGATCCACGTCTTCGAGATCCAGCCCTTCATCGCCACGCTCGCCGGGATGTTCCTCGCCCGCGGCCTGTGCTTCACCATCAGCGAGAAGCAGATCTCCATCGAGAACGGCTTCTTCGACGCCGTCGCGCTCAACCGGATCACCGTGCCGGGCGGCGTCCGCGTCTCCGCCGGAGCCGTCATCGCCCTGGTCGTCTTCGCCGTGGCCGTGTACGTCCTGCATTGGACGCGGAACGGGCGCAACGTCTACGCGATCGGCGGGGGAGAGCAGTCCGCGCTGCTCATGGGGCTGCCCGTCGCCCGCACGAAGATCCAGGTGTACGCCATCAGCGGGTTCTGCTCGGCCCTCGGGGGCGTCCTGTTCGCCTTCTACACCCTGTCCGGCGACGGCCTGCACGCCGTCGGCATGGAACTCGACGCCATCGCCGCCGTCGTCATCGGCGGCACCGTACTGACCGGCGGCTCCGGATACGTGTTCGGCACGCTGCTGGGCGTCCTCGTCCTTGCCGTCATCAAGACCATGCTGACCTTCGAGGGCACGCTCAGCTCCTGGTGGACCCGCATCGCCATCAGCGTCCTCCTGTTCGCCTTCATCGCCTTGCAGCGCCTGGTCGGCACCCGGAGGAAGGCCCGCTCCTCCTCCGCGCACGAGCCGGCGGCCTGAACGCGTCGTGCGGCCGTCCCCGAGGAGGGCCGCACGGCGCCGGTCATTCAGGGATCGGCGTCAGGGTCTCGCCCTGACGCGCATGAAGGTGATGGAGTACGGCGCGAACGTGTGCGTGAACTCGTTGCCGACGCCGCGGAGGGTCGATTCCACCGGACGGACGGGCTGGGAATCCGCGGTGTTGACCGCTTCCGGGTCGCCGCGCAGGGTGGTCAGGCGGGCGAGCGGGCCCACCTTGACGCCGTCGCCCAGGTCGATCCGGGTGCGCGCGGCCGTGGCCTGGGCGTTGACCACCTTGACGATCAGTTCGCCGGTGCTCTGGTCGCGGGTGACGACCTGCCGGAACGGTTCGGCCACCGCGGTGTCGGTGAACGAGCCCCACACCTGCCCGTCCAGGTACAGGGTCACCTTCCGGCCCCGGACCTCGACACGCAGGTCGTACTGCCGGCCCGTCTCGATGCGGGTGGCGTCCTCGATCATGGTCTGCTTGGCGCCGTCGGTGCTGCGCTCCACCGCGGAGCGCGTGTTGTCCCACCCGCCGAGGTTCCACCAGTAGTAGTTCCCCGTGTCGCGGACGCCGAAGGCGACCAGGAATCCCTCGGCACCGGCGCGTTTGGTGGCCTTCACGCGCACGTCGTAGTCGCGCCAGGCGGGATCTCCCGCGGTGACCATGGTGTTCTCGGCGGCGGTGTCCCGCTGGACGTAGGCGCCGTTCTCGACCACCCAGGTTCCGCGGTCGGCGGCGTTCGTCCACCGGGAGTCGCCGGCGGAGAAATCGTCCTGGAACAGGGTGCCGCCGCCGGCGGACGTGACCGTGACGTCGTCGTACGCGGCACTCGTGCGCCAGGTGGACAGCCCGATCACGCCCGTGATCGGTTCGCTCAGCCCCGGAGTGCCGCTGGCCTCGCTGGGCACGACGTGGTCGCCGACGTTGTTCATGAACAGTTTCTGCGTCTCGTAGCTGGTCGATCCCCACGAGCGGTGGTTGTCGAACCAGATCAGGTCCGGCCGCCACTGGACGTAGTCCACGTTGGCCAGAAGCGGGGCGTAGGAGGCCATCTTGACGATGTCGGAGTTGCGCTCCAGCCCGGTCATGTACGCGGCCTCGGCGAGGGAGTTGAAGAAGCGGTTGTCGCGCGAGGCGTATTCACCGAGGAACACCTGGGGGCCGTTGCGGTCGTAGGTGTCGTAGCGGCCGTTGTTCTCCAGGAACCAGGTCGGATCGTTGTAGTAGTGCTCGTCCACCATCTCGGCGTCGGACTGCCGGGCGAGCTGCCACGCGCGGTCGAAGGTGGGGCCGGCGTCATCGGGACCGGAGTTGCTGATGACCGTGATGTCCGGGTACCGGCCCTTGATCGCGTCCCGGAACCGGAGGAACCGCTCGAAGAAGGCGTCCGGCAGGTTCTCCTCGTTGCCGACGGCGATGTGGGTCAGGCCGAACGGCTCGGGATGCCCCATCTCGGCCCGCTCGGCGCCCCAGGCGGAGGTCGCCGGGCCGTTGGCGAACTCGATGAGGTCCAGGGTGTCCTGGATGTGCCGCCGCAGCAGGTCCGGGTCGTCGGTGGCCTGGTTCTGGCCGCATCCGGTGACCAGCGCGGGCACCACCGGCACCGGCATGGCGCCGATGTCCTCGGCGAACTGGAAGTACTCGAAGTAGCCCAGGCCGTAGGACTGGTTGTAGCCCCAGAAGTTGGCGTTGGTGGCCCGTTCCTCGACCGGGCCGACGGTGTCCTTCCACTGGTAGGAGCGGCGCCGTTCATAGTCGGGGCTCTCGTAGCCGTAGTGGCTGCCGGTGTTGACCAGGCAGCCGCCGGGGAAGCGCAGGAATCCCGGGTTCAGTGCGGCGATCTTCTGGGCGAGGTCTTCGCGCAGCCCGTTCGGCCGGTTCTTGAACGTGTCGCGGGGGAACAGCGACACCATGTCGAGCCGCACCGTCCCCGAGCCGCTCGCGGCCACGGTCAGCCTGCCGAAGGCGCTGTCCTGCCCGGCCTGGACGGTGCCCTGGTACTTCACCCATTCGTCACCGGTCACGGTGATCTGCAGCGGCCGGGCCAGTTCGACGCCCGCGGTGTCCGCCAGCCTCACCGTCAACCGGGTCCCGGCGGGGCCGGTGGTGCGCGCCCAGACGGAGAAGTCGTACCTCTCCGATTTCTCAACGGCGATGCCGGTGTTGTAGCCGGCGTTGGTGACTCCGTACGCGCCGCCGTCTCCGGCGAGGTCGAGCCGCAGGTGGCGGCGGTTGCGCTCGTTGAGCCGGGCGCTGTCGTCCACCACCCGCGCGGTGCCGGTTCCGCCGCCCACGGACGTCGGGGTCCACGACGTCAGCCCGGTGTACGAGCCGTTGTCGGCGGGGTCGTATTCGAACGAGCGGTTCTGTACGAGTTCGGCGTACAGACCGCCGTCGGCGGCGCGGTTGATGTCCTCGTAGAAGATGCCGTGCATGCTGTCGGCGATCTCCGGCCCGGCGGCCGCCGCGTCGATCTGCAGGGTGTAGCCGGCCGGTGCCTGCGCCCAGGCGCTCACCGGAATGGCGACGAGCACGGCCGCGGCGGCCGCCCCCAGCGCCAGTCGCGGACTTCGGCGGGTTCTCGGCATGCGATTCTCCTGATGGGTGTCGCTGAATACGGAGAGGAGAAGGCAGGTCGCCCGGTCAGGCGATGCGCCAGTGCTGGGCGTTGTTGTTGAGGCAGGTCCACTGCCGTACTTCGGAGCCGGGCTCGGTGCCCCAGTTGTAGTCGTCGAGACAGAGACCGCTGTGCCTGTTGGTCAGCGTGTAGTAGCCGTCACCCACCGACGTCATGCGCCACTGCTGGACGGCCAGGCCGTTGCACGTCCACTGCTGCACCGGTGAACCGGGCTCGGTCGCCCAGTCGCGGTCGTCCAGGCACAGGCCGCTATGGCGGTTGCTGAGCGTGTAGTAGCCGTCGGCGGCCGGAATGAGGTACCAGTCCTGGACGGCGGCGTCGCCGCACGTCCACTGCCGGACTTCCGCGCCCGGGGTGGTCACCCAGTTGTAGTCGTCCAGGCAGAGGTCGCTGTGCCGGTTGCGGATCTCCACGGTGGACGCGTTCTCACCGGACGGGCCCGGCAGCACCGTCGACGTCGACACCGGGACGCCGAGGTTCGGGGTGCCGTCGGCGTTCCACGAGATCTTCTGCACCCGCGTCGTGCGGGTCGTGCCGCAGCCCTGCGACGGCGAGGAGTTGGCGTGGTAGGCGATCCACGTCTCGGTGCCGTCCGGCGAGGTGAAGAACGAGTGGTGACCCGGACCGTAGACCCCGGCCGCGTCGTCGCGCTGGAAGATCGGGTTGGAGAACTTGGACCAGGAACCCGCCGACAGCGGGTTTCCGCCGCGGTACTCCAGCATGCCGAGTTTGTAGTCGGGAGTGTTGCAGTGGCTGGCCGAGTACGTCAGGAACGTGCGGCCGTCGCGCTGCAGCGCGAACGATCCCTCGTTGACGTTGCCGCCCTGCCGTTCCCACGGCAGCGTCGGTGCGGAGATCCGGGTGCCGAACGCGCTCGCCGTCCACGGGTTGGACATCGGCGCGACGTACAGCGACTGGAGCCCGTCCGGCCCGAACGCCGAGAACGTCATGTACAGGGCGCCGTTGAGCTTGAGCGGGGCCGCGTCGATCGCCCACCCGTTGTCGGGCATCAGGTTGATGATCCCGCGGCCGGTGTACGGGCCGAGCGGGTCGGTCCCGGCGCTCTGCGCCACGTGGGTGCGGCGCGGCCCGCCACTCTGCTCCACGGAGTAGTACAGGTACCAGCGGTTGTCGATGAGCTCCAGGTGCGGCGCCCACATCGTGTCCCCGCCGGTGTTCACGACGACCTGCTCCGGTGCGCTGCGCAGGCCGGCGATCGTCCGCGACCGGCGCATCACCACCTGGGACGACCAGGTGGTCGCGACGTAGTAGTAGTAACCGCCATGGTGGACCAGCGTCGGGTCGGCGCTGTTCGGCGTGGGCACGACGGGGTTGGTGAAGGACGGTCCTGGGGCGGCCTCCGCCCGGCCGGTGCCGACCGCGGCGGACAGCGCGAGCGTGACGATCGCGGCGACGAAGACGGCGCAGGCCCGTCTCACCATGCCGTGCCTGTACGTGTCGGACATCGGAGCCTCCTAGTGGACGTAGGGCCAGCCGGCGTCGTCGTAGCCGAGGTAGTTGATGCCGAGCAACGAGGCCCCGTTGTCGGCGTAGTAGTGGTAGACGAGGACGTCCCCGTCGGTGTCGGCCAGGACCGCCTGGTGGCCGGGGCCGTGCACGCCGCCGTGACCGGCCAGGACCTCGGTTCCGCCGCCGTCCGTCATGGGAACGCCGTCGCGGTCAAGGAACGGGCCGACGGGGCTGGCCGAACGGCCGACCATGACGCGGTAGGTGCTCGACGCTCCGCGGCAGCACAGGTCGAACGACACGTACAGGTAGTAGTAGGACCCGTGCTTGAACATGTACGGCGCCTCGATCGCGCCGCCGCCGCGGCCGGCGATGGCGCGCATGGTGCCGTCGCTGCGCAGCCCGGTGGCCGGATCGAGCCGGACGAGCTTGATCCCGGACCAGAACGAACCGAAGCTCAGCCACCAGCGCCCCTGATCGTCGACGATCAGGTTCGGGTCGATCGCGTTGAAGTCGTCGGACGTACGGGACTCGATCACCGGCCCGTGGTTCGTCCAGGTCCCCGACGCGCCGCTGGAGCTGGTGGCCAGGAAGATCGCGGAATGGTTGGAGCCGAACGTCGACGCCGAGTAGTACAGGTAGTACCGGCCGATGTGGTAGGAGAGGTCCGGGGCCCACAAGTCGGGATTTCCGGGGGTGTACGGACCCGTCCACGGAGTTCCGTCGGGGAAGGCCGCCCCTGCGTTGCGGAAGGCCGTCCGATCGCCGGAGGTCTTCAGGGGGAGGCCGCGGCCGGTGTACGCCGTCAGGTAGCCGCCTTCGGGCCGCTTGACCATGGACGGGTCGTGAACGCCGATGTCGCCGGTGACGACACCCGGGTTCGGGTACGACGCCGGAGGCGTACCGGAATCGTCGACCTTGACCAGCCGCCACTGCTGGTTGGCGCCGCCCAGGTCGGTGTACTGGACGACCTGCGCTCCGTCGGCGGTGGAGTGGTCCAGGACGTCCACGGCCTTCCCGCTGTTGCGGTTGATCAGGCGCACATGGCCGCCGTCCGAGTCGGCGAGCCGGAACTGCTGGTTGACGCCGTTGTGGTCCGCCCACTGCACGATCGGGGCCCGGTCTTCGGTGGAGAAGCCGTAGACGTCCAGGACCTTGCCGCTGTGCCGGGACAGAAGCCGGTAGTGGCCGCCGCCGGAATCCACGAACCGCCACTGCTGCCAGGCGCCGTCGTTGCGCGCCCACTGCGTGATCCGGGCACCGTCGTGGGTGGCCAGGTCGTAGACGTCCAGCGCCTTCCCGCTGTGCCGGTTGACCAGCACGTACCAGGCGCCGGTGTCCACCGTCGCCGCCGAAGCCGGTCGCGGGGCGACGAACGCCCCGGCCCAGGCGGTGGTGATCGCGACGGCCATCGCCAGAGCCGCGCGCCATCGCCGGCGCGTTCTTCGCGGCTCTCGCATCGTCATTGTCATCCGCCGATCCTTTCCGCGTGACAACGCTCCAGTATGTTTGCGCTAACATCATTGGTCGACAAAAAGAAGGGCAGGCAGAACGGCTTGTGTGAGGCGGCTGGTTCACCGCGACGAACTGTGAGGCCCGCTCTCGCGACGGCGAACTGAGGTCGGCCTGGAGCGGATGAGTTGTCTCATGCTGGGAGTTGGCGGGGTATTGAGCCGCCTGCCTTCGCGCCGGCCGCGGACACGGCCTCACCGCGCTTTTGGCGCGGGGCCGCGTGAACAGGTGCCATGGCGTTCAGCAGGGGTGGGTGACGGGAATGCCGGTAACGGGGCCGCGTCTCTCTTTCTTGGCACCTCCAGTGTTTGCGCTAACATCATTCAACGAGTTAGGCAGCACCCTGATTACCGCTATGTTCAGTGAGTGTCACCGCTGCTTTGTCCGTTGTCAACATCTCCCTGCCCGCTTTCTCCGGCGGACGCGGAGAGCGGTACGGCGCCGCCACATGAAGTCGCCGCCGGGCACCCCGGCCACCCCACCGGCTGATCTCCCGCATGCCGAAAGAAGCGCCACCGGTCCGATACCGGGGCGGCGGTTCTCCCGGAGAGGCGGAGGAGCCACGCCGTCCGGCGGCGTCGCGAGACCGGCGCCGGGGTACCGCAACGTGCGCCTTGCCGGAGGGAGGCGGTTTGCCGTGTGTCGGCGGCTCGATGGATGATGTCCAACGCATCGGACGAAGGCGGCCAAGTGAACATCACAATCAAATACGAAGTCTCTCCCGATGAGGTGGCCCGGGCGCTTCAGCTGGGAATCAAGCGGCAGCTCAGGGCGGTCTACCTGGTCCTGCCGTCGGTCCTGGTCGCGGCGGGAATCGCCTGCTTCCTGATCGATGCCGTCATCCTGGGCATCGGCATGCTCGTCGCGGCGGTCGCGGCTCCGATGGCGGCGACCCGGGCGGTCCGCCGGCTCGCCACGCGGCAGCTCACCTACCTCTGCGTGCCCACGACGGTGCGGGTGACCGACGAGGGGTACGAGTCCCGCACCGATCAGTCCACCACCATGATGAAGTGGTCCATGTTCAGCCGGGTCGAGACGACGCCGGAGTTCTGGCTGTTCTTCATCAACAGGCAGATCGCGGCGTTCCTCCCGAAGAACGCCTTCGACGGGGAGCAGCAGGCCGAGCTCGGCGGTTTCCTCGCCGCGTGGGAGAACGCGAAGACCGCCTGAGCGCGGTGCCGCCGGACCGGCGGCCGGTCACTTCACGAAGATCGGCAGGGACCGGCGCGGTTCGAACCGGAACGCGGCGCCCTTGCTGATCTTCGTGACCGCGACCTCGCCGGACTCCGGGGCGGCGGTGTCGGTCAGCACGACCCGTGCCGTCCAGTCGGTGGCGGTGCCGGCCATCTCGACGTCCAGGCAGGGGTTCACCGCACGGACGATCGACCGCAGGGCATCGGGCGCGCCGGGTGTGCAGAGGGGCAGCCAGCCGCCGTCCCGGTGCGCCGGCGACGACGACACCGTGATCGACTCGCCGTCCCGGCTGAGGTCGACGTACGGCGCCGGGTTCATCAACGGGTGGAGTTCGATGACCTGGGCCGCGTCCCGCGGGGTGCCGGACAGGCCGAGCGCCTGGTGCAGGCGCTCGGCGGCCACCCCGGCGTGCCCGATGAGCTGGCGCAGCGCGACCCGGTGGAAGAGCTGGTCGTCTTCTGCGGCGCGTTGCCGTACGGCCAGGTGGAACGAGAGATTCAGCAGATGCTGCTGAAGAACCACCTCGTCGGCCATGCGGACCAGCGCCGAGTGGGAGAAGGCCCCGAAGTCGAAGTCGTCCACCAGGGGGCCGCCGTAGTCGCCCTGACCGTCCTGGGCGGGATCGATGTCATCGAGGACGAGCGTGGCGGCGTGCGTACGCTCGTTGACCGCCAGGGCCGGGATCGCCTCGACGCCGGGTGAGTCCGGGTTGATCTCCACCGTCCAGGCGCAGTGCGGGTGCCTGCCGGCCGGATCGCGCGGCGGGCGGTGGATCGGCCGCATCTGGGCCTTCGGGTTGGTGGCCACGGCGGTGGCGTCGAACGTGGGGTCCTCGATGTCGTGGCACATGTTCTTGACCATGGACGCGCCCATCGGCTCGACGTCCAGCAGCGCTCCGCAGTGGTCGAGGTGGAAGGCCCCGTGCCACGGGTCGGTCACGCTGTAGCGGAAGTCCATGAACTGCGGCGGCGCACCGATGTCCAGCTGCATGCCCTTGAAGATCGTGGGCACGTCGTCGCCCTCGAACCCGAGGGCCTTCTGCATCCGCCGCGTGTAGATGGGACTGGCGCCGGCCCACTCCTCGATGGCGATCTGCGTCATCTGGTCCTCGCCCCATGCCTCCAGGCAGAACGGCATCCCCGCCCGGTCGATGAGGTGACCGATGAGCAACAGCTCCGGGACCAGCGTGGTCAGCTGGTCGCGGCTCAGACGTGCGTAGCGGCTGGGCATCAGGTCCCTCCAAAGGTGTACCGCCAACGCAATATAGACAGCCGATCAGACAACTGTCCAGGTCTCCCGGGGGTGGAAGACTGCGATCATGGACGAACCCGCCTCGCGGCGCGTCACTCTGCGCAGCGTCTCCGACGAGAACGGCCGCCGGCACCTGACCGCCGCCCTCGACGCCGCGGGCAACGTCACGCTCAAAGGCCATGACCTCGGTAAAGGCGTCGGCGGCGTCTACGGAAGCGCCATCACCGAGTACGAATGGGTCCACAGGATCGAAGCCGCCGACGTGGCCCGCCTCCTGACCGCCTTGGGCGGCCGGCCCGGCGACGACATTCTGGACTTGCTCCCCACAGGACCCGCCGCCGACGTCTACGGGTTGATGCGTGAGCACCGGATTCCGTACACCAGGCTCTTCTCCCGCCACGGCGATTGAGCAGGTCCCGTGCTGCGGTGCGTGGATCAGGCGACCACGCCGCGCAAGGCATGCGCGGCGGCGGCCACTGGGACGGGGTGGGTCAGCGGCAGGTGGTGGCCGGCTCCGGGGACGACGGTTACGGGGACGTCGAGGGTGTCGCCGGTCAGCGGATCGAGTTCGCCGGCCACGATACGGACCGGCACCGGGCACGTGGCCGCCAGCGCTCGAAGTTCGGCGCGCTCGGCGGGGCGCTGCGCCCGGTGGAGCCACAGCGCGGTGCGCCGCGCGACACCCGGGCGGTGTAGCTGGGCGGCGGCTTCGTCCAGGGCCGGGTGGACGGGGGCGCCGGGCCCGAGCAGCGCCCGGCCGAGCCGGCGGGCTGAGGCCGTCCGGAGGAAGCCGCCGACGAGCGAGGGCGTGCGCAGGTGCCGCGCGGGGCGCGGCTGAAGGAAGTACGGCGAAACGAGGACGAGACCGGCCACCCGGTCGGGATGGGCGTGGGCATAGCGCAAGGCGGGTGCGGTTCCGGCGGAGTGCGCGACGAGGACGGGGCGGGTCCGCAGGGGAGCGAGGAGGTCGGTCAGCCAGTCGTCGGGGCCGCCGGCGGGACGAGAGGAGCGGCCGAGACCCGGCAGGTCCGCGATGAGGGCGGTGCCGTCCAGTTCGGGGAGCACGTCCCGCCAGGCTTCGGCGTTCAGCGGCAGACCGTGGAGCAGGACGTACGCCGGGGAGACGCGGTCACCGGCGAGGTACGTGCGGGTCCCGGCGACGGGATGGAAGCCGCCCTGCAACGCCGCCCGGCCGCTCCCGAAACGTTCCGCCACGAGCCGGTCGGCCCAGTGGCGCAGCGCGTCCAGGACGGGTGGACGGTTCAGCCCGGCGGCATCGGCGAGCGCGTCCGCCGACGAGGTGTCGTAGCGGTCTTCTGACAGGAACGTCAGCGTCTCGGGATCGACCCCGCTGAGCGCGCGTGGCAGCCGCCGGACGAGACCGGCCGGCAGAACCACGCGCGGCGCCCGGACGCCGAAGTGCCGCGCGAGGAACGCGGTCAGATCGGGCAGCTCCGGGGTGGCGTCATCGAGCACCCAATGAGCGCGGTGGCCTCCGTCGTCATGCTCGGGAACGGCGGCGAGGAAGCGGGCGAGGTGATCGACGGTGACGACGGGGATGAACGTGCGCCGGGTGCCGACCAGTGCGGGAAGCCTTCCCGCCCACAGCTTCGCGACGATGTCGGCGAGGCCGATGTACTGCCCGGCCTCGCCGGTGACCGAATGCCCGATCACGGCGGCGGGGTTGACGACCGTCAGCGGGACGCCCTCGTCCGCGGCGACGGCCCGTACCGCCGCGTCGCCTTCGCGCTTGGACGCCTCGTACGCGCCGTGACGCCTATACAACTCGGCCAGTACGTCGTCGGGCGCGGGGTAGGGGAGCGGATCCGCGGCGGCGACGCGGTAGCCCGATAGGTGAACGAAGCGGCGGAGGCGCGGGCGCGCCCCGGCCCAGCGCAAGACGTTCAGGGCGCCCTCGACATTGGCCGGCCGGGCCTCCTCCCGGCCCAGGCCGAAGCGGTACACGCCGGCGGCGTTGAAGACGTCCCGTACGGAATCCAGGCGGTCGTGGTCCGCGGGGGCGAGCCCGAGCCCCGGCCGGGTGACGTCTCCCGCGACGACGGCGAGCGCCCGGTCGTCGACGCCGTGATCGCGCAGCCATGCGCGCAGTTCATCGCCGCGGCCGGGACCGCCCCGCACGGTCACGGCGACGGAACGTCCCCGGGCGAGCAGTTCCGCCACCAGCCACCGGCCGATGAGGCCGGTCGCACCGGCGACCAGAGTGTCTGGATCTTTGACCATGAGATGAAACTAGACCGGTCTACCTATTTTGTCCAACCCGGTGGTCACGGCCACGCCAACCTCGACCGGTTGGAGCGCGCGATGCGGCGTCCACCGATGTCCCCGCCTGGCCGACGTCGCTGCCGACCGGGGCGGCGGTCCGGCGGGACGTCACCGGAGCGACGCGCGTGGGTGCTGCGCGGGTAGCACGCAGTGCCGGGATCGTCGCGTTGAAGCGCAGGCCGGTCAATGGTGTGGGCTTGGGCGTTCAGATGAGGATGGGGAGCACGATCGCAGCCAGCCAGACGAAGTATCCGGCGAACCCCGCGTACGCCCAGTATCCGGCCACGTTGCGGGCGCGGACGCGCTGAGCTTGCCGGGCGTTGTCGTCGGGCCTTGCGTCCTGCCGCATCCGGTCGGTTGCGGCCTCGATAACCGACTCGGGTGGGACCGCCAGAAGATGAGCTTTCACGGCGATCGGACCACCGAACTGCTCGGTGGTCGCCTTGATGATGAATTTCGCGATTCCCCGCTGACCATGCAGCGCTTCGGCCGGTTCGGCGGTCCACACGACCAGGTGGGGCTTCCCTGCGCCTTTGGTGTCGATGCCCACGTCAGTCACCCGGGACCAGGGAATGAACAACTCGACCCGGTGCCAGGTGATTCCGTCCGCGTCGAGCGTCAGACCGCGCGCGGACCGCAGTTCGGTAACCACCCCGCTCGCCACGATCAGGACCAGCCCGACCACCCAGGCGAACGTGGGGAGGTCGAGGGCGAAGGACACTCCGAAAAGGAGCGGGCTGCCGACTATCACGAGCAAGAGCAGCGTACCGAGCCATTGGGTGGGGTCCCGGTGCTTGACTCGCAGTACGTCCTCGCTGGGATCATCGATACGTGCGGAATCCACGGGCACTCCTGCTCGGTCTGTTCCGTGAAAAGCGGGACCACAAATGACGATGCACTCTACGGCGCGCGAGAGTTTCCTGGCCATACTTTGCCGTCGGCTCAGGGAGACTGGCGACCTAGTCGGCGGGGGTCATCCGTGGAGACGGGCACGGGTTAGCTGTTTGGTGGCGGCCATCGAGATGCGGTGAACCGCCACGCAAAAATGGAGCTAACACACCTGCCCGACGGCACCGGCAGCGGTGAACTGCCCTGTACGGACGAGCGCCCAGGCGTGGTGCCGGAACGCTGCGTCCCGCGCCCGCAGCGCAGCCTTGCGTCAGGCTCTGCTCTCCGAAGTCGTTGACGGCCTCCCAGGAGAAGGTCAGGTCCGGCTACCAGGCCGGCCGGGAGCCCTGACGCCTCGCCGTGCATCGCCCGCGGCTGGCACGGTTGCGTATCCGGGGGATATTCACTTCCTGCCACGCTCATCATCTGCGGACTTCACCAGTCGACGACGAAAGGGCGGGCGCTTGGGGTCACAGTTGACGATTCGTTTGGATGGCTGCTGCCGTTTCGCGGGCGGGGGTGCAATTCTCGGGTGTGCACGCTTTCATTGACGGGCGGCGCATCCGGGAGTTGACCCCGCGCGTACTGGGTTGCGTCTGAACCTTGCCGGGCCGGTTGACGAGGATCGGTTCGGCTCCGTCCGGCGGAAGGGCTGATGGTGGGCGCCGACCATCCCAGCGGGACCGATACCAAGGTGGAGACCACCGAGACGCCCGATAAGCCCGACAAGCCGTACACGCCGCCGCCGGATCATCCGGGTTCGCCGGGCCAGCCGTCCCGTCTGGAGAGCCGGGCCGCCGCCCGCGCCGCCGCAGAGTCCGGGACGGGCGGCGAGCAGCGGGATGCCGAGCCCGCCGCCGGGAAGGCCGAGCCTGCGGGCGGGTCGGAGGGCACGGAACGCCCCGCTGGGGAGCCGAGGGATCGGGACAAGGCCCGCCCCGCCGATGAGAAGACCGACGCTCCGGAGGCGGAGAAGAAGCCCGGTGCCGAGTTCGGGCGGGACCCCAATGACGATCCGAACACGATCGGACGGCCACGAGCCGAGTCGAGGGCCCGCGCGATCGAGCTGCAGAAGGAGTACGCGGCCAGCTTGGAGGCGTCCGAGGCCGGTGACTCGGGGCCCGAGACGACCGAGGCCGGCCAGTCGGAGGCGCCCGAGACGCGGGACCGAACGGAGGACACCGGTGAGGTGGGCGACCGCCGGGACAACACCGAGACGCGCGATGAGCACCCGGAAAGTGCCGAAGGCGAAACGAACGTCGAGGAGCCAACGGCCGCCGCTCCGGAGACGTCCGACCGGACGGACGATGGGGCCGCAAAGCCCCCGCGATGGGAAGCACCCGCCGAGGAGACCGGCGAGCCCGGACCCGGCGCACCCGAAGCCGCCGGGCCCCCAGAATCCCACCCCGAACCCGACGACAAGGCCATCCCGGACATCGGCCGGGAAACAGAAGACACCGAACCACCCCCCGACCAGGACGCTCCCGAGCCTTCCGAGGAAAGGCCGGACGAAATCCAGGACGGCCCCGGCGACGACACCGACGACCCTGGTAGGAATGTCGAGGACCAAGCCGAGTCCCCAGCGTCAGAGGAGGACGAACGCGACAAATTCGCAGGTCTGCCGAACCGCGGGGATCTTGACCCGGTCGGCGCAGGGGTGCTGATCCCCGAACGCGGCGAACTCGCCCCGGTCAATGAGAACCAGGACCTGCGAGAACCCGATCCTGAGAGAGACTCGGATTGGAAGAGAGCTCTTCGCTCGATGAATGGTAATGACCTCGAAGATGCCTTGAAGGAGACAAGGAAGTTCAGCGATTCTTCGCAAACAATCTTTGATCATAAACATCCATCGGAACATCCGACCGGCACTCGCGACGCTCCCTACAGCATGCATGCCCCGGACAGGCCGATCAGCTATCCGGATGTGGTGACCGGAGTGGCTGCTCTCGTCTTCTTTGCTTATGGTGCGGCGCAAGGAATCGGTGGACTCTTCAAACGGGCAGGGAGAAGAAATGGCGATAACTGACGATCAGGTGGCGGCGCTGCGTGCTCAGTTGGCCGGACGCGTTGACGAGCACAAGCGTTTGCTGGATGAACTGGATCCAGAAGCTGCGAATGTCGGCTACGTTGCGTTGGTCGGCGCAGCGTTCTTCGAAGCCGCTAGGCGACGGTTCTTGAAAGACGGTAGGGCAGCGGAGGACATTGAGATCATCGACTTCGTTGCCGGGGTCAGGGAGCGTGGAGAGGACCTGGCCCGGTCCATCGATGCCGGAGTGGCTGAGACGCTGATCAAGGTCGCAATTCAGAGACTTCCACCGGAGGATCGCCAACGCATCGATGACAAGACCGCCTATGGGCACCAGATTCTGCTGCTGGCCGGCCTCGTCTCTGATGAAGAGTTCAGCTCCGAGGAGCTCGACGAGTTCATGCACAAGGCTCGATACCTGGGAGAGGAAATGCTCTCGTGAGCGATTACTCGGATGTTGTACTGAGGGACCAGCATGCTGAGGTGTTGCGCTTGTTCCTCGTCGGCGATCCCGAGGGGGTGAAACCGTTCGAGAATCCTGGGAGCGAGAGTGAGGCCGTAGCGCACACGCTGATGATCTACGCGGCTTTCGCCGTGGCGGTCCAGCGGAAGTTCTCCCCGTCCTTCATGTTTCCGCAGGTCGTCCGGTACGTTGCGGACCTGCGGATCTCGCTAAAGAAAGACGAGGAAGAGATCGATGCCCGCGTGACTGAGAACATCATCCGGGCGGTCCTCGGTGACACCTCAGTCGATGAGGAACCCACACCCGACACCAGGACAGCCGTGATGGCGGAACTCGCGGTCTTGGACGACCTGCTTCCAGAGACGGTGGCCGACGAAGCCGGGCTGGACGAGTTTTTGCGGGAGTCGGTGGAGTATGCGCATCGGTGGCTTGCGACCCGGCAGGCAGGGGAGCGGGCGTCGGCGGGGTGAGGTAGATCTTGTTCATAGGCGGCACGGCGGCGCTGGCCTCGAGAGGGTGCGTGTCCAGGGGTCGGCGTATATGTAGGGGCGATTTGGCGGTTGATTACTGATGGGTGCCGGTCGGGGGCGTCCAGTCGGGATTGATGTGGCTTAGCCAGGCATCTTGTTGGTCGGCCAGTGGTTGTTTCAGGTGCCGGCTTGCGGCATGCCCGCGTGGTCGAAGACCAGGAGTTCAGGGACGGCGAGATACCTGATCACGTAGGCGGCGACGCGGATCCTGGGGCGGGTCACTCACGCATTCTCCGTCTCGGTGTCCGGTGGAGCGGCCGCCTCGCCTGGCGCGAGTTCGCGACGCTGGTCGATCACGGTTGTGCGGCTTCGCGCTCGTGCCCGCGTCTTCCGCTGCACGGATGCGCAGGAGCGTTCGCCCGGCTGCCGTACCGTCTCGCCGAGGGCCCCCTCTACGCTGTCGAGGAACCGACGATTGGAGCAAGAAGTGGGCAAGCATGAGAATCCCGACACCGATCACCAGGCCGAGTTCCGCTCGCTCGACACCGACGGCTCCGGCTACCTCAGCCGGGACGAACTCATCGCCGCCTTCGCCGCTTCCGGCGACCCTCGCTCCATCGAGGAGATCGACGCCTACATCGCCACCGCCGACAAGAACGCTGACGGCGAGATCTCCTACAGGGAGTTCCTCACCGACTAGCCACGGTGAAAGCCACGCCGCAGGAGGCCGGTGCTCGTGCGCGACATCGCCCGGGGTGTGAGGGCTCCGCAGCCCGGTGACCCTGCCTCTCAGTTGAGAACGGGTCCGGTCGCATGCCGCTGCTCCTCGCCGGGCCGGAGGAGGGCGGAGGTCGGTCGGTCGGCGGCCAGGCCATCCGCGACGCTGGCCGCCAGACGACGTGGTTCAGTCGAAGATGTCTTCGGCAGCCTCGACATCTGCGTGTCCTCCAGGAGCTTGCGGGCGGCGTCAGAGGACCGCGTCATCAGGTGGTCGTGGTAGAGGGCACCGGTGTTGCCGCTGGTCGTGGGGGAGAGGTCGAGGGGATCGGTCGGCGGGCCTCAGACCTTCGTGGGCACGTGTGACTGCCGCGCATTGGGAGTGCGGACCTCAACGGCGGGTCTGGGCGGGGCCTGTTCGTCGTGGAGCAATTCCTCGGATGCTGGGGTGCCCGTCCGCTGGTCGGCGACGTCGGCAAGGTCGTTTCGCGGGCCTCAATCCGTTCATGCGTGGGAGCCAATGGTCGCTCCGGCAGATCGACTGCATTCGTTGGCGCGGAGGTCCGGACGGGCTGCCGGAGTCCGTCTGCGCGGTCACCAAGCCGGGCCAACGCGGGCCGTGGTCGGCCCGTTTTGATCGCGCTGGCGCCTTATGCGCGTCGCCTGCCGGGAGGGGGGATGTCGGTGGCTGACTCGAAGACCCAGTTGTCCCATGCGGATGCGTCGTCGACCAGCACGAGGGTGGACCAGCCGCCGCCGAGGTGGTGTGGTCCCCCGTGCAGGGATTTGACGGCCTCGTGCCAAATGTCGGCGTCCTCGTGTTTGAGCATCTGGCAGGCGTCGGTGACGACGACACACAGGCGCCGCGAAGCGGGTTCGTCATCGAGCTGGTCGAGGAACTCCTGCCATCCGGCTGCGGCTTTGTAGGGGAGTTGCAAGGCCGCTACGAACTGCTGGACGGCTCTCGCGGCGGTCGTGCATGCCGAGCCCAGCACCATCCGCACGTCCGTGTCGTCCATGGTGTCCTTCAGGCGCCGGATGAACGGCTGCACTTGGTCGGTGGACAAACTGAAAGGGAGCAGGTCTCCGCGTCCGTGCTGCGCCTGCGCGGCGAACAACGCCTTCTCGAAGATGTTGGCGGTGCTCGTCCTGACGCCGTAGTGGGCGTCGTTGCCGTTCTCCCACCAGCGAAAGGGGTAACGGTGTCCCGTCGCCCTGTTCGCGTCGCCCGCTCTGTTGAGGGAGCCCGCGACAACGTTCCGCGGACGCTTGGTCCCCGCGGGGTCGAGGCGAAGTTCTCTCAGGAGTTCGCCGTAGTGGATCTGATGCCCTCGGCGGCTGAAAAGGTAGCGGAGGACGGCGCGGCCCTTGTCGTCCAGCGCGTCCCAGTAGGTGAGGGCCTTGTCCTCGTCGCCGTCCGCCCATTCAGGGCCGGCGTGACCGGAACCGCCGCTGTGCCTCTCCCATTCTGGGTCGTCATCGCTGAGATACATGGGCGTGAACCTCTCGTGAGCCGGGCGTCCGCCCCATGCTGGCGGACGCCCGGCTCACACACGGGCCGGAGCCGCTGATCTGGCAGAAGGCGGACTTCCGGCTATCTCCGCGTCGCTGATGTGCTACTTCACATGGTCGCTTCGGGGGCCTCAGTGCGGTGGGCGGGCTGGGAGGACGCGGTTACTCCTTGAGGGGGGAGGCTAGCCGGGGAGCCGGTCGCCTCGTCTGGGTGGTCGGGGCTTATGTGGATTTCGGTGAACCGGCCCTTCGTGTCCATGACGATCCGGCCGGTTTCGCGGCCGTGCACCGTGTCGTGGCGTTCCTGCCGGGTCAGGTGATGGCATATCCGGTTGGTGAGGACGAACGCCGCCACGGGCCCGGCGAAGACCGCGACGCGGAAGAACCAGGTGACGGCGAACAGGTCGAGGTGGAAGGTGACGGCGATCTGGTCGTTGGCGGCGGCGAGCCACAGGAGCCCGTAGAAGGTCATCCCTGCGGCTCCGGCGCCGGTGCGCGCCGGGCGGTCGCGTGGGCGGTCCAGGATGTGGTGTTCGGCGCGGTCACCGGTGATGATCGCCTCCCCGAGCGGCCACAGCGCCAGGGCGGTGAAGAAGACGCCCGGGACGATGACGGCGGGGACCAGGACGGCCAGGGTGAACGGGTGCCCGGCGATGTCGAGTTCCCAGCCGGGCATGATCCGTACGGCGCCGTCCAGGAAGGCCATGTACCAGCCGGGGACCGCACCTGCGGTGATCGCGCCGGGTTCGAAGGGTCCGAACTGCCAGATTGCGTTGATCTGGACGAACCCGCCCAGCAGCGCCAGGACCCCGCAGGTGAACAGGAACATCGCGATCGCGGCGGGCTTGGGGGCGCCGATGATCGCGGCGTGCGCGCGGGTGATGTGGTGCGAGCCGAGGCGGCCTGCGGCCGGGCCGGGGGCGAAGCGGGTGTGGCCGTGCTGCCGGGTCACCAGGCGGCGGCGGTGTGCCAGCGCCCCGATGATGATCAGGGGGAGGATCAGGATGTGCAGCCAGTAGACCCGCTCGATGATGACCTCGCCGGGGAAGCCGCCGTCGAAGACCAGTCGCTGCAGGTGGGTGCCGACGAACGGGATCGACTCCAGGACGCCCTTGGTCAGGAGCAGGCTTCCGCCCGAGAGCATGTCGTCGGGCAGGATCGTGCCGGTCAGCGAGGCGACCATGCCGAGGGCGAGCAGGCCCACCCAGATCAGCCAGTTGAGCAGCCGCGGCCGGCGGAATCCGCCGGTGAAGAACAGCCGGAGCAACTGCAGTGCGATGGACGCGCAGAAGATCAGCGCCGCCCAGTGATGGATCTGGCGCATCAGCAGCCCGCCGCGCACCTCGAACGACAGTTGCATCGTCGAGTCGTAGGCCCGCGACACCGGCACACCCTGGAGCGGGCGGTAGGGCCCGTCGTAGGGGGCGCGGGCCATGGACGGGTCGAAGTAGAAGGTCAAGAACACGCCGGTGAGCAGCAGCACCGCGAACGAGTAGGCGGTGATCTGCGCGAACAGGAAGGTCCAGTGGTCGGCGCGGGTCCTGTACCGCCGTATCAGGCTGCGGTCGTCGGCGCTGCCCAGCCCGCTCTTCACCAGCACGGCGGCGGTCGAGGTCCACTTCCTGGCGATCAGCCCCGGCGACTTCCGGTGGCGCGTGGGGAGGGCGGACCTGTTCATTTCGACCTCACCGGGCCGCCACCTCGTTTGGGTCCGGACGGGCCGTGCGGCGAGATCGACCCCGGCGCCTCCGGCCGGGTGGGCTTGTCGAGCAGTTCGTACACAGAATCCCCCGAGGAGTGGAACGGCTGAAGGGTTCGGCCCTTCTGGTGAGCTCCTCTTCTGTTCCTGGTGGTCACATACATTTGACGGAATGGCTCGGCGATCTGTGACCTGAACGGAATATGACGTGTGTCTCCCCGGTGGCGCCGCGGCACGGGTCGCCCGCTCATGAGCCGGGCGTCCGCCCCATGCTGGGCGGACGCCCGGCTCACACGGCCGAAACCCGTTCTGGCAGAAGGCGACCTCCGGTTAACCCCGTGTTAGCGATGTGCTACTTCTTTGGGCCGTTTCTGGGGCGTGGCCTTGGTGCGGTGGGCGGGCCACCAGAAGTGGCGGCCGGCGTCCAGGGCCAGGGCGGGGACGATGATGGAGCGGACGAAGAAGGTGTCCAGGAGGACGCCGAGGGACACCAGGACGCCTATCTGCACCATCATCGTGATCGGCATGACGCCGAGGGTGCCGAAGGTGGCGGCCAGGACCAGGCCGGCGCTGGAGATGACGCCGCCGGTCACGCCCAGGCCGCGCAGGACGCCGGTGCGGTGGTCGGTGCGTGCCACCTCTTCGCGGACGCGGGAGACGAGGAACAGGTTGTAGTCCACGCCTAGCGCCACCATGAACAGGAAGCCCATGAGGGCGACCTGGGTGTCGACGGCGGGGAAGCCGAACGCGTACCGGAACAGCAGCCAGGACGCGCCGAGGGCGGCGAAGTAGGACGCGACGACCGTGGCGATCACGAGGAGCGGCGCGACGAGGGCGCGGAGGAGTGCCGTCAGGATGAGGAGGACGACGCCGAGGACGAGCGGGATCACGACGCGGCGGTCATGGGATTGCGCGTCGGCGAGGTCGATCTCGGCGGCGGTGCTCGCGCCGAAGGCGGCGTCCGGGATGGTTTCGCGGAGGTCGCGGACGGTGTCCTCGGCCGCTGCGCTGTCGGGCGGGTCGGTGAGGACGACGTCGAGTTTCGTGAGGTGCCCGTCGGTGGAGGGCAGGGGGTCGCTCACGCGGGCCACTCCGGGGGAGTTGTGGAGGGCGGTGGTCACCGAGGCCGTGTCCGGCTGGTCGGTGATGACCTGGATGGGGCGTCCCTGGCCGCCGGGGTAGTGCTCGGCGAGGAGCCGTTCGCCGATCGTTGAGCTCGGTGTGGTGGTGAGGAAGTCGGCGCGGTCCAGGCCCGTGTTGATGCCCAGGGCGGCGGTCGAGAGCGCGCCGAGGACGACCAGGCCGCCGATCCAGGTCAGGCGGGGCCGGGCGGCGATGCGGTGGCCGATGCGGTCCCAGACGCCGCGGGTGGGCGGGGTGTCGCCGTGGCGGGGGATGCGGGGCCAGAAGATCCAGCGCCCGAAGATGACGAGGAGGGCCGGCAGCAGGGACATGACGACGACCAGGCCGCCGAGGACGCCGATGGCGCCGATCGGGCCGAGCGCGTAGTTGAAGCCCATGTCGGCGGCGAGCAGGCACAGGAGGCCGAGGGACACCGTCGCGGCGGACGCGATGATCGGGGCCGCGGCGCGGCGGAGCGCGATCGCCATCGCGTGGTGGCGGTCGGGGTGGCGGCGCAGTTCCTCGCGGTAGCGGGCGAGGAGGAGCAGCGCGTAATCGGTGGAGATGCCGAAGACGAGGGCGTTCAGGATGGCGGACATGCCGTCCGCCACGTAGAGCCCGGCGTGCTTCCCGAGGAGGTAGACGACGGCGTTGGCGACCTGGAGGCCGATCGCCGCGTTCACGATCGGCAGGAGCCACAGGACGGGGCTGCGGTAGGTGAGCAGCAGGACGGCCGTGACGACCAGGATCGTGATGATCAGGACCGGCTTGTCGATGTTCTCGAAGGCGTCGCCGACGTCGAGCGCGGAGCCGGCCGGGCCGGTCAGGCGGACGTCCAGGCCGGGTGGTGCTCCCGCCTGGGCTTGGTCGCGGAGCTTCTCGGCTCTGTCGGTGAGGGTGTCGTCGTCGGGGAGGGGGACGTTCAGCATGAGCGCCTGCCCGTCGCGGGACGGCTGCGGCGGCGCGATCGTCCCGGCGGCGATGGGGGCGAGGGCGCGGCGGTCGACCTCGGCCTTCGCGCGGTCGCCGGGCGTGATGCCCGATGAGCGGACGTAGGCGATGATGCCGGGGGCCGGTTCGCCGCCGGGGAAACGTGACGTCAACTCGTCCACGCGGGTGGACTGCGCGCCGCGGGGGAGTTCGGCGGACGACTTGGCCTCGACGACGTCCGAGAGCCGGCCGGCGGCGGGAACCGCCAGGATCGTGATCACGATCCAGGCCAGGAGGACCGCCCATTTGAGCAGGCGGGCCGGTCGTTTGCGTGAGAGCAGCATGAGGTGCTCTCCTTTCCGTGGGGGTCTCGTGTTGCGTGCGAACACGCCTTTCCGGCGTGGTGATGCGGGGCTTCCACCCGTCCGGGCCGCCGAGCGGCAACTCGGCGGTCCGGGCTCTAGACCTCCGGGAACGCCAGGAACCTGGCGTGGAGGGTGCGCGCGTCCGGCGGCGGGTCGTCGTCGGCGTGCTTGTAGCGGTAGAGGAGCGCGATGTACTCCTCGAAGAAGGGACGTACCTGCTCGGGCGTCAGCGTGATGGTGGAGAACGAGAAGAGCAGGGCGTCCGCCCACGGGCCCATCCCGTCGCGCTGCTCCTGGAAGCGCGTGAGCGCGTCGAGTTCGTTCGCGAGCTCCAGGCGGGTCAGGTCCTCCACGGCCTCGCGCATCGGCGGCGACTGCTCGCTGTACGGGGGGAGCCGCCGGTCGGCGGGCACCGCCCGCCACCAGCGCTCCCGCCCGCGCGCCAGCTCCGGCACCTCCTCGACGAACCCGTGCTTGGCGAGCTGCCGCAGATGGTAGCTCGTCGAGCCGGTGCTCTGCCCGAGTTCGCGGGCGAGGGTCGTGGACGAGACGGGACCGCGCCGCAGGATCTCGGCGATCCGCCGCCGCAGCGGGTGCGCGAGCAGACGCACCTGCTGCGGATCGGTGATCGCCCGGGGCGCCGGCTGTTCCTTCATGCCCAGGACGCTAGAAGTTGCAAAGGGCCTTTGCAACGTTTCTTGGCAAAGTTCATCGCAGAGGAGGAGGACCCGCGACCTGAGAGGGAGGAGGCGTCTGGTCCCGGTGGTCGACGATGCGGCCGTCGGTGAGCGTGATGACCTCGTCGGCGCGGGCGGCGGCGGACGGGTCGTGGGTGACCATGACGATCGTCTGGCCCATCTCGTCCACGCAGCGGCGCAGGAACCCCAGGATCCCGGCGCCGGAGCGGGAGTCGAGGTTGCCGGTCGGCTCGTCCGCGAAGATGATCTCGGGGCGTCCGGCGAGGGCGCGGGCGCAGGCCACGCGCTGCTGCTGGCCGCCCGACAGTTCGGACGGGCGGTGCGAGAGCCGGTCTCCGAGGCCGACCGTGTCGATCACCTCGTCCAGCCAGGCCGGGTCGAGCCGCCGGCCGGCGATGTCGGCGGGCAGCGTGACGTTCTCCAGCGCGGTCAGCGTCGGGACGAGGTTGAACGCCTGGAACACGAAGCCGACGCGGTCGCGGCGGAGCCTGGTGAGGGCGCGGTCGTCCAGGCCGGTGATGTCGGCGTCGCCGATGTGGACGCGGCCGGCGTCGGCGGAGTCGAGCCCCGCCATCACGTGCATGAGCGTCGACTTGCCGGAGCCGGACGGGCCCATCACGGCCGTGAACCGCCCTCGGGGGATGCGGGCGGTGACGCCGTCCAGTGCGGTCACGCGGGCGTCGCCCGTCCCGTACGTCTTGCACACGCCCTCGGCTCGTGCGGCGAACTCTGTCACGTGCGTGCCCCTTTCCGTCGTCCCCGATTGGACCGGACGGGACGGGCCGCGCGGCAGCGCACGAAGTCGCAGGTCTCACGACTTTCGGAGGGGCGTGTGTCATTGGCCGGTCAGCACGACCGTGGTCAACTAAAGTCACTGAGGTCGGCGGGAGGAGAACGATGCGCGATCGCATGCACGAGGTGTCGCCGGGGGCGACGCTGGCCGAGAAGGTCGAGTGGCTGATCCGGAACCTGTGGCCGGCCGACACCGGGCCGCCGCGCAACAACGTGGAGACGGCCGCCGCCATCGCCCGCACCACCGGCGAGGACATCTCCTCCACCACCGTGTGGAAACTGCGCACGGGACGGCAGGAGAACCCGCAGCTCAAAACCCTCACGGCACTCGCCACGTTCTTCGGTGTGCCGATCGGGTTCTTCGGGTTCCCCAGCGAGTCCGGCCCCATCGGCGACGACCTCACGCTCAAGGCGCTGCGCCGCGACATGGAGCACGGCGTCATCCGGCCCGAGGTGCTGCGCGCCCTCGTCGACCTGTCCCCGGAGGCCCGCTGGGTCGTGGACGAGATGATCCTCGGCGCCGCGGCCGCCGACCGGCAGCGGCACGGCGAAACCGGCGGAACCAGCGGGCACGGAGGGCACGGCTGAGCCGAGGTTTCCGGATGCGCTGATCAGGTAGAGACCAACTAGCCAGATCGCCGGGATCCGGGAGGGGCGATGCCGCCGTACGCCGCCGCCCTCTCGGTGATCGGGCTGGTGACGGCGCTCATCGCCGGCGTCTACGCCGTCTCGTTCGCGATGGCGCCCCGGAGTTTCGAGGCAGGGCCGTTCCTGGGCGGGGCGCGTCCCGCCGAGCATGCGCTCTCGCGGTACCACGTGCGCTGGTACACGGTGTCGATGGTCTTCCTCGCCTTCGACATGGAGATGGTCTTCATGTATCCGTGGGCGCTCGTCGTCGCGTCCGTGGGCGTGAAGGCGGTCGTGGAGATGTTCCTCTTCCTCGCGTTGATCCTGGTCGGTGTCCTGTACGCGTGGCGGGAAGGGGCGCTGCGGTGGGTCTGAGACGGTTCGCGACGCCGCGTCCGTTCGTGGTGCCGGCGGCGGACGGGACGCGCGACCGGCTCGCGGTCGAGGCGGAGATGCGTTCGCGTGGGTGGCGTCCTGCGCTTTCGCCCGCGGAGACGGGGATGCTCGTCGTCTGCGGGCATCCGGGGGCGGAACTGGCGGACGCCATCGAGACCGTGTGGCGGGACATGCCCGAGCCGCGCGTCCGGGCGACCGCCGACCTGGAGGGCGTCGCCGGTGGTTCGCGGCCCGCCTTGGATCTGGACGACGTCCACATGGCCGATCGGGGGGACGACCGGGACGGGCTGCGGCTGGACGTCCTGCATGTCCCGCTCGGACCCGTCCTGGCGAACTGGCCCGCCGGGCTACGGGTCGACCTGACGTTGCAGGGCGACGTCGTCCAGGCCGCGGAGGTCACCGCCATCGACACCGCGGACGGCGGGTTCTGGAACGAGGGACGGCGGGCGGCGTCCCGTCTCGACAGCGTCTCCAGGCTGCTGCGCGTGGCGGGCTGGGACGCGGCGGGCGAGCGCGCGGCCGTGCTGCGCGACGAGGCGCTGGGCGGGGTTCCGGACGATGTGCTCGCGAAGAGGTTCGCGCCCTTCGCGCGGAGGGTCGGACGGTCGCGGACCCTGCGGTGGATGACGCGCGGCGAGGTGAAGGACCGGCTCGACGGGTGGTTGCGGGAGATCGGCGCCGCACTCGACGGCGAGGCGGCGCGGACGCGTGAACCCTGGGACGAGTCGCTGGCGGTGCTGCCGTCGCTGCTGGAAGGGGCCGAACTGGCCGAGGCGCGGCTGATCGTGGCGAGCCTCGACCCGGACCTCGGGACGGCCGCCGATGGCTGAGGTGCTCGTCCTGGGTGTGCTGGCGGTGGCGGCGGCGTCGCTGAACGCGGCGTTCGCGGGACATCGTCCGGCCGAGCCGTTCCGCGAGGTGGCGCGGCTGCTGACCATGCAGCGGCGCGTCACCGCCAGGGCGGACCGGCTGCTGACCAGGATCGGGGTGATCTCGCTGCCGGTGGCGGCGGCGCTCGCGGCACTGGTGGTGCCGTTCGGCGGCCACGTGGCGGTGGACGCGCCGGTCGGTCTCGTCTGGTTCAACGCGATGGAGGTCGTGGCCTGGGCGTCGGTGTGGCTGGCCGGCTGGGGTGTCAACTCCGCGTTCGCGCTGGTCGGCGGCTACCGGTTCATCGCACAGGGGCTCGCGTACGAACTGCCGCACATGTTCGCGCTCATCACGGCGGCGCTCGCCGCGCACTCCTTGGATCTGCGGGTGATCGGGGAGGCGCAGGACGGGCTGTGGTTCGCGGTCTGGATGCCGGTCGCGTTCGTCGTCTACCTGGTGTCCGCGCTCGCGATGGCGTTCTGGGGGCCGTTCGGGCATCCCCTGGGCGGGGATCTGGCAGGGGGAGCGGCGCTGGAACTGTCCGGGCCCGACCGGCTCGTCTTCCTGGCGGGACGGTACGGGCTGCTCACGGTGTCGGCGGCCGTCGCCGTCCCGCTGTTCCTGGGCGGTGGTTCGGGGCCGCTGCTGCCGGGGTGGGCGTGGTCGCTGGTGAAGACCGCCGCGGTGCTCGCCTTCCTGGTGTGGACGCGGCACCGGCTGCCCGTCGTGCGCATGGACCGCTTCATGACGGCGGCGTGGACGGTGCTGATCCCGGCCACGCTGCTGCAGATGCTCGTCGTCGGGCTCGTCGTCGTATGAGGAGGTGAATCGTGGAGGCCGTCGCGTTCTGGGTGCTCGCCGTCGCCGCCGTCGGGTCCGGTGTCGCGGTGTTCGTCGTCGACTCGATGGCGCGGGCGACGTTCGCGCTGCTCGCCTTGTTCCTGTGCGTCGGCGCGGAGCTGCTGCTGATCGACCTGCACTACCTCGGCGTCCTGGTGATCCTGATGATGATCATGGAGATGCTGGTGATGGTCGTCTTCATGGTCATGTACATGATGAATCCGGCGGGGCTGATGCCGATGACGATGCTGCACAACAAGCGCGGCGCGTTCGCCATCTCGGGCGCCGCGTTCGCCGCCCTGGCCGCGGGGATCTTCGCGATTCCGTGGCCGAGGCGGGCGGGGCGTCCGCCGGGCGATCCGACGTTCGCGCTCGGTGAGTCGATCATGGGGCCGAAGATGCTGGTCATGATGGTGATCGGCATCGCCATCCTGGCCACCATGATCGCGACCGTCGTGCTGGCCACGCACCGGGGACGCTATGACCGGGACGGCGCGTCTTGACGCTTGAGACGTTCCTGCTCCTCGCCGCCGCGCTGTTCTGCGTGGGGCTGTTCGGCGCCCTGTCGCAGCAGTCGATCGTGATGCTGATGATGGGCCTCGAACTCATGATCAACGGGATCATCGTCGCGGGGGCCGGGTTCTGGTACTGGGTGTCGCCGGGCTCCGCCGACGGGCAGGTCCTCGTGCTGGTCGCCATCACCGTGATGGCGCTGGAGATGGCCATGGGCTTCGCCGTCGTCACCGCGCTCTTCAGGGCCCGCGACGTGGACCTCACCGATGATGCGGGGGATCTCCGGGGATGAGCGGAGCGAACCGGGGGGTGTGGGGGGCCGTCCCTCCACAGGAACCAGGGTGGAACTTCTCGCTGCTGCCGGGGTGGCCGGGCGGGCTGGCGATGGACGGGCTGTCCGCCGTTCTCGTCGTGACCCTGGCCGCCGTCCTGGTCGCGGTGCTCATGTATGCGGCGGGCGAGGGGTACGGCGCCCGGTTCTACGTCCTGATGCTGCTGTTCGCGGTGGCGATGCTGGTCACGGTCACCGCGACCGACCTCCTGCTGCTGCTCATGGGCTGGGAGGTCATGGGCGCGATGTCGTACGCGCTCATCGGCTACGTGTGGTCGGACGTGGAACGGGTCCGTTCGGCGGACGTCGCGTTCCTCACCACCCGGGCCGCCGACATGGGCCTCTACGCGGCGGCGGGTTTCGCGGTCGCCGGAGCGCATTCGCTGGAGTTCGACGCGCTGGCGCAGGCCGACGCGCCTTGGCGGGATCTGATAGCCGCCGGTGTCGTGGTGTCGGCGCTGGGCAAGTCGGCGCAGCTTCCGTTCTCGTTCTGGCTGTCGCGGGCCATGGCGGGACCGAGTCCGGTGTCGGCGTTGCTGCACTCGGCGACGATGGTCGCCGCCGGCGCCTATCTGCTGATGCGCCTTCATCCCCTCCTCGACGCCACCGGCTGGGCCGACACGGTGGTGTGCTGGGCGGGTGCGCTGACCGCGCTGGTGCTGGGTGCGGTGGCGCTCGCACAGCGGGAGCTGAAGCAGCTTCTCGCCGCGTCCACGTGTGCGCAGATCGGATTCATGGTGCTGGCCGCCGGGGCCGGTTCGGCGGGCGCGGGGGCGGCGCATCTGGTCGCGCACGCCGCGGTGAAGAGCCTGCTGTTCCTGTGCGCGGGGCTGTGGCTGAGCGCGCAGCGGACGGGACGGCTGGTCAAGGCCACGTTCGGGGCGGGCGCGCTTGCGCTGGCCGGTGTCCCGCCGCTGTCGTTGTGGGTCACCAAAGACGAGGTGCTGACCGTGGCGGGTGCCCGGTCGGAGGGCCTTCTGGCCGTGGGGTTCGCCGCCTCCGTGCTCTCGGCCGCGTATGCCGCGAAGGCGCTGCTCATGGTGGTGCGTCCGGCCGAGGGCCAGGTCGCGCGGGTGCCTTGGTCCCAACGCGTTCCGCTGGTCGTGCTGGCCGGCGCCGCGTGTGCGCTCGGGGTCGCGGGTCTTCCGACGGGAGTGAAGCCGCATGTCTGGGAAGCCGTCCTCTCCGGGGTGCTCGCGGTGGTCACGGTGGGCGTGGTCGTGGCGGTCCGGCGGGTTCCGGAACCGGCCTGGGCCGCGAACTGGCTCTATCTGGAACGGGCCGCCGTCGCCGGGGCGGTTCGTCCCGTGTTCGCCGTTGCGCGGGCGCTGGCGCGGTTCGACGATCAGGTCGTCGACGGCGCCGTGCGGGGCGTCGCGCGGGGCGGGCGGTGGACGGCCGGGCTGGCGGGTCGCCGCGTCGAGTTCCGCGTGGACGGCCTGGTCACCGTCGTCGGACGCGCCGCCCGGGGGCTCGCGGCACTGGCCCGGCGCCCGCAGACCGGGCAGCTTCACACGTACTACGCGCAGGCCGCCGTGGTGCTCGTGGTCCTCGTCGTCGTCGCCGTCCTGGCCGGGTGACCCATGCTCACATTGGTGATCTTCCTCCCGCTGGCCGCCGCGCTCGTGGTTCCGGTCGTCCCGCGGCGCGCGGCGCCGTGGACGTGGATCGGCGTCACCGTCGCCGAGCTGGCGCTGATCGTGGCGATGTGGATCGCGCACGGGACGGGCGGCGGGGTCTCGTTCGAGACGAACGTGCGGTGGATCCCGTCGGTCCGCGCCGGTTACCACGTCGGCGTGGACGGGCTGTCGCTGCCGCTCCTGACCCTGACCGCCGTCCTGTTCGCCGCGTGCGCGGTGTACTCGCTGCGGCACACCGACCGCGTCCGGGCGTTCGCGGCCCTCTTCCTGTTCCTGGAGACGGTCTGCCTGGGGCTGTTCGCGGCCCTCGACCTGCTGCTGTTCTTCGTCTTCTTCGACCTGTCGATCGTCGGCATGTACTTCGTGATCCTGCTGTGGGGGCACGAGGACGGGGCGCGGTCGGCGCTGAAGTTCTTCCTCTACACGTTCCTGGGGTCGCTCGTCCTCCTGCTGGGGTTCATCGGCCTCTACCTGGGCGCCGACCCCCACACGTTCGACATGGTCGAGCTGACCCGCACGCCGCCGCTGGAGGCGTCACCGGGGCTGGCCGGGCTGACGCTCCTCGCCGTCGGGATCGGACTCGGGATCAAGACGCCGGTCGTCCCGTTCCACACCTGGCTGCCGCCCGCGCACACCGACGCGCCCGCCGCCGGGTCGGCGATCCTCGCCGGGGTCATGCTGAAGATGGGCACGTACGGGCTCGTCCGGATCGCGATGCCGATGCTGCCGGACGCCTGGCGCCGCTACGCCCTCGTGGTGCTGATCGTCGGGCTGGTCAGCGTCCTGTACGGGGCGCTCGTCGCGCTCGCCCAGGACAACGTCAAGCGGCTCGTCGCGTACACGTCCGTCAACCACATGGGGTACATCGTCCTGGCGCTCGGCGCCGCCGGATACGCGGCGGGCGACGCCGACGCCCGGCGGCTCGCCGTGACGGGGGCGGTCACGCAGATGGTCAGCCACGGTCTGGTGACCGGCGCGCTGTTCCTGCTGTGCGGGGTCCTCTACGACCGGGCGGGCAGCTACGACATCGGACGGTTCGGCGGCATCGCGCGCGCCGCGCCCGTCTACTCCGGCCTCATCGCCGTCGCCGCGTTCGCGTCGCTCGGGCTGCCCGGCCTGTCGGGGTTCATCGCCGAGTTCCAGATCTTCGCCGGGACGATCGGCAGCGGCAGCACGGTGACGGCGGTGACCGGTGCGCTCGCCGTCCTCGGGATCCTCATCACGGCCGGGCTGTTCCTGCGCGTGCTGCACAAGGTCGTCACCGGCCCGCCCGGTGAACTGACGTCCCGGGTCACGGACGTGCGGCGGCCCGAGATCGCCGCGCTCGTCCCGCTGCTGGCGCTGTCGCTGCTCATCGGCGTGGCGCCGCGCGTCCTGCTCGACACGATCGAGCCGCTGTCGGCGTCGATCATCGGGCTGGTGGGCCGGTGATGAACGACAACCCGGCCGACCTGGCGCCCGAGCTGTGCGTCCTCATCGCCGCCGTGCTCGGCCTGGTCAACGGGCTGTTCCTGCCCCGCGGGCGGCAGTGGCGGGTCGCGGTGATCTGCGCGGCGGGGCTCGCCGCGGGGCTGGCCGTCGCGGCTGTCGCCGCGGCCCGTCCCGACCTGACGGCGTTCGGCGCGTTCCACATCGACCCGATCACGCACGTCACCCGGATCGCCGTCCTCGGCTCGACGCTTCTCGTCATCGCCCTCGCCGCCGGGCCGGTGCGCGGCCATCCGCGTGAGAGCGAGCACTACGTCCTGATCCTGTTCTCGGCGCTCGGGACGGTGGTGCTCGGCGCGTCGTCCGACCTCCTCGTCCTGGTCGCCGCGTACCTGCTGGCGAGCATCCCCGCGTACGCGCTCGCCGGGTTCGGCAAGGACGCGCCCGGCACCGAGGCGGCGCTGAAGTACTACCTGATGGGCGCGCTGCTCGGCGTCCTGATGCTCGCCGGTGTGACGCTGCTGTCCGGGGTCGGGCGCGGCTCGGCGTATCCGGTGCTGCGGGCGGGCCTCGCGGAGGCCCCGCGGGCGGCGGTCGCGGCGGGCGTCGTCGCGCTGCTCGCCGGGCTGCTGTTCAAGGCGGGCGCCGTCCCCGGGCACTTCTGGGTCCCGGACGTGACCGAGGGCGCGCCGCCGGCCGTGGCCGCTTTCGTCACGACCGTCCCCAAGATCGGCGCCTTCGCCGCCCTCTACCGGATCGGCGCCGAGGCGCTCCCGCCGGGCGCCGCCGGGTGGCCCGCGCTCGTCGCCGTGATCGCCGCGGCCACGATGACGCTCGGCAACCTCGCCGCGTTCGGGCAGGACAACGTCCGGAGGCTGCTGGCGTACTCGACCGTCAGCCAGGCGGGCTACCTGCTGATCCCGGTCGCCATGGTGGGACGGACGGACCTGGCGCAGCCCGCGCTGCTGTTCTACGTCGCCGCATACGCGGTGACGAACGTGGGCGCGTTCGCCGTCGTCCTCGCCACCGGACGCGACGGCCTGGCGGCGTACACGGGTCTCCTGCGCGGGTCGCCGCTCGTGGGCCTCTCGCTGGTCATCTGCCTGCTCGGCTTCATCGGGACGCCGCCGACCGCCGTGTTCGTCGGGAAGGTCCTGATGTTCGGCGCCGCCCTCGACGGCGGTTACACGTGGCTCGCCGTGGTCGCCGCCGTCAACACCGTCGCGAGCGTCTTCTACTACCTGCGGTGGATCGTCCCGCTGTTCGGACGCCGGGACGGCCCGCCGCCGCGTCCGGCGCGCGGCGCCTCCGCGGTCGCCGTCGCGGCGGCGGCCTTGTCCGTGGCGCTGGGCGTCGGCAGCGGCATCGCGCTCGCCGCGTCCTGACGCCCGCGCTCAGGTGGACGGTTTCTCGTTGAAAGTGATCGTGTTCCCGGACGGGTCGGCGACCGACGCCTTAACCATGTCTCTGGACGAGGGTGATAGTCAAAGGATCGCTTAAGTGTTCATCCGGGGCATGATCGGGAGGGTGATCCAGGACGGGCGGGCGGCGTCGTGGAAGACGGTCTGCTCGGCACGGGTCATCGCCGGATGGCGGTCGAACCGCGGGAAGTCGGACGAGGCGACCTGCACCCTGATCCGGTGCCCGGCCTTGAACGTCTGGCTGGTGGCGACCAGGCCGATCCGGCAGTGCTGAAGCACGACCGTCATCCCGGCCCGCAGGTACGGCGTCACCGGCACCGAGCGGAACACCGGCTCGCCGTAGGGGTTGCGGACCAGGACGGTGACGGCCGGCAGGGCGGGACGGTCGAGCTTCGTCACGATGGCCTCGCTCTCAGAGCAGGGGGCCGACGTTAGGCAGCTTCGCTCTGACAGTCAATTAACTGACGACCTTTGGGGCGGGCGCGTCCTGGAAGCGGGGTGCCCGCATGTTCACCAGGCTGTCGAGCTTGTGGATCCGCTCGTCGTGCCCGATCTGGCGCAGCAGGTCGGCGACCGAGCCGTACTCCCCGTACTCGGCGGCGTACGTCGTGGGCGCGGGCACGTACTCCAGCTCCGGGTGCTCGGCCACGTACGACATGTACTCGTGCTCGGCGTGGTCCTCGAAGTCGGCGTTGAGCCGGTAGCTCAGCTCGGGCCGCACCAGGAACAGCAGCCACGACACGTGGTAGTAGAAGAACGCCACGAGCCACGGCGCCAGCCGGTGCAGCACGAAGGACTGCTTCAGACCGTCGCGCTGGACGAGGTCCTGGAGGATGAGCAGGTGCCACTGCTCGTTGTCCTGCTCTTCGCGGGTCTCCACGATCCGCTCGTAGACGCGCTTGGCGAGCGCCGAGCGGTGGCGGTGCCGCGACAGGGAGAAGTAGCCCATCCGCTCCCACGCCTGGTAGGGGACGCGGGCGATGAACTCCAGCATCGCGAACTTCACGAGCGTACCCTTGCGGCCGTAGACGAGGTCCATCTGCTTGAACAGCATCCGGGCCAGCAGCCCGTACTTCAGCCGCGGGCTTTCGAGGGTCTCGATCTGGGCGGCGCGCAGCTGCGTCGGGGACAGCTTCGGCGGGCCGGCGTGGACGGGGGACTCGGGGCGGGTGAGGGTCTGCGTCGTGTTCGTCATGCCGATCATGCTGCGTGTACGGCATGGGCCCGGGCATCGGCCGCTGAGAGACACCCGCTCTACGGCGCGCCGCCCACCGCCCCCTGCTCCCGGTACCGCCCCGGGCGTAGGGGTCGACCCTGAGTCCGTCTAAGGGGCGTACGGCCGGGGCGGCGGCGTCAGTGGCCCGGTCCGCCGTCGAACCATTCGCCGGCGGACCGGCTCCGCGGGGGCGCGGCGGGCTCCGCCGGCGGCGTGCCCGGCGTCTCCGCCTGCTGCCGCGAGCGGATGCGTTCCTGCATCGCGGCCTCGACCCGCATCTCCTCCTCGCTCGGCGCCATCGCGATGATGATCAGCAGGATGATCGACACACCGCCGACGCCGCCCATGAGCGGCAGCAGGAAGTCGGCGGGGCGGGCGCCGGTGGGGTCCGGCATGCCCTCGTGCATGGTGATCCGCATGGCCGCCATGCCCGTGTAGTGCATGCCGGTCACCGCGACCCCCATGATCGCGGCGGCGCCGACGGCCGCCCACATGCCCTTCACGCGGATGCTGAACCAGAGCGCAGCGGTCGCCGCCACCAGCGCGATCAGCACCGACAGCGCGACGATGGCGGGCCGGTAACCGATGTGCCCCGCCATGTTCATCGCGGTCATGCCGGTGTAGTGCATGCTCGCCACGCCGGCGCCCATGATGACGCCGCCGGTGATGATCACGGGCATGCGGATGCCGCCGAAGCCGACGATGAACAGCCCGATCGCGACGACCGCGATGGAGGTCGCGCAGCTCAGCAGCGTGAGCGGCACGTCGTAGCGGATCTCGTGGTCCTCGATGGTGAAGCCGAGCATCGCGATGAAGTGCATCACCCAGATGCCGGTGCCGCCGATGGCCAGCGCCGCGAGGGCCAGCCAGGAGGCGCGTGAGCGGCCGGTGGAGGCCCGTGCGCGGGCCGTGCACAGCAGGCCGAGGAGCGAGCCGATGAACGACATGAGGTAGGCGGGCACCGGTGTGACCAGCCCGTAGGAGAAGTGATGGACCTCCGACATTACGGCCCCCCCGTAAGTGCTTTCTGACCCGACCGGCGGCATCCTAGTGGATCTATCAACGCATACCCTCGGGAGGGGTGACGAGTGGGCCATTCAACGCCGGATGGAAACTCGAACAGCGGGCTGCCGGGTACTTCGGGACGCGGATTCCGGGCGGCCGGTGCCGATCAGACCAGCAGACCGTTTTCGGCGGCGAGGTCGAGAGCCGCCTGCGCGGCGGGGGCGAGGAGGTGGCGTTCGGCGCGGCCTATGTAGACGTATTCGTCCACCTCCCCCGCCGGGACCATCGCGCCCCGATAGGCGGCGGTGAAGCACGCCATCCGGACGTGGGCGAAGTCGGGCTGGTCGTGGGCGGGCGCACGGATGACGCCCAGCTCCCGGAAGGACGTCCGGTCGAGCTCCAGGTCCAGTTCCTCCCGCACCTCGCGCGACAGGGCCGACCAGTCGTCCTCGCCCGGCTCGCGCTTGCCGCCCGGGAGGTACAGCAGGTCACGGCCGCGTGAGCGGACGGCCAGCATCCGTCCGCCCGACACCTGGATCCAGGCGACCACATCGAGATCTTCCACGGGGCAAGTCTCCTACAGCCGGTGCAGGGTGACGGTCTCCGTGCCCGCGAGGCCGAACGCCACGGCGGCCGACCCCT
Source organism: Actinomadura sp. 3N407 (assembly GCF_052245875.1). Taxonomy (NCBI): domain Bacteria; kingdom Bacillati; phylum Actinomycetota; class Actinomycetes; order Streptosporangiales; family Thermomonosporaceae; genus Actinomadura; species Actinomadura sp. 3N407. The sequence goes on from NZ_JBQQBP010000015.1 coordinate 108,195, forward strand.
GGTTGACCGCCAGACCGAGCCAGCCCGACGAGTCGACCCACACGAGGGGCTCGCCGGGGGAGACGCCGCCGAAGGTCTCCTCGAACGTGACCCGCGCGGAGCCCGGACCCGGAGCGGTCCACACGACCCCCAGGGGCGTCCCGTACGGCAGGGGGCCGAACGCGGCGGCCAGGTCCTCCGGCTCGGCGCCCAGGATCAGGCTCCCGAAACGGTCGGTGTAGAGCACCGGCACCGTCAGCTCCCCGTCGCCCACCACCGGGGACGGGACGTCCAGCGGCAGCGGCTCGGCCGGGGACCCGAGATCGGACACCTCGACGCCGGCGGCGATGTGCCCGGCGGCGGGCGAGAAGATGTCGCGCCCGTGGAACGAGGCCGACACGCCCGGCAGCCGGTACGCCGGATTCTCCAGGACGTGCGCCCGGACGACGCCGCCCAGCCTGTCCGCGGCCGGGACGAGCAGGCCGTTGTCCGGGCCGACCAGCACGTCCCCGCGCCCCGTCTCGACCGCGACCGGGCGGCGCTGTGTGCCGACACCCGGGTCGACGATCCCCAAGTGGACGCCGGCCGGAAGGTACGGGAGCGCCTGGCGGAGCAGCATCGCGCCCTCGCGGACGCCGAACGGGGTGATCTCGTCGCTGAGCACGAGCACGTTCGCCGCCGGCGCGATCGTGTAGACGACCCCCGCGCAGATCGCGGTGTAGGCGGCGCCGAAGTCGGTCGCCAGGCTGACGAACGGGCGGCTCTCCGGCATGCGGCCGACCCTATCGGGCGGCCCTCGTATGCTGCGGGCGTGCGCGCCGAAGCCCTCGACCCCGTTCTGCTGCGGACCTTCGTCGCCGTCGCCGACCTCGGCTCGTTCACCGCCGCCGCGGCCGCCGAGGGCTACACCCAGTCGGCGGTCTCCCGGCAGATCGCGGCGTTGGAGGATGTCTGCGGCGTGGAACTGTTCGCCCGCGGCGCCCGCGGCGTCCGCCCGACCCCCGCCGGGGAGTACCTGCTGCCGCACGCGCGCGGCCTCCTCGACCGGCTCGCCGACACCGCCCGCGCGCTCGACGGGCTGCGCCGCCTCGACACCGGGACGCTGCGGCTCGGCGCGTTCCCCACCGCCAACGCCGCGCTCGTGCCCCGCGCGCTCGCCCGGTTCCGGGCCCGCCATCCGGGCGTCCGGCCGGTGCTGCGCGAGGGGACGACCGAGCGGCTGCTGCCGATGCTGGAGGCCGGCGACCTCGACATCGCCGTGGTCAGCACGCACAAGCTCCCGTCGATCGCCGCCGGGGACCTGGTGCCGCTGGCCGACGACGCGCTGCTGGTCGCGCTGCCCAGCGGGCACCGGCTCGCCGCCCGCCGCCGCGTCCCGCTCGGCGACCTCGCCGACGAGCCCTGGATCGTGGCCGACGACCCCGAGGCCATCGCGGCGCTGCGCGCCCGCTGCGAGGCCGCCGGGTTCGTCCCGCAAACGCCGCTGCGGGTCGCCGAGTGGATCTCCAAGCTCGGCCTGGTCGCGGAGGGGTTCGGCGTCACGCTCGTCCCGGCGCTGGCCGCGTCGGCGGCGTCGCGGGACGGCGTCGTGCTGCGCGCCGTGACGTCCGACCAGCCGCGCCGGTCGGTCTACGCGGCGGTCGGGCGCCACGCACGCAGATCCCCGCCCGTCACCGCGTTCCTCGGGGACCTCCGCGACGCGGCCGGGGGCCTAACGGGGGACGGCGGCGACGACCTCCACCTCTAGGAGGGCGTCGGGGTGGAACAGCCGGGGCACCTCGACGGTCGTGCTCGTCGGGGGAGCGCCGGTGAAGTACCGCGCGCGGACGGCCCCGTACTCCCTGCGGAGGTCGAGGTCGGTGAGGAACGACCGGATGTTGACGATGTCCGCGAAGCCCGCCCCGTGCGCGGCGAGGATCCGCTCCAGCAGGGAGAAGATCACCTCCGACTGGCGGGTCATGTCGCCCGGCGCGTCCACCTTGCCGTTCTCGTCCAGGGCGATCTGCCCGGACACGTACAGCATCGGGCCCTGTGTCACGTGCGCGGTGTGGGAGTAGGCGGGGTTGGGCGGCGGCGGGACGGTCGCGGGGTTGCCGAGCGTGACGCGCATCTGTGACGTCCTCCTGGTGTGGTCTGCGAGTGTGATCAGGTCGTGGTCCGCCAGCCCGGCGTCGAGCGCGGCGTCCGTCCGGGCCTGGGCGGCGGACAGGACGCCGGCCGGGCGGGTGCCGTCCAAGGCGAGGGCGAGGTCCTTGGCGGCCAGGGCGAGGGTGAAGCGCGGCGGGTCGGCGGCGCTGCCCTCCTTCAGCCGCCCGGCCTGCGGACTGAGGCGGGACAGCGCGTCCAGGGCCGGATCGGTGTCCACGCCCAGCCGGTCTGCGACGGCGAGGGCTTCGCCGAGGACGGCGAAGTTCGCGACGAGCACGCCGTTCACCACCAGCTTGAGCGCGGCGCCCGAGCCGGGCGGGCCGACGCGCCGGACGCGTCCGAGCGCTTCGAGGGCCCCGGCGCAGCGGGCCAGGTCGGTGTCCGTGCCGCCGGCGAGGATCACCAGGTCGCCGGCCTCCGCCTGCGGGACGCTCCCGGAGACGGGTGCGTCGACGTAGCCGACGCCCTCCGGCAGCCGGGCCCGGACGCGGCGGACCGCGTCCGGGCCGATCGTCGACATGTCGGCGATCACCGCGCCGGGCTCCAGGGCCGGGGCCGCTCCGCCGGGGCCGAACAGCACGTCCTCGACGGCGTCCGCGTCGGTGAGCATCGTGATCACCAGGTCGCATCCCGCGCCGTCCTCCGGCCCCCGCCCGCCACCGATCGAACGGCGAGCCCCGCTCGGCCGAACAGCCTCGGCGGGCGTGTCGCGGACGGCGGCGCCGGCCTCCGCCAGCGGTGCCGCCTTGGCGGGCGTGCGGTTCCATACGGTCAGTTCGTGGCCGGCGGCGAGCAGCCGCCCGGCCATCGGGACGCCCATGCGTCCTAGTCCGAGAAATGCGATTCGTGTCATGGCGTGCTCGACGCTAGGCGCCGGGCGGCCATGTCACCAGCGAAGATTCGGCAGAGGAGCCATGCGCGGCGCGCATGACTCAGGCCGGGCTCAGGTCCGGTCGAAGCGGCGGGACGAGGCGTCCTCCTGGGCCAGACGGTGCAGGGCCGTCAGAACCTGTTCGTACAGGACGGTCGAGACCAGCAGGGAATGGACGGTCCGGGCGCGCGAGGTCCCCTCGGCGACCCTGCCGATCTCGTGCTCGGCGACCTCGGTCGCGGCCTTCACGTACGGCCGCAGGTCCTTGAGCGTGATCGGGAAGCCGAGGCGGCGCAGCGCCACGAACGTGTGTGCGAGAAGATCGCGGGCCGGGGCGCGGTCGCCGACGGTCCAGCCGAGTTCGCGGACGAGGGCGTCGACGTCCTCGCGGGCGGCGCGCCAGTGCGGGTCGTGCGGCGCCGCGACGTGCGGGCCGATGGCGTACTGGGTGGTGCCGAACAGCTCGTGCAGGCTGACGCGCTCGTCCTCGATGGCCGCGATGATCTGCTGGATCGCCGAGACCGGCAGGTCGCCGACCTCGCGCAGCGCGTTGATCAGCCGCAGCCGCTCCAGATGGCGCGCGCCGTACTCCGACCGGGTCGCGCTCACCGCCGAGCCCTTCGGGAGCAGGCCCTCCCGGATGTAGAACTTGATCGTCTGGACCGTCAGGCCACTGCGATCGCTGAGCTCGGAGATCTGCACCGTTGCACCCCCTTGACCGGACGTTTAACGCTATCCGGGTGGCCCGATTAGATACCGGCACTATCCAATGTCTGTCCGGGTTGCGGTGATTTCCAGGTCGCCGGCCGCCGCGAGGACGCGCCCGTCCAGCCGGATGCGGACCGTCACCGCGTCGCCGGGGGCGGCCTCGGCGACGGCCAAGCCCGCGAGCCGCACCGGTGAGGACGCCGGCGATCGCGTCGCCGCCCTCCTGGCCCGGCAGCCACACCCACAGGACGGCGGCGACCTCGTCCCGCCACGGCGTCAGGACGGGCGCGCCCGCGTTCACCACCACGACGGTGCGCGGGTCGGCGACGGCGGCGTCGGCATCGCGGGCGGCGGCCACCGCGGCGGCGAGCTCGTCGTCCTCGGGAGGGTGCGGCTCGCGGTGGCCGAGTGGATCAGGACGCGGTGCGGCGCATTCCCTCGGAGATCTTCTCGGCGGCCGCGGCGACGGGGGCGGCGTGCAGGCGGCCGGGGGAGCGGCTGAGGCGTTCGAGGGGGCCGGACACCGACACGGCGGCGATCACCCGTCCGCCGGCGCCGCGGATCGGGGCGGAGACCGAGCCGACGCCCTGCTCGCGCTCCCCGACGCTCTGCGCCCAGCCCCGGCGGCGGACGGACGCGAGCGTGGCGGCCTCGAACTTGGCGTTGCGCAGCCCGCGGTGCAGCCGGTCGGGCTCCTCCCAGGCCAGCAGGATCTGCGCGGCCGAACCCGCCGTCATGGGGAGCGCGGCGCCGACCGGGATGGTGTCGCGCAGGCCGCTGGTGCGTTCGGCGGCGGCCACGCAGACCCGGACGTCGCCCTGGCGGCGGAAGAGCGAGGCGCTCTCGCCGGTGAGGTCGCGCAGGTGGGCGAGAATGGGCTGGGCGATCGCGAGGAGCCGGTCCTCGCCCGCCGCGACGGCGAGCTCGGCGAGCCTCGGCCCGAGGATGAAACGCCCCTGCGTGTCGCGGTGGACGAGGCGGTGGTGCTCCAGCGCGACGGCCAGCCGGTGGGCCGTGGGGCGGGCCAGCCCGGTCGTCTGGACGAGCTGCGCGAGCGAGGCGGGGCCCGCCTCCAGCGCATTCAGAACAAGAACGGCTTTGTCAAGTACGCCGACTCCGCTAGAGTTGTCCATGTCTTGATACTGCCGTCTCGAAATTTGAGATGCAAGTCGAGGTGACCCGGACCACGGCGCACCTGCGATCAGCACCGGGCGCCGACGATCATTACAGGTGAGGTGGGAGTGATGGGCCGAACACTGGCCGAAAAGGTCTACGACGCGCACGTCGTACGGCGCGCCGAGGGTGAGCCGGACCTGCTCTACATCGACCTGCACCTCGTCCACGAGGTCACCAGCCCGCAGGCGTTCGACGGGCTGCGGATGGCCGGCCGCCCCGTCCGGCGCCCCGACCTGACGATCGCCACCGAGGACCACAACGTCCCGACGACGGACCTGCTGAAGCCCATCGCCGACCCGGTGTCGCGCACCCAGGTCGAGACGCTGCGCAAGAACTGCTCCGACTTCGGCGTCCGGCTGCACCCGATGGGCGACGACGGGCAGGGCATCGTCCACGTCATCGGCCCGCAGCTCGGCCTGACCCAGCCGGGCATGACCGTCGTGTGCGGCGACTCGCACACCTCCACGCACGGCGCGTTCGGCGCCCTCGCCTTCGGCATCGGCACCAGCGAGGTCGAACACGTCCTCGCCACCCAGACGCTGCCGCAGGTCCAGCCGAAGACGATGGCCGTGACCGTCGAAGGCGCGCTGCCCGAGGGCGTCACCGCCAAGGACCTCATCCTCGCGGTCATCGCGCGGATCGGAACCGGCGGCGGCCAGGGCCACATCATCGAGTACCGCGGCGAGGCCGTCCGGTCGCTGTCGATGGAGGGCCGCATGACGGTCTGCAACATGTCCATCGAGGCTGGCGCCCGCGCCGGGATGATCGCGCCGGACGAGACCACGTTCGAGTACCTCAAGGGCCGCCCGCACGCGCCCTCAAACGCCGTTGCCGGGGGGGCGTCCCCCCAAAATGAAGGCGCTGCGGACTGGGACAAGGCCGTCGAGTACTGGACGTCGCTGCGCACCGACGACGACGCGGTCTTCGACAAGGAGGTCGTGATCGACGCGGCCGAGCTGACCCCGTTCGTCACCTGGGGCACCAACCCGGGCCAGGGCCTGCCGCTCGGCGACGCCGTGCCCGACCCGGCGTCCTACGACGACCCCGCCCAGCGCCAGTCCGCCGAGCGCGCCCTGGAGTACATGGGCCTGACCGCCGGGACGCCGCTGCGCGACATCGAGGTCGACACCGTCTTCGTCGGCTCCTGCACCAACGGCCGCATCGAGGACCTCCGCGCCGTCGCGGGCGTCCTGAAGGGCCGCAAGGTCGCCGGCGGCGTCCGCATGCTGGTCGTCCCCGGCTCCATGAGGGTCAAGAAGCAGGCCGAGGAGGAGGGCCTGGACGAGGTCATCTCCGCGTCCGGCGCCGAATGGCGCGAGGCCGGCTGCTCGATGTGCCTGGCGATGAACCCTGACAAGCTCACGCCCGGCGAGCGCAGCGCCTCCACGTCCAACCGCAACTTCGAGGGCCGGCAGGGGCCCGGCGGCCGCACCCACCTGGTGTCGCCCGCCGTCGCCGCCGCCACCGCCGTCACCGGCCGCCTCACCGCCCCTGCCGACCTGTAAGGAACCACGATGGAAGCGTTCACCGCCTACACCGGCCGCGCGGTCCCGCTGCGCCGCGGCAACGTCGACACCGACCAGATCATCCCGGCCGTCTGGCTGAAGCAGGTGAGCCGCACCGGCTTCGAGAAGGGCCTGTTCTCCGGCTGGCGCGAGGACCCGGAGTTCGTCCTGAACCAGCCGCAGTACGACGGCGCGGGCATCCTGGTCGCCGGGCCGGACTTCGGCACCGGCTCGTCCCGCGAGCACGCCGTCTGGGCCCTGCAGCAGTACGGCTTCCGCGTCGTCATCGCGCCGCGCTTCGGGGACATCTTCCGTAATAATTCCACCAAGATGGGTTTGCTTCCGGTCGTCCTCACGGGCGAGCAGGTCGAGGACCTCCAGGGCCGGATCGAGGAGGACCCCGCCCTGGAGATCACCGTCGATCTGGAGAACCGCGAGGTCCGCTGGGACGGCCGGACCGCCTCGTTCGAGATCGACGACTACACTCGCTGGCGGCTCATGGAGGGCCTGGACGACATCGGCCTCACCCTCCGCCACGCCGACGCGATCAACGACTTCGAGTCGAACCGCACCCCCTGGCTCCCCGTCACGCTGTAGCGCGTCTCAAGGCCCGGATCGCCGTCGTGGACGGCGATCCGGGCCTTTTGCGGCCCCGGGTGGACGGGCGCGGGCGGCGACGGGGGAGAATTCCCTGTGCGACGACCCGTCCGACCTTTGGGGGCATCACATTGAGCGCGGTCCCGTGGAGTGGACCCGAGTGGGACGATCCTGCGTTGACCCTGCTCGCACGGCAGTTGCGTGACGCTCACCGGGCCGTCGCGCCGCTGCCGCCCGAGACCCGGCAGCGGCTCATCCGGCACCTGCTGGCGATCACCGATCTGGCGAAAAGGGACGCCGGGCTGGCCGCCCGCAGGCTGGAGACGTTCCTCGCCGATTTCCAAGAGACGCCCGACGTCGGTTAGCGTGCGCAGTGGCCGGATCCGGTCCGGTCACCCGGCGAGACGGGGGCGAGGCCGACAAAAACGCCAGCGACACGCCAACTCGTGCGTGCAGGTGATTGTGTCCATGCTGAGGGTCCCTTAGTTTCGTTCGGGCAAGGGGGGAACTAGAGGAGTAACCCATGAACAAGCGTGAGCTGGTCGACGCCATCTCTGACCGGCTGGGCAGCAAGAAGGCCGCAGCCGAGGCCGTCGACGCCATCCTGGAGGCGATCCAGACCGCGGTCGCCAAGGGCGACAAGGTCGCGATCACCGGGTTCGGTTCGTTCGAGAAGGCCGACCGGCCTGCCCGTACGGCCCGCAACCCCGCAACGGGCAAGACCATCGAGGTTCCCGCGACGTCCGTTCCGAAATTCAAGGCCGGCGCGGACTTCAAGAACCTGGTGGCCGGAAAGAAGTAGCCGCACCGCACCAGCGCCCGGGACCGTGCCAAGAGGTCCCGGGCGCTGCGTGCGGCAGCCTCTAGGTCGACGGAAGCGGGAACGTCGACAGCGTCACCACCGAGATCCGGTCGCCGTCCATCGCGAGGTTCACCCGCTGCCCGAGCCGCAGCATCCGCAGCCCGCCCGCCGCGAACGCCTCCCCGTCGAACGGCAGTTCCGTCCCGTCATCGAGCAGCACGCTTCCCGACCGGGTCGAAGCGTCGAAGTCCTTCACCGTCCCCTGCATACACCGAACCCTAGGCGAAAGCCGGGAGACGGGAGGCGACGGCAGTGGTGCGCGGGCCGGTGCCCAGGGCGAGGGCGGCGCGGAGGTCTTCGAGGGTGTCGACGTCGCGGCGGACGCTGTCGATGCCGGGAAGGAGGATCTCGCGGGCGCCGCGGGCGCGGTGGGCGGCCCGGGAGTCGCCGCCGAAGGCGGGCGAGAACGGGACGCCGGGGCGGGCCGTGTACAGGGTGGTGCCGACACCGGCCGCGTCCGGGACGAACGCCTCGGCCGCCCGGCCGGCGGCGTCGAGGACGCGCGCGAGTTCATCAGATCGCAAAGCGGGCAAATCTGCCGACAGTGCGCCCACGCCGGTGCCGGGGGCGAGCTCGCGGCCGCGGCCGGCGCCGTGCACGAGCGCCGGGTTCAGCCCGGCGTCCGGCACGTCGGGCACGACCAGGGCGCCGAGGGCGGCCAGATCGGCGGCCGGGAGAGGATCGTCGGTGACAACGATCACGGTGCGGACCCGGTCACAGCGCAGCGCCGCGGCGACCGTGTCGGTCGCCACCGCGAGCGCGAGGGACTCGCGATGCGGGCCCGCCGCCGCGGACATGCGGGTCTTCGCCCGGGACAGCACCTTCACCGGCACGACGAGGGACCATTGGGAGAACTCTGCGGTAGACATGGCAACTCGACACTATGCGCACGCACCCGCGACACTTATGGACACCCCGCGTTCGTTGGGGACGGGACACCCCGCGTTCGCCTGGGGGACGGAGTGAGGAGGGGACGGGCATGAGCCACGGGTATTCGCCCGGGTGGCGGAAGCTCACGATCGTCATCCTGCGCCCGCTGCTGAAGGGGCTGCTGAAGCGGGACTGGCGCGGCCGGGGCAACGTGCCGGGGGAGGGCGGCGTCATCATCGCCGCGAACCACATCTCCGAGGCCGATCCCCTCGCGCTCGCCCACTTCGTGTACGAGTCGGGCCGCTATCCCGTGTACCTGGCGAAGTCGACGCTCTTCGACGTGCGCTTCGTCCGGAACATCCTGCGCGGCACCGGCCAGATCCCGGTCTACCGCGACAGCGCCGACGCGGCCATGGCCCTGAAGGACGCCGAGAAGGCCCTGTTGGACGGCGAGTGCCTGATGTTCTACCCGGAGGGCAGCTGCACCCGCGACCCCGAACTGTGGCCCATGACCGGGCAGACGGGGGTGGCGCGGATGGCGCTGAAGACGGGCGCCAAGGTCGTCCCGGTGGCGAACTGGGGGGCGCACGAGCTGATGCCGTACCGGAAGGGCGAGCGTACGGGGCTGGCGGGAAGCCTGAAGAAGGGCTTCCACCCGTTCCCGCGCAAGACGATGAAGGTGATCGCTGGGCCGCCCGTCGACCTGTCGGAGTACGAGGGCCTGCCGCTCACCAAGGAGACGCTGCGGGCCGCCACCGACGACATCATGGCGGCCATCATCGGACTGCTCGGCGAGCTGCGCGGCCAGGAGCCGCCCGGCGAACGCTACGACCACCACAAGGTGCTGGAGCAGCGGCGCCGGGCGGCCGCCGAGGCGTTCGAGCCCGCGGTGCCAGAGACGGCGCGGCCGGGCACCGGCGACCCGAAGGCGGCCGGCTCGTGACGTTGCGCACCGCGGTCATGGGGGCCGGGTCCTGGGGGACGACGTTCACCAAGCTGCTGAACGACGCGGGCGGCGAGGTCGTCCTGTGGGGGCGCCGCCCCGAGGTCGTCGAGGCGGTCAACGAGCGGCACGAGAACCCCGACTACCTGCCCGGCGTCACGCTGCCCGAGGGGGTCCGCGCGACGCTGGACCCGGCGGAGGCCCTGGCGGGCGCCGACTTCGTGGCGCTGGCCGTCCCGGCGCAGACCCTGCGGCGCAACCTCGGCGCCTGGGTGCCGCTGCTGCCGCCGGACGCGGTGCTCGTCAGCCTGATGAAGGGCGTCGAGATCGGCACGTCCCGGCGGATGTCGGAGGTCATCGGCGAGGTCGCGAACGTCCCCGAGGAACGGGTGGGGGTGTTCTGCGGCCCGAACCTGGCCCGCGAGGTCGCGGGCGGGGAACCCGGCGCGGCGGTCGCGGCCTGCGCGGACGAGGGCGCCGCGCAGCGCCTCCAGGCCGCGACGATGACGCCGTACTTCCGCGTCTACACCTCCACCGACGTCGTCGGCTGCGAGCTGGGCGGCGCGGTGAAGAACATCGTCGCGCTGTGCGTGGGCATGTCCGTGGGGCTCGGGTTCGGCGCCAGCACGCAGGCGCTGCTGATGACCCGCGGCCTCGCCGAGATCGCCCGGCTGGGCGCGGCGCTCGGCGCCGACGAGCACACCTTCGCGGGCCTCGCCGGGATGGGCGACCTGGTCGGGACGTGCATGTCGCCGCTGTCGCGCAACCGGACGTTCGGCGAGAACCTCGGCCGCGGCATGACGCTGGAGCAGGTCATCGCCGTCACCAAGCAGACCGCCGAGGGCGTCAAGTCGTCGGAGGCGGTGATGGAGCTGGCCCGCAAGCACAACGTGGAGATGCCGATCACGGAGGCGGTCACCGCCGTCCTGCACCACGGCATGCCGATCAAGGAGGCGGCCATCTCGCTGATCTCGCGTTCCCCCAAGCCCGAACGGTACGGGCTGTGACGGCCGCACCGGCGGGACCGCCGCGCCCGGATCGCTCGTGGCCGACCCGGGCTGATCACCGATAGGGTCGGACGTCATGTCCCAGGTTTCGAAGATCCGCGTGGCCGTCGTCTTCGGCGGACGCAGCTCCGAGCACGCGATCTCCTGCGTCACCGCGGGGGCCGTGATGGCCGCCATCGACCGGGACCGGTACGAGGTGGTGCCGATCGGCATCGCCCGCGACGGACGCTGGGTGCTGCCGCCCGGGGACCTGCGGCTCGCGATCGAGGACGGCCGGCTGCCGGAGGTGACCGGCAGCGGCGGCGTCCTCGCGCTGCCGTTCGACCCCGACGACCGCGGCCTGATGGTCGTCCGGCCGGGGCAGGTCCCGGAGACGCTCGGCGACGTCGACGTGGTGCTGCCGCTGCTGCACGGCCCCTACGGGGAGGACGGCACCATCCAGGGGCTGCTCGACCTCGCGGGCGTCCGCTACGTCGGCGCCGGGGTGCTGGCCAGCGCGGTCGGCATGGACAAGGGATTCATGAAGCTCGTCTGGCAGGCGCGCGGCCTGCCCGTCGGCCCGTACGTCCTGGTCGGCGACCGGGAGTGGCGGCGCGAACGCAAAGGCAAGATCGACGAGATCAAGGAGCTCGGGCTGGCGACCGGCACGCCGGTGTTCGTCAAACCGGCCCGGGCCGGGTCCAGCATGGGCATCACCCGCGTCACCGACGAGGCCGACCTGGAGGCGGCGGTCGATGCGGCCCGCGAGCACGACCCGAAGGTCATCGTGGAGGCCGCGGTCGAGGGCCGCGAGATCGAGTGCGGCGTCCTGCAGGGCGTGGACGACGGCCCGGCCGAGGCGAGCCTGCCCGCCGAGGTGCTGATGGCGGGCGACCACGACTTCTACGACTTCGAGACCAAGTACCTCGACGGGGCCACCAGCATGGCGATCCCGCCGGACCTGCCGGCCGCGCGGATCGAGGAGGTCCGCCGCATCGCCGTCCAGGCTTTCGACGCGCTCGACTGCGAGGGCCTCGCCCGCGTGGACTTCTTCCACACGCCGGACGGCCGCTGGATCCTCAACGAGATCAACACCATGCCGGGCTTCACCCCGGCGTCGGCGTTCCCGCAGATGTGGGCGGCGACCGGGCTCGGCTACCCGGCGCTGGTCGACCGGCTCATCCAGACCGCCGTCAAGCGCTCCACCGGCCTGCGCTGACTCGCTCCGATCGAACCGGCCGAACCCGCCGAACTAGTCGAACGGCAGCCACGCGGTGTTCTTGAGCGTCGCCGCCTCGGTGGCGCGGGCGCCTTGGCTGGAGAACGTCCAGAGGGCGCCTCCGACGATGAGCGAACGGCGGATGCCGGTGCCGCGATACTCGCCGGGATGCCGGACGTTCCCGGCCTTGGTGATGGACGAGCCGGTCACCTTGAGCGCCAGCGCCTCACCGCCTCCGTCGCCGCGGCCGTTCACGGGGATGACGGTGAGACCGGAGTCCGGCCAGTACAGGAAGGCGTGCGGCTCGAACTCCGCCTCGGCCGTCGTTCCGGGCAGCTTGTAGTCGCTGATCCTGCGAGGCTCGCCCGAAACGTCGAAGAGCGACACCTGGAGGCCGTTCGTCCGCCCGGACAGGTCGGCGTCCTGGCCGATGCCCAGGAGTCTCCCCTCCTTGGTGGGATGCAGGTACGCCGAATAGCCGGTGATCTTGAGTTCGCCGGTGAGGCGGGGGCGGCGCGGGTCCTTCAGATCGAGCACGTACAGCGGGTCGGTCTGCCGGAACGTCACGACATAGCCGGTGGCGCCGATGAACCGGACGGAGTAGATCCGCTCGCCCTTGCCGAGGCCGTCGATGCGTCCGATCTCGTTGAGGCGAGCGCCGTCCTGTGCGAGGACGTACACCGAACTCTGCGACGGCTTCTCCCCGCGGGCGAACTGGCCGGTGGTCGTGGCCAGCCGCAGCTTCCCTTCGTGCTCCGACATGGAGTACTGGTTCAGCAGGGAGCCCTTGACCGAACCCGACGCCACATAGCGCGGACGTCCCTTGCCGCTGACGTCGAACTTGTAGACGTCGGTGCGCTGCTCAGGCCTCTTCTTGGGCGACCTCCACATGGACGGCTTCGCGGAAGTGCCGGTGACGTACAGGCTCTTCCCGTTGCCGTAGACGGTCGTGCCGTCGGCGGTGACGCCGATCGCCTGCGGGTCGCCGAGCCCCTTGGACAGGTCGAACGTCAGCACGCTCAACATGCTCGAACCCGCGTACGAGGACGGCCGGCTGACCTGGTCACAGGGCGTCCGGTACTGCTTCGCCGGGCCGCCGTTCCCGTCGTCCACCTGGAAGGCGGGCAGCCACGCGTCGAGCGGCGCCGTTATCACGGCCCGCCTGTTCGCCTCGGCGGCCTTCTTCCCGCCCTCGCCGCCGGGGAAGTGGATGTCGGGCTCGGACTTCATCACGACCCGGACCGTCGAGCCGCTCTGGCGGGCGTCCAGGTAGTCGGCGTGGGTCGTCATGGTGCCGACGATCTTCGGTGCGCCGGAGACGTCGACGAGCGTCAGGCGTGTCGTGGGCCTGGGGGTCTGCGGCCTGGACGTCGGCGGCGCGGGTGAGCTTTCGCTTCCCGGCCTTGCCGGGCGGGGGAGGGGGATCATCGGCGACCGCTCGTCCAGGACGAGCACGCGGTCGCCGCTGAGGAGCAGTTGCCCGTCGCCGTGGTCGCCGGATCCCGGCAGGTCCAGCGTGTGCGTGATCTTGCGCGTCGCGGGATCGATGATGGTGAGACCTCCGCCGGCGAGCGTCACGATCCTGCGGCCGTCGGTCTTGACGAGGTCGGGTTCGTCCGCGCCCCGCTCGTGCGCGTTCGTGGTGGAATGCCGCGGAGGCTGCGCCGGGGCCGCCTCGGCCGCCTGCGGGCCCTTGCGCAGGGCCGTGTCGCCCTCCGGCAGACCATGCACGGGCATGTCGTCCAGCCCGAACGGGCCGACCCTGTCGGCCGTCGCCTGGCGCAGCTCTTTGTGGAGGGCATCGCAGCCGTCGTAGGCGACGAGCCGTATCGACGGTGCCCGACTCGGCGGGTCCGGGGCGCCGGGAGACCCGGTGCATCCCGCCGACCCGGCCAGGAGCAGCATCGTCGTAGCCGGAGCGAAGACGCGACCACGCATGGGTCTTGGACGCTCGCACCGGACCTCCGGTTCCCCAGAATCCAGACTTAGTCTGATTTTTCCTTCCGGATGCGCTTCTCGTGCTTGGCGATGAGGGTGTCGATCTGGACGCTCAGCCGGGACCCGAGGGGCCAGCCGATGTAGTGCGTCAGGAAGATGCCGGTCTCGCGCAGCTCGTCCGGCGACAGCTCGCCGTTGGCCAGCGCCGCGGGGATCTGGATGTCGAGGACGTCGTTGAGCCCCTGACCGGCCAGGACGCCGATGAGGAGCATCCGCCGGTCGCGCATGCTCAGCCCGGGACGCGTCCAGATGTCGCCGAACAGGTGGTCGACGGTGATGCCGAAGAAGTCGCCGGGCGCGTCCCCGATCTCCCAGCCGTAGACCCGGCGCATCATCTCCAGGCCGCGTTCGCGCCGCTCGCTCGGCGGTTCGCTCTCCGTCATCCGGTGCCTCCCGTCAGACCGAGCCCGGTGCCGAAACGTTCGAGGGCGAGGCGGGCGAACGGCGCGTCCACTCCCAGCTCACCGGCCAGCTCCAGGGCCAGGGACAGGTCCTTCTCGCCGAGGTCCCGCGTGTGCCGCAGGATGTCGTACAGGTCGTCGTCCGGCTGCATCGGCGCGGTCGTCGGCCGCAGCATGATCGAGCCGGCGCCGCCGGTGATCGCGTCGGTGTGCCGGACGACCCGCCCCAGCTTCCGCAGCGACACCCCCGACGCCTCCGCCAGCCGCTGCGCCTCCGCCGCCGCGGTGAACGACACGAAGTGCAGCAGGTTGCGGGCCAGCTTCGTGCGCGTGCCCGCGCCGACCGGGCCCATGTGCAGGACGAGGCCGGCCCAGGCGCCGAACGGCTCCCGGCAGCGTTCGAACGCCTCGTCCGTCCCGCCGACCATGACGGCGAGGCTGCCCGCGCTCGCCCCCATGAACCCGCCGCTGACCGGCGCGTCCACGACCTCGATCTCGTACTTGCGCGCCTTCCCGGCCAGCTCCTCGGCCGTCCCCGCGCGGATCGTCGAGTGGATCGCGAGGACGGTCCCCGGGCGGGCGCTGGCGAGGACCTCCTCGCCCACCTCCATCACCTGGTCGTCGTCCCGCACCATGATCGACACCAGGTCGGCGTGCGCGGCCGCCTCCGCGACGCTCTTCGCCGCCCGCGCGCCCGCCTTCACCAGCGGCGCGGCCGCCTCGGCGCGGGTATCGAAGACGGTCAGGCCCCCGCCGGTGAGATGCCGCGCCATCGGCGCGCCCATCTGCCCGAGCCCGATGAACCCGACGCTCATGCGCGCTCCCTGCGGAGGGTCGCCTTCCCGCACTTTGCGGTTCGCTTCGCTCATGACCTGAACACCTCGCCGCCGTCGACGTTGATGATCTGCCCGGTCACCCAGGCCGCCTCGTCCGACAGCAGGAACAGGCACATCCCGACGAGATCGTCGGGAGATCCCATCCGCTTCAGCGCCATCTTGTCCTTGACGATCTTCTGGGACATGTTGCCCGGGACGACCGTGCGGTTGGCCTCGGTGTCGATCGGACCGGGCGCGATGGCGTTCACCCTGATGTTCATGCTGCCCAGCTCATGCGCGAGCTGCTGGGTGAGCCCGTTGACCCCGACCTTGGCCAGCCCGTAGAAGCCGGAGTACTGCCACGCGGCCGTGGACGACTGATTGACGATCGAACCGCCCCCGCGAGCCTGCATGTGCGGGTAGCAGGCGCGCGCGCACAGCAACGCGCCGTCCATGTTCACGGACATGAACTTCTTGTAGTAGTCCCAGTCGACGGTGAAGAGGAAGTCCAGCTTCATCGACCCGAAGATGGCGGCGTTGTTGACGAGATGGTCGATGCCGCCGAACCGCTCCACGGCCGCCGCCGCCATCGCCTCCACCGACGCCGGGTCGGACACGTCCGTCCGCACGAACGCGCCCTTGACGTCGTCGGCGACGGCCTGCCCGCGCTCGTCCACATCGGCGACGACCACGGACGCGCCCTCGGACGCCAGCGCCCGCGCGTAGGCCTCTCCGATGCCCTGCGCGGCGCCGGTCACGACCGCGACCCTGCCCTCGAACCTCATGTGGTGCCCTCCGCGATCGCCTTGGTCTCCAGGTACTCCTCGAACCCGGCCACGCCCATCTCGCGGCCGATGCCGGACTGCTTGTAGCCGCCGAACGGGACGTCCGCGCTGTACCAGACGCCGCCGTTCACGCTGACCGTCCCGGTGCGCAGCCGCGCCGCGACCGCCCGCGCCCGCTCGGCGTCGCCGCCGTGGACCGCGCCCGACAGCCCGTACGGCGAGTCGTTCGCGATGCGGACCGCGTCGTCGTCGCCGTCGTGCGGCATGATCACCAGGACGGGGCCGAAGATCTCCTCGCGGGCCGTCCGGGAGTCGTTCGCCAGCCCGGTGATGAGGGTCGGCTCGATCCAGAAGCCCTTCTCCCGGCCGGCCGGGCGGCCACCGCCGCAGGCGAACGATCCGCCCTCCTTCACGGCCAGCTCCAGGTACCCCTCGATGCGGTCACGCTGCTTCGCCGAGATCACGGGACCGCAGATCGTCCGGTCGTCGCCGGGGTCGCCGGCGCCGAGCTTCGCCAGCGACCGGGCCGTGATCTGCACGGCCTCGTCGTAGTCCTCGCGGGGCACGAGGATCCTGGTCGTGATCGCGCAGCCCTGCCCGGCGTGGGCGATCCCGGAGAACGCCGCGTACGAGCAGGCGGACTTCAGGTCGGCGTCGTCCAGCACGATGAACGCCGACTTGCCGCCGAGTTCCAGGAAGACCCTCTTGAGGGTGGCGGCCGCGCTCGCCATGACGTTCCGTCCGGTCGCCGTGGACCCGGTGAACGTCACCAGGTCGACGCGCGGGTCCTGGACGAGCTGGGCGCCGAGCCCGTGATCGGACGACGTGACCACGTTGACGACGCCCGCCGGGATGTCGGTCTCCGCCGCGATGATCTCGCCGAGGACCGCAGCGCACCAGGGCGTGTCGGGCGCGGGCTTGAGCACCACCGTGTTCCCCGCCGCCAGCGCCGGACCCAGCTTCGCCAGGTTGATCTGGTGCGGGAAGTTCCACGGGGTGATCGCGCCGACGACGCCCACGGCCTCCCGGCGGATCCGCCGGTTGCTGGGCATCCCCATCGGCTCGGCCCGGCCGAGGTCGCGTTCCCACTCGTAGGACTCGGCGAGCCCGGCGAACCAGCCCAGATCGTCCACGGGCGTGTCGAGCTGGCCCCCGAACGTCAGGAACCGCGGCGCGCCCACCTCCTTGATCGTCAGTTCGCGCAGCTCGTCGGAGCGCCGCCGCATGGCCTCCCGGAGCTGCCGCAGGCAGCGGACGCGGAACCCGGCGTCCGTGGCCCACGAGGTCTCGTCGAACGCGCGCCGGGCGGCGCCGATCGCGCGGTCCATGTCGTCGTGGGTGCCGTCGGCGGCGGTGCCGAGCACCTCCTCGGTGGCGGGATCAATGGTCTCGAAGGCGCCGCCCCCCGCGCTCGGGGTCAGCCGCCCGTCCAGCAGAAGCAAGCGATCGGTTGTTCTGGACACGTGTCCAGACTACCGTTCAGGGCGGGGCCGGACGCAAGACCGAACCGGCAGATTCGGTCAGAGATCAGGAACCGGCGGGTTTCGCCAGGAAGATCTCCAGGGTCCGGTCGGACGAGTCGCCGCCGGGCGCCTCACCGTCCGGGGACGGGACGAGGTAGCCGCCGACCCACGCGCGGAGCATCAGCAGCGCGCGGAGGCGGGCGTCGCCTGGGGCGAGGCCGAGCCCGTCCAGGCACCGGGTGATGTGGCCGAGCAGCGCCCGGTCGGCGAGCCGTACCGCCTCGTCCGCCTCCGGGGAGTGCTGGGCCCACAGCCGCATCGCCCGGTCGATCGGCGCCACCTCGCGGCCCAGCGCCTGGATGCGCCGGAGCCGTTCGAGCGGATCGGGGGTGCTGCCGAGCGTGAGGGCCAGCATCTCGTCGGTGCGCTCGTGCGCCCAGCGGTCCAGCAGCGCGCCCATCAGCGCGGACCGGTCCTTGAAGTGCCAGTAGAAGCTGCCCTTGGTGACGCCCAGCCGCGCGGCGAGCGCGTTGATCCCGACGCCGCGCTCGCCGGCCCGCGCCAGCTCCTGGTAGGCGGCCTCGATCCAGTCCCGCCGGGCGACCCTCGTCCGGCTCTTCGTGTCCTCGCGGGTCACTTCGTCACACCAGTGTCATCGGGTCGGGGTCCATCCCCAGCACGGTCCTGCCGTACAGGGCGTACGTCGCGTCGGCGTCGAAGACCACATGCGACGAGATCGTGTTCACATCCCGCTGCGCACGCTGGAACGGCGAGTCGGTGAACTGGACGCTCGCACCGCCGGACGCGCACAGCTCGTTCACGACCGTCCGGGCGACGCCCGCCACATGCGCGGCCACCAGCCGGGAACGGGCGCGCTCGGCCATTCCGAAACGTCCGCCCGACTCGTAGGTCTCCATCACGTGGCGTACCGCGTCCTCCAGCATGAGGCGGGCGGCGGCGAGGTCCGCGGTGGCCCTGGCCAGCCGGATCTGGCCGCTCATCAGATCGCGCTGCTTCACGCCGGTGTAGGCCATGACCCGGTCCTGCATCCGCTCGGCGTACCGGGCGAGGACGCCCTCGGCGACGCCCAGCACGGGTGCGGCCCCGGTGAGCGCGAACACCGGGACGAGTGGAATGCGGTAGATCGCCCCGTCGTGAATCCGCGACCCGGGCGACCTGCCCTCGGTGAGGTCGGCCAGCGGCGCCGACCGGTGCGCCGGCACGAACCGGTCGCTGATCTCGATGTCGTTGCTGCCGGTGCCGCGCATCCCGCTCGTGTGCCACACGTCGTGGACCTCGGCGTCCGCGCGCGGGAGCAGGAACAGCCTCGGCTCGATCGACTCGTCCACGGTGACCAGCGCCATGACCATCACGTGGTCGGCGTGCATCACCCCGCTGCCCCACGACCAGCGTCCGGTGACGCGGTGGCCGCCGTCGACGGCCTCGGCGGTCCCGTTCGGCGCCAGCGTGCACGGCACCAGCGCGTACGGGCGGTCCGCCCAGACCTCCCGCTGCGCCTCCTCCGGAAGCAGGGCGATCATCCAGTTGTGCAGCGTGTAGATGACGCTCAGCCAGCCCGCCGAGGCGTCGCCCGCCCCGATCTCGCGGCACGCCGCGACCATGGCCTCGAACCCGAGTCCACCGCCGCCGAACCGCTTGGGCACCAGCATCGTGAACAGGCCGGTCCCGGCCAGGTCGGCGATGGTCTCGTCGGGCAGCCGCCGCGCCTCCTCGGCCGCGCGGGCCCGCTCGTTCAGCACCGGTGCCAGCTCCCGCGCACGACGGACGACGTCCTCTCCATACTCCATAGTACGGAGACCATACTCGTAAGTATGTGCTGACGGAAGAGTCGCGGGGATCGCGGTGGCCAGGCCGGTCAGGAATCGAGAAGCAGCGGTCACCGACCGCGTATAGCTTGATTGTCCTGCCCCAATAGATGGAGACACGATGAGCATGGACACGAGGACGGACACGCAGTCACCGGTGCAGCACCCTGCCGACAGCCACGATCTGATCCGCGTGCACGGCGCGCGCGAGAACAATCTCAAGGACATCAGCATCGAGATCCCGAAACGCCGGCTGACGGTGTTCACCGGGGTCTCCGGCTCGGGCAAGAGCTCGCTGGTGTTCGACACGATCGCCGCGGAATCGCAGCGGATGATCAACGAGACCTACAGCGCCTTTCTGCAGGGGTTCATGCCGACGCTGGCGCGGCCCGAGGTCGACGTGCTCGACGGGCTGACGACCGCGATCATCGTCGACCAGCAGCGGATGGGCGCCGACCCCCGGTCCACCGTCGGCACCGCCACCGACGCCAACGCGATGCTGCGCATCCTCTTCAGCCGCCTAGGGGACCCGCACATCGGCTCGCCCCAGGCCTTCTCCTTCAACGTCGCCTCGATCAGCGGAGCGGGCGCGGTCACGTTCGAGCGCGGCGGGAAGACCACGAAGGAACGGCGCAACTTCAGCGTCACCGGCGGCATGTGCCCGCGCTGCGAGGGCCGCGGCTCGGTCACCGACATCGACCTCACCCAGCTCTACGACGATTCCAAGTCGCTCGCCGACGGCGCGTTCACCATCCCCGGCTGGAAGTCGGACAGCTTCTGGACGGTGCGGGTCTACGCCGAGTCGGGCTTCGTCGACCCGAACAAGCCGATCCGCGAGTTCACCGAGAAGGAGCTCAACGACTTCCTCTACAAGGACCCGGTGAAGGTGAAGGTGGACGGCGTCAACCTCACCTACGAGGGGCTGATCCCCAAGATCCAGAAGTCGTTCCTGTCCAAGGACCGGGAGGCGATGCAGCCGCATATCCGGGCGTTCGTGGACCGGGCGGTCACGTTCACCGACTGCCCCGATTGCGGCGGCACCCGGCTCAGCGAGGCCGCCCGCTCGTCCCGGATCGGCGGCATCAACATCGCCGACGCCTGCGCGATGCAGATCAGCGACCTGGCCGAGTGGGTGCGCGGACTGGACGAGCCGTCGATGGGGCCACTGCTGGCCAC
Source organism: Actinomadura sp. 3N407 (assembly GCF_052245875.1). Lineage (NCBI taxonomy): Bacteria > Bacillati > Actinomycetota > Actinomycetes > Streptosporangiales > Thermomonosporaceae > Actinomadura > Actinomadura sp. 3N407. The sequence goes on from NZ_JBQQBP010000015.1 coordinate 128,523, forward strand.
GCTGCTGCGGACGCTGGAGTCGTTCGTGGAGATCGGGCTGGGCTACCTGTCGCTGGAGCGGCCGGCGGGGACGCTGTCGGGCGGTGAGGCGCAGCGGGTGAAGATGATCCGCCACCTGGGGTCTTCGCTCACCGACGTCACCTACGTGTTCGACGAGCCCACCATCGGCCTGCACCCCCATGACATCCAGCGGATGAACAACCTGCTGCTGCGGCTTCGGGACAAGGGCAACACCGTCCTGGTCGTCGAGCACAAGCCGGAGACGATCGCGATCGCCGACCACGTCGTCGACCTGGGTCCCGGCGCGGGCACCGCGGGCGGCACCGTGTGCTTCGAGGGCACCGTCGAAGGACTGCGGGACGGCGGCACCATCACCGGCCGCCACCTGGGCGACCGGGCGGCCCTCAAGGACACCGTCCGCACCCCCACCGGCGCGCTGGAGATCCGCGGCGCCGCCGCCAACAACCTGCGGGACGTCGACGTCGATGTTCCGCTCGGGGTGCTCACCGTCGTCACCGGCGTGGCCGGGTCGGGCAAGAGTTCGCTGATCCACGGGTCGATCCCGGCCGGGGCCGGGGTGGTGTCGATCGATCAGACCGCGATCCGCGGGTCGCGGCGCAGCAACCCGGCCACCTACACCGGGCTGCTGGACCCGATCCGCAAGGCGTTCGCCAAGGCCAACGGGGTCAAGCCGGGGCTGTTCAGCGCCAACTCCGAGGGTGCCTGCCCCAACTGCAACGGTGCCGGGGTGATCTACACCGATCTGGCGATGATGGCCGGGGTGGCCACCACCTGCGAGGAGTGCGAGGGCAAGCGGTTCCAGGCGTCGGTGCTGGAGTACCGCTTCGGCGGCCGTGACATCAGCGAGGTTCTGGCGATGTCGGTGGCCCAGGCCGAGGAGTTCTTCAGCACCGGTGAGGCGCGCACACCGGCCGCGCACAAGATCCTTGAACGGCTGGCCGACGTGGGGCTGGGATATCTGAGCCTGGGGCAGCCGCTGACCACGTTGTCGGGCGGGGAGCGGCAGCGGCTCAAGCTGGCCACCCACATGGGCGGCAAGGGCGGGGTGTACGTGCTGGACGAGCCGACCACCGGCCTGCACCTGGCCGATGTCGAGCAGCTGCTCGGGCTGCTGGACCGGCTGGTGGACTCGGGCAAGTCGGTCATCGTCATCGAGCATCACCAGGCGGTGATGGCGCACGCCGACTGGATCATCGACCTGGGCCCCGGCGCCGGCCACGACGGCGGCCAGATCGTCTTCCAGGGCCCACCCGCCGACCTGGTCGCCGCCCGCTCCACCCTCACCGGCCGGCACCTCGCCGACTACATCGCCCCCTGACGCAGGGCCGCCAGGGCGCGGTACGTCTCGTTCCTCAACGCTGCGGGCTCTTCCAGGCAGTCCTGATCGAGGAGTGAGGTCCGGGCTGCATGGAGCGGGGCCGTGGCACCGATCCCGCCGGTCTACCACCCGTCGGCGGCCGCCTCGCTGCTGATCGTGCTACCGGTCCTGCCGTCCCCCGGCGAACCCGGCTGATCACATTCGCGCGGTACGGGCCGGGTCGCCGTCCGGATGTGCCAGGCTTGGGGGGCCTGGCCCCGCCCTGAGGAGAACGTCCCGTGTCGCAGCCCGACCTGCCGGAACGCATCGGCCGGTACCGGATCGTGGACCGTCTCGGCGAGGGCGGGATGGGCACGGTGTACGCGGGGCTGGACGGCACCGGACGCAAGGTCGCCATCAAGGTGATCAGGCGGGAGTTCGCCGCCGACCGGCAGTACCGGGCGCGGTTCCGGGCCGAGGTGTCGGCGGCGCAGCGGGTCCGGCCGTTCTGCACGGCGCCGGTCCTGGACGCCGACCCCGCCGCCGAACCGCCCTACCTGGTGACCGAGTTCGTCAACGGGCCGAGCCTCGACGCCGCCGTGGCCAAGGACGGCCCGCTCCGGGGCGCCGACCTGGAGGCCGTCGCGGTCGGGATCGCGACCGCGCTGACCGCCATCCACGACGCCGGCGTCGTCCACCGCGACCTGAAACCCGCCAACGTGCTGCTGTCGACGTTCGGGCCCAGGGTCATCGACTTCGGCATCGCCCGCTCCCTCGACGGGACGAGGCTCACCGCGACCGGCGGCATCGTCGGCACGCCCGCGTTCATGGCACCGGAGCAACTCGACGGACGGGGCGCCGCCGCGGCGTCCGACGTGTTCGCCTGGGGCGCGACCGTGGCGTTCGCGGCGCGCGGCGGACCGTGCTTCGGCGGCAACTCGATCCCGGCGATCATCCATCAGATCGTGAGCGGCGAGCCGGATCTGAGCGGGCTGGACGGCTCGCTCCTCGGCGCCGTCCGCGCGGCGCTCACCAAAGACCCGGAACGGCGCCCGTCCGCCCAGGCCCTGCTGGACGGGCTCATCTCCAGCGGGGTACGGCAGGAGCCCGCGCAGGCCCCGTCCAGGGCGCCCGCCCAACGGGCCCCGCCCCCCGCTCAGCGGCACACCCGGCCCCCCGACCGGCCTCCGACGCAGCCCGGGGACGGCGGCCCGGCCCCGGCGCTCGCCGCGGGAGAGGCGGAGGCGCTGGTCGAGCGGCAGTACCGGCAGGCGGCCCAGGCCGGAGACCCGGCCGCCATGCGCAACCTCGCCGTGCTCCTCAACGGGCAGGGCCGCACGGCCGAGGCGGAGACCTGGAACCGGTACGCCGACGCGATCGCCGCCCGTCCCGCCGCCTACCAGCAGCCCACGGGCCACAACGCCTACGCCCCCATGGCGCCGCCGCACGGGTACGCGCCCACGCACCATCCGCACACCGATCCGCACGCCAAGCCGCCGATGAACAGCCTCGCCATCTACGCGGTCTCGATGGGCGCGGTCGGGCTGATCACCTGCGGGCTGCCGTCCATCCCGGCGATCGTCGCCGGGCATATGGCCTGGGTACGGGTGCGCCGCTCGGGTGAACGCGGGATGGGTCTCGCGGTCACCGGGATCGCGCTGGGCTGGATCATGGTCGCGTTCTGGGCGCTGGTCGCCTTCGGCGCCGCCCTGCCGGACGAGTAGCCGCCGGAAAACCCGTTGCGGCGGTTTCCCGGGGATGGCACCGTAGACGACGTCAGCCCGTCCAAGACGGTGACACGAGATCTTGGGAGGAGGACCGGCCATGGCTCTGGAGCAGTATCGACTTCGACTGCCCTCGGCGTCGCACGCCCGCCCCGGCCGGTATCCCGTCTCCCCGTAGACCCGGCCGAGCCGCCGCGAGTGACGCCACCTCGCGAAATCCTGCGGCTCTACTCCAACAGGCAGAGAGACCACTTTCAGAAAGTGGATGTTCCGGGTTCGAATCCCGGGAGCCGCACGCATGCCTCCGTAGTCCAACGGCAGAGACGGCAGCATGAGGTGCTGTGCGATGGAACTGGTCGGCCAGGGCTAGCACCGAATCCCTCCGGAGGTACGGACGCGGGCCGATGGCCCGTGCAAGGGGCGGCGCCGACGTTCGGAGAGTCGGGCCTGGCTGTAACCCAGGTGCCTCGCGCTGAGTGGGTTCGAATCCCACCCGCCCCACCTGGCGAGCCCGTCCCGGCTCGCGGTCCGGCCTGGAGGAATCCTGCTCGCGCATTCGGGCGGCCGCTGGTTCCCGCTCCCGGCCGGATGGACGCACCACAATGGGGCGACGGTCATCCTGCTCCCCGACTCCATGGAGGACGTCCGGGTCGATCTGGCGCCCTGACCGCCATTCCGGCCGCCCCGGACGTTGCGCGAGGGGATCTCCTGAACTAATGTCTGGACACGTGTCCGGGAATGAGCAGCTGACGACCGAGCCCACCCGCCGCCGTCTCACCGAGCGGCAGGCCGACACGGTGCGGCGGCTGACCGACGCCGCCGTGGTCGAGGTCGGCGAGACCGGCTACGAGGGCCTGACCGTCCGCAACGTGGCCAAGCGCGCCGGGGTCGCGCCCGCGACCGCCTACACCTACTTCGCGTCCAAGAACCACCTCATCACCGAGGTGTTCTGGCGGCGGCTCAGCGCGCTGCCGCCGGTGGAGGCCGACGGCACGCTCCACGAGCGCGTGGAGGAGGTGCTGCGCGAGATCGCGCTGCTGGTGTCGGACGAGCCGGAGCTGGCCGCGGCGTGCACCACCGCGCTGCTCGGCACCGACCCCGACGTGCGCGAACTGCGGATGCGGATCGGCGTCGCGATCCGCGGGCGGCTCCGGGCCGCGCTGCGCGACCACGACGACCCCAAGATCCTCGGCGCGCTGGAGCTGGCCTACACCGGCGCGCTCGTGTACGCGGGCATGGGCTACACGTCCTATGCCCGCATGGCCGACCGGCTCGCCGAGATGGCGGAGCTCATCCTGCCCGACCCCCCCGAGTGAGGTGACGGCCGTGGACCCTGCCGCGCAGGTCTTCTACAGCCCCTTCGACTACGCCGTCCACGAGGACCCGTACCCCTTCTACACGCGGCTCCGCGACGAGGCGCCGCTCTACCGCAACGACGAACTCGGCTTCTGGGCGCTGTCCCGGCACGCCGACGTCTCCGCGGCGTTCCGCGACCACGCGACGTTCTCCAGCGCCAACGGCGTCTCGCTGGAACCGAGCGCCTGGGGGCCGCAGGCGCACCGGACGATGTCGTTCCTGGCCCTCGACCCGCCGCGCCACACCCGGATGCGGGCGCTGGTGTCCAAGGGCTTCACGCCCCGGCGGGTGAAGGCGATGGAGGACGACATCCGGGCGCTGGCCCGGCGCCATCTGGAACCGGCCCTGGAGAAGCGCGAGTTCGACTTCGTGTCCGACTTCGCCGGGCTGCTGCCCATGGACGTCATCTCGGAGATGATGGGCGTCCCCGAGGCCGACCGGGTGGAGGTGCGGCGGCTCGCCGACCTCGTCGTGCACCGGGACGAGGGCCTCAACGACGTCCCGCGGGCCGGGATGGAGGCGGCGCTCACGCTCGTCGGCTACTACCAGGACATGGTCGCCGAGCGCAGGCGCGAGCCGTCGGACGATCTGACGTCGGCGCTGCTCGACGCCGAGATCGACGGCGACCGGCTGGACGACCGGGAGATCATCGCGTTCCTGTTCCTGATGGTGGTCGCCGGCAACGAGACCACGACCAAGCTGCTCGCCAACGCCCTCTACTGGGGGGCGCTAAACCCCGAGCAGGCCGCCAAGCCGTTCGGCGACCCGGCCCGGGTGGACGACTGGGTCGAGGAGACGCTCCGCTACGACACCTCCAGCCAGATGCTCGCGAGGACGGTCACCCAGGACGTCGAGCTGCACGGGCGGCGGGTCCCCGAGGGCGACCGGCTGCTTCTGCTGGTGGGGTCGGCCAACCGCGACCCCCGGGTCTTCGAGGAGGCCGACTCCTACGACATCGACCGCGACACGTCGCAGCTCGTCAGCTTCGGCGGCGGCCGGCACTTCTGCCTGGGCGCCAACCTGGCCCGGCTGGAGGCGCGGATCGCGCTGGGCGAGCTGGTGCGGCGCGTCTCGTCCTTCGAGGTCGACCATGCGGGTGCCGAGCGCGTGCATTCGGTGAACGTGCGGGGCTTCGCGGCCCTGCCGGTGCGTATGGAGGTGCGGTAGAGATGCCACGGTTCGATCCACATCCGGAGCGGCGTCCGGCCGTGGTGACGGGCGCGTCGTCCGGGATCGGCGAGGCCACGGCGACGGCGCTGGCGATGGCCGGGCACCCGGTCGCGCTCGGAGCGCGGCGCCTGGGCAAGTGCGAGGAGCTGGCCGCGACGATCCGGGCCGGCGGGGGAGAGGCGTTCGCGCATCCCCTGGACGTCGGTGACTCCGGCTCCGTCAAGGCGTTCGCGTCGGCCGCCGAGGACGCGCTCGGGCCCATCGAGATCGTCGTGTCCGGGGCCGGCGACCTCGCGGCCGCCCGGATCCACGAGCTGGACCCGGAGGAGTTCCTCGCCCAGGTGCAGGTCCATCTCGTGGGCGCCCACCGGCTCGTGTCGCACTTCGTCCCGCAGATGGTGACGCGGCGGCGCGGCGACGTCGTGTTCATCTCCTCGGACACCGTTCCCGCCCCGCGCTCCTGGACCGGTGCCTACGTCGCGGCGAAGAACGGCGTGGAAGGCATGGCCCGCACCATGCAGATGGAGCTGGAGGGGACGGGGGTGCGGGCGTCCGTCGTCCGGCCCGGACCCACCGCGACCGGCATGGGCATGACCTGGGACGCGGAGACGACCGGCGCCGTGCTGGAGGACTGGACGAAGTGGGGCCACGCCCGCCACCCGTACTTCCTGCGCCCGTCCGACGTCGCCGACGTCGTCGCCGCGGTCGTCGCGACCCCGCGCGGCGCCCATCTCCGGCTCGTCGAAGTACAGCCCGAAGCCCCCCTGGAGGATTCATGACCGCTTTGGTGGAGCCGCGCGTGGTCTCGGGTGGACCCGACCATCTGGAGGAGCTGCGCTCCGACCCGATCGGGCTGATGCGGCGCGTCCGGGACGAGTGCGGCGACGTCGGCGAGTTCCGGCTCGCCGGGCGGCGCGTCGTGCTGCTGTCCGGCGCCGAGGCCAACGAGTACTTCTTCCGCTCCCCCGACGAGGAGCTGGACCAGGCCGAGGCGTACCCGTTCATGACCCCGATCTTCGGGGAGGGCGTGGTGTTCGACGCCACCCCCGAGCAGCGCCGCGAGGCCCTGCACAACCAGGCGCTCAAGGGCTCGTTCATGAAGGGCCACGCCGCCACGATCTCCGCCGAGGTCGACCGGATGGTCGCCGGATGGGGCGACGAGGGCGAGATCGACCTGCTCGACTTCTTCGCCGAGCTGACGATCTACACCTCGTCCGCGTGCCTGATCGGGCGCAAGTTCCGCGAGCAGCTCGACCGCCGGTTCGCCGACCTGTACCACGACCTCGAACGCGGCACCGACGCGCTCGCCTACGTCGACCCGTACGCCGACATCGAGAGCTTCCGGCGGCGCGACAAGGCGCGGGCGGCACTCGTCGAACTCGTCCAGGGGATCATGGACGGCCGTCCTCCGAAGCCGCCGAAGGAGGATCGCGACCTCCTCGACGTCCTGATGTCCATCAAGGACGAGGACGGGGCGCTGAAGTTCGACGCAGACCAGATCACCGGCATGTTCATCTCGATGATGTTCGCCGGGCACCACACCACGTCCGGCACCGCCGCGTGGACGCTGATCGAGCTGCTGCGCCACCCGGACGTGCTGGACGGCGTCGTCCGCGAGCTGGACGAGCTGTACGACGACGGGCGCGAGGTGTCGTTCCAGGCGCTGCGCGCCATCCCGTACCTGGAGTCGACGATCAAGGAGGCGCTGCGGCTGCATCCGCCGCTGATCCTGCTGCTGCGGGTCGCGCAGTCCGACCAGGAGGTGTGCGGCCACAGCATCCCGGCGGGCACGATGGTCGGCTGCAGCCTCGCCGTCTCCAACCGGATCGAGACCGACTTCCCGGACCCGGACGCGTTCCGGCCCGAACGCTATGTCGCGCCCCGCGAGGAGGACCTCCTCAACCGGTGGACGTGGGTGCCGTTCGGCGCGGGACGGCACCGCTGCGTCGGCGCCAACTTCGCGATGATGCAGCTCAAGGCGATCTTCTCGGTGCTGCTGCGGGACTGGGAGTTCGAGCCCGCCCAGCCGTCCGAGACCTACCGCAACGACCACTCGAAGATGGTCGTCCAGCTCGCCCAGCCGTGCGCGGTCCGCTACCGCAGGAGGCGCCGGTGAGGGTCGAAGCCGACCTGGACCTGTGCCAGGGACACGCCATGTGCGAGATGGAGGCCCCGGACGTCTTCGAGGTCCCGCCCAAGGGCAAGGTCCGGATCCTGGACGCCGAACCGCCCGAGGACATGCGCGCCGAAGTGAAGGCCGCCGTCCGCTACTGCCCCACCCAGGCCCTCAAACTGCTGGAGACGTGATGCCCTCGTTCCCCCGTGAAGAACTCGACGCGATGGTGGAGTACTGGCTGGAGGCCAACCGGCGCTGCGAGGAGGCCGGCGACTGGCGGCCCCTCGCCGACCTCTACACCGAGGACGCCACCTACGGCTGGAACATCGGCCCGAAGCAGGACTTCATGGCCGTCGGCCGCGACGAGATCCGCGACCTGGCGCTCGGTTCGGAGATGGGCGGCCTGGACGGCTGGACCTACCCGTACCAGAGCATCCTCGTCGACGAGGTCAAGGGCGAGGTCGTCGGCTTCTGGAAGCAGGTCGCCGACGCCAGGCGCCCGGACGGGACGCCGTACGAGGTGCTCGGCATCGGCGGGTCCTGGTTCCGGTACGCCGGGGACCGGAAGTGGTCGTGGCAGCGCGACTGGTTCGACCTGGGCAACGTCACGTCGGTGTTCGTCGAGATGATGAAGGCGGACGTGCTGTCGGACGGGATGAAGCGGCGCCTCGACCGGGCGGCGGCCGGCGAGCCGATCCCCGGCTACTACGCGCGGGGGGAGAGCCCCGTCCCGATCTGGTGATCGGTGATCAGATCTGCCCCTCGGGCTTCTCCGGGATCGTCGCCTTGATCGGTGCGCCGAGTTCGATGAGCACGTCCCCGGCCGGGTTGTACTTCGGCGGGACCGTCACCTCGACGTAGGCCTGCCGCGCGACCGCGGTGAAGGTGACCGGCCGGTCGACGGGGTAGCCGAACCAGTCGATCCCGTTGATCGTCACCAGTTCCGACGCAGGCCGCAGCGCGGCGGGCCGCGGCACGCCGCAGCGCAGCGCGATCGGGGGCGAACCCCAGGCGGCGGTCAGCGGGGACTTCGGCGAGGTGTCGCGGCGCTGCTGCCCGCGCACCTTCTCGGGGAGCCGGAGGCCCTCGCAAAGGCGCCGTGTGGCCGTGTCCGGCTGCGGCACGGGGACCTGCACGGCGCCGTCGCCGCAGGCGGCGGCCATCAGCGCCACCCCCGCGAGCAGGACGGGATGGAGGAGCCGTTTCCTTCTTGGGGGACGACCCCCCTGACCCCCCGGCAACGGCCGTTCAGATGTGGACAATCGGGCACGTGAGGGTGCGGGTGATTCCGTCGACCGCCTGGATCTGCGCGACGACGAGCTTGCCCAGCTCGTCGACATTGCGCGCCTCCGCTCGGACGATCACGTCGTACGGCCCCGTGACGTCCTCCGCCAGAGTGACGCCCGATATATCGGAGATGTGACCGGCCACGTCGGCTGCCTTGCCGACTTCGGTCTGGATGAGGATGTAGGCCTGCACCATCACGTCCTCCCCGGGCGGAGAATGAGCGTCGGACGGTTCACCGTATCGTGTTACGCGCCGCGGCGGGCGGCCGGGGGAGGGCGTGCCGCGATCACGCCGCCCGGGATGTACGGGACACGGGGAAACGGCGGACATGGGCACCATCGGCGAAGCGGGGGAGTTCGGGCTGATCGCCCGGCTGACGCGGCGGCTGCCGCCCGGCCCGGACGTGCTGCTCGGCCCCGGCGACGACGCGGCGGTGATCGCCGCGCCGGACCGGCGGGTCGTGGCCACCACCGACCTCCTCGTCGAAGGCCGGCACTTCCGCCGCGACTGGTCCGGCCCGTACGACATCGGGCGCAAGGCCGCCGCGCAGAACCTCGCCGACGTGGTCGCCATGGGCGCCCGTCCCACCGCGCTGCTGGTCGGGTTCGCCGCCCCGCCCGCCACCGCCGCGGACTGGGCCGAGCGGCTCTACGACGGGCTCGCCGACGAATGCCGCGAGGCGGGCGCCTCCGTCGCCGGCGGCGACGTCGTCGGCGCCCCGGAGATCACGCTCGCCGTCACCGCGCTCGGCGACCTGGGCGGCGGCGCGCCGCTCACCCGGTCCGGGGCGCGTCCGGGCGACGTCGTGGCCGTCCGGGGGCGGCTCGGCCACGCCGCCGCCGGGCTGGCGCTCCTCGGCGCGGGACGCGGCGGTCCCGCCGAGCTGATCGCGGCCCACCGCCGCCCGAGGCCCCCGTACGCGGCGGGACGGGAGGCGCGGTCCCACGGGGCCACCGCCCTGCTGGACGTCAGCGACGGGCTCGTCCAGGACCTCGCGCACATCGCCGCCGCGAGCGGTGTCCGGATCGACGTCGACTCCTCGGCCGTGCCCGTCCCGGAGATCCTCGGCCCGGACGGGCTGCGGCACGCCCTCACGGGTGGCGAAGACCACGCTTTCGCCGGAACCTTCCCCCCGGATGCCGTTTTGCCCCCATCCTGGAAAAGGATCGGGATCGTCGGCGAAGGGGCGGGAGTACGCGTGGACGGCCGCGAGCCGCAGGCAGGCGGATGGGACCATTTTCCGGCGTGAACGGAAGGGTTGACTAGTGCGTACAGCCCTATGCGTTGACGGATCCGGTAGGCATGTTTGGTGCTGGTTTGGTATACATCCTGTGATCGAAGAGGGATGGGATGGGACGACACAGCAGGGCTGAGCGACCGGACGACGACCCCGTGCCGGGCTCCGGTGCGCCCCGGGGGCCGTTCTACGGGGCTCCGGCCGGCCGCCCCTACGACGCCTTCTCCGGACCGACCGACGACCGGGTCTACGTGTCGCCGCACGACCGCATCTCGACCGGTCCGCCGCCGGACGCGGAACGCCAGAACGGGCCCCCGATCCGCCGCCTGTTCGAACCGCTCCCCGGCGACTATCCCGGTGACTATCCAGGCGCCCCCAGTCCCTACCCCGCCGCCGCCCCCGAACGGCCCCCCGACCCGCCGGAACCCGTACCCCGCCCCTCCCCGCCCCGCAGACGCGGACGGTTCACGTTCCTCTCGGTGCTCCCCGTCCCGCTCATGCCGATCCTCGCGCTCATCATCGCCGTCGGGATCGTCTCCTACGCGCTGAGCACCCAGCAGATATCCCTCAACTTCGCCGGCGGCGCACCCCAGAACACGCAGACCAACCAGCGCGACAGCCAGGTCTCCCAACGCGGGCCGGGCGAACGCGCCAGCCGCGGCGCCGGCCGCTCCGACGGCCTCGTCATCGCGTTCCGGGTCGCGTCCAAGAGCCCCGGCGGCTTCAAGGCGACCGCCACGATCGCCAACAAGGGCCCGCGGCCCGTCGCCAAGTGGGCGCTCGCCTTCAAGATCCCGACCGCCTCGGTCACCGCCGTCAGCGGCGCCACCGTCGTCCGGACGGGCGAGGTCCCGTACGTCCGCGGCCGCACCGGGATCGCACCCGGCGAGACCGTGCGGATCGTCTTCGCCGCGCGGGGGACCGCCGCCACGCCGTCCTCGTGCGTCCTGAACAGCAAGCCCTGCGCCATCGTCTGAACCGCGCCGGCGGCCGGAACGCCCAGGTCCCTCGGATCGCCATAAAGTGGACGGCATGTCGCACACTCCGTCCACGCCCCAGACCCCGCCCCTCGTGCTCACCGTCGCGGGCTCCGACTCCGGCGGCGGCGCCGGCGTCCAGGCGGACCTGAAGACGATGCTCGCCCTCGGCGTCCACGGGATGAGCGTCATCGCCGCCGTCACCGCGCAGAACTCCCTCGGCGTCCAGGGCTACTGGGAACTGCCGCCCGAGGCGGTGCGCGCCCAGCTCGACTCCGTGCTGTCCGACATCGGCGTCCACGCGATCAAGACGGGGATGCTCGCGTCCACGGTCCTGGTCGAGACCGTCGCCGAGGCCCTCGCCGCCTCCGACGCGCCCGCCGTCGTCGACCCCGTGGGCGTGTCCAAGCACGGCGACCCGCTCCTGGCCCCCGACGCCGTCCACGCCGTCCGCTCGGCGCTGCTGCCGGCCGCGACCGTCGTCACCCCCAACCTGTACGAGGTGGAGCAGCTCACCGGCGTCAAGGTCGTCGACGAGGCGGGGCTGCGCGAGGCCGCCGAGGCCGTCAAGGCGCTCGGCCCGCGGTGGGTGCTGATCAAGGGCGGGCATCTGCCGGGCGAGCCCGCCGACCTGCTGTTCGACGGGGAGCACGAGCACCGCTTCACCGCGCCGCGGCACGACAACCGGCACACCCACGGAACCGGCTGCACGCTCGCGTCCGCGATCGCGTCCCACATGGCGCTGGGCGACGACGTCCCCGCGGCGGTCGCGAGGGCGAAGGAGTACGTGACGGGCGCGATCGCGGCGGGCTTCCCGCTCGGGACCGGCATCGGCCCCGTCGACCACGGCTGGCGGCACCGCGCTTGACGCACGGGCGCACGCCTGAGAAACACGAAAGCCGGCTCACCGGACCGATCCGATGAGCCGGCCGAAGCCCGCGGTCTCAGGTCAGACCGTGGGCTTGACGACCTTGCCGGCCTTGATGCAGGACGTGCAGGCGTTGATCCGCTTGGTGCTGCCGTTCACGACGGCGCGCACACGCTGGATGTTGGGGTTCCAGCGGCGCGGGGTGCGGCGGTGCGAGTGGGAGACGCGCATGCCGAAACCGGGTCCCTTGCCGCAGACGTCGCAGACGGAAGCCACGGGAAACTCCAAGTGGTGTCGATGCTCTGACCGGAGCGCCGCCCGAGGCCGCCGACGGCGGGCCGGGCATCACGGGTGCTCACTGATGAGCGCCTCGGACGAGGCGCACGGACCAGACTAGCCGACGGCCCGCCGGGTACGCGAATCGCCCGGCGGTTCCGCGCATTCCCGTAATCGCCTCGGCGGCCGTAACCTCGACCACGCAACGACCCGAACCATCGCACCGCATTTCCCGACGATGGAAGGCCCCGCCAGGGCCCGAAGGAGGAGGGCAATGCAGGGGGAAGCAGTACGGCGCTGGTGCAGGCTCACGGCCGAGGCGCTGGGCCGGACCCGGACGGAGATCGACGCGCTCAACGTGTTCCCCGTCCCCGACGGCGACACCGGCACGAACCTGCACCTGACCGTGCTCGCCGCGGCGGACGCGCTCGACGAGCTGCCGGACACCGCGAGCACCGCGCAGGTCTGGCGGGCGCTGGCGCAGGGGGCGCTGCTCGGCGCACGGGGCAACTCCGGCGTGATCCTCAGCCAGGTGTTCCGCGGGCTCGCCGACGGCCTCGGCGGGCTGGAGGCGCCGCCGGACGGCACGGCGTTCGCGAGGGCGCTCGACCACGCGTCCGGCCTGGCCCGCGATGCCGTGGAACACCCCGTCGAGGGGACGATCCTGAGCGTCCTCGCCGAAGCCGCCTCGGCCTGCGCCCCCGCGGCCGCGCACACGTCCGGAACCGGACTCGCCGACGCGACGCGGGCCGCGGCCGGCGGGGCCAGGCGGGCGCTCGGCCGCACCACGGGCCAGCTGGACGTGCTGGCCCGCAGCGGCGTCGTGGACGCGGGCGGCGCCGGGCTCTGCGTGGTCCTCGACGTCCTCGCCGCCGTGATCACCGAGGAGTATCCCGAGCGGTACGAGGTCCCCGCCCGCGCCGCCGGGACGCCCGCGCCCGTGGCGGAGCGCCCGGAGCAGCACGGTCCCGGCTACGAGGTCATGTACCTGCTGGACGCTCCGGACGGCGCCGTCCACGCCCTGCGGGAGAAGCTGGACGGTCTCGGCGACTCCCTCGTCGTGGTGGGCGGCGACGGCCTGTGGAACGTCCACGTCCATGTGGACGACGCCGGCGCCGCGATCGAGGCGGGCATGGCCGCGGGACGTCCGCACCGGGTCCGCGTCACCTACCTGCACGCCGGCGCCGGCGAGCAGCCGCAGGCGCCGCACACCGGACGCGCGGTGATCGCCGTGACCGCCGCCGAAGGGCTGGCCGCGCTGTTCGAGGAGTGCGGCGCGCGGGTCGTCCGGCGCGAACCCGGCACGGCGCCGCCGCTCGCGGTGCTGGCCGAGGCGATCCTCGCGGCGGGCGACGAGGTGACCGTCCTGCCGAACGAGCCGGAGGTCCTCTCACTCGCCGAGGCCGCCGCAGAGCGCGCGCGGGACGGCGGCGTCCACATCGCGGTGGTGCCGACGAAGGCGTCCGTCCAGGGGATCGCGGCGCTCGCCGTCCACGACCCGCTGCGCCGCTTCGGCGAGGACGTGATCGAGATGACCCGCGCCGCGGGCGCGACCCGCTTCGGCCACCTGGAGGTCGCCGAGCAGGAGGCGGTGACGAGCGTCGGCCTGTGCCAGCCCGGCGACGTCCTCGGCCTGATCGAGGGCGATGTCGTCACGATCGGCGCGGACGTCACCGAGGTCGCCCGGAACCTCCTCGACCGCATGCTGTCCGGCGGCGGAGAGCTCGTCACGCTGATCGCCGGCACCCACGCGCCCCCCGCCCTCGCCGAGACTCTGGAGGGACATCTGCGCGGCGATCACCCGGACGTCGAGGTCGGCGTCTACGACGGCGGCCAGGAACGGTACCCGCTGCTCATCGGCGTTGAGTGATTCCCGTCGCCGCCATGGGCTAGAAAAGACTGCGTGGCGAATCTCGACGAGCCGTTGCGCAAGGTCCTCGGCGACAAGACGGCCAAGGCGCTGGAGAAGGGCCTCGACCTGCACACGGTCGGCGACCTCCTGCACCACTACCCGCGCCGCTACGCCCACCGCGGCGAGCTGACCCAGCTCAGCGGCCTGCAGGACGGCGAGCACGTCACCGTCATGGCGGAGGTCGTGAAGGTGCAGGGCCGCAGCCTCACCCGCAGCCCCGGCTACGTCCTGGAGATCACCGTCACGGACGGGACGGGGCTGCTGAAGCTGAGCTTCTTCGGCCGCAAGGGCTCCTACCGGCCCGAGAAGGACCTGTCGCCCGGCACCCGCGGCCTGTTCGCCGGGAAGATCAGCACCTACCGGCCCCGCAGCGGCAAGGAGGTGCGGCAGCTCACCCACCCGCAGTACAAGGTCGTCGCGGAGAAGGGCGCCGAGGAGGCCGCGCAGGAGTGGGCGGACGAGATCATCCCGATCTACCCATCGACCAAGGCGCTGCCCATCGAGACGATCGGCACGTCCGTCGGGACCGTCCTCGACCAGCTGGCCCTCCCCGCCGACCCGATGCCCGGCGCCCTCCTCGGCCGCCGCCGCCTGACCGGCCTGCGCGAGGCGTACGAGGGCATCCACCGCCCCCGCACCTGGGAGGAACTGGGCCGCGCCCGCGCCCGCCTCAAGTGGGACGAGGCGTTCGTCGTCCAGGTGGCCCTGGCCCAGCGCCGCCTCGCCGCCGCCGCGCTCCCCGCGACGCCCCGCCCGCCGTCCTTCGGCGGCCTCCAGGCGGAGTTCGACGCCCGCCTGCCCTTCGAACTGACCGAGGGCCAGCGCGAAGTAGGCGATGACCTGGCGGCAGACCTGGCCCTGGAACACCCCATGCACCGCCTCCTCCAGGGTGACGTCGGAGCCGGGAAGACCGTGGTCGCGCTGCGGGCGATGTTGCAGGTCGTGGACAACGGCGGGCAGGCGGCGCTGCTCGCGCCCACCGAGGTCCTCGCACAGCAGCACTACCGGTCGATCACCGGCATGCTCGGGGATCTGGCCCAGGCCGGCCAGATCGGCGGCGCGGAGAACGCCACCCGGGTCGCCCTGCTCACCGGCTCGCAGGGCGCGAAGGCGCGTAAGGCGGCCCTGCTGGACGCGGCGTCCGGCACCGCCGGAATCGTCGTCGGCACCCACGCGCTCCTGCAGGAGAGCGTCCAGTTCGCCGACCTGGGGCTCGTCGTCGTGGACGAGCAGCACCGCTTCGGCGTCGAGCAGCGGGACGCGCTGCGCGAGAAGGTCGGCGGCGGCCGCCCGCACGTCCTGGTCATGACGGCGACGCCGATCCCGCGCACGGTCGCGATGACGGTCTTCGGCGACCTGGAGACCTCCGTCCTCGGGCAGCTTCCGGCGGGCCGGTCGGAGATCCAGACCCACGTCGTGCCGCCGGAGAAGCCCGCGTTCCTCGCCCGCACCTGGGAGCGCATCAAGGAGGAGGCCGCCAAGGGACGCCAGGTCTACATCGTCTGCCCGCGCATCGGCGAGAAGGAGGGCGACGAAGGCGACGCGATGGACGCCGGCGACGAGTCCGCCCGCCGGTCCCCCCTCGGGATCATGGAGGTGCTGCCCAAACTGGAGGAACTGCTCGCCGGCCTGCGCATCGGCGTCCTGCACGGCAAACTGCACCCGGACGAGAAGGAAGCGGTGATGCGCCGCTTCACCGACCGGGACCTGGACGTCCTGCTCGCCACCACGGTCATCGAGGTCGGCGTGGACGTCCCCAACGCCACCGTCATGGTGATCATGGACGCGGACCGGTTCGGCGTCTCGCAGCTCCACCAGCTCCGCGGCCGCGTCGGGCGCGGCACCCTGCACGGCCTGTGCCTCCTCGTCACCGACGCCGAACCCGGAAGCAAGGCCCGCGAACGGCTCGACGCGGTCGCGTCCACCACCGACGGCTTCCGGCTGTCCCGCCTCGACCTGGAGCAGCGCCGCGAGGGCGATGTGCTCGGCGCCGTGCAGGCCGGCCGCACGACCAGCCTCCGCCTGCTCACCCTCCACCGCGACGAGGACGTCATCCGCGACGCCCGCGAGGAGGCCACGGCCCTGGTCGAATCCGATCCCGACCTGTCCGCCCACCCGGGCCTGGCCACCGTCCTCGCCTCCCTCCTGGACGAAGACCGCGCCGACTTCCTCGAAAAGGCGTGATCCGGCCGCGCTCGCCGTGCGCGGCCGGCGGCCCGGCGGATGACTGAGAACGCACGGCCGGTCACGGACGTCTAACTTGTTGAAAGTGGTGGGTGGCCGTATGAGGGTTGTGCGGGTACTGCTTTCCTGGCGGGTCGGTTCGCGACGGAGGAGCTCCCATGACGGCCGTTGGCCCCTTGCTGCCGGACGACCCGGTGCGGCTTGGACGGTACGAGCTGGTCGGACGGCTGGGAGAGGGCGGCCAGAGCGTCGTCTACCTGGGGCGTCGCGACGACGGCGTGCAGGCGGCGGTGAAGCTGCTGCGCGACCGGCTCAGCCGCGATCCGGAGTGGCGGGCGCGGTTCGAGCGGGAACTGGGGATGATCGGGCGGGTCGCGGGGTTCTGCACCGCGCAGGTCATGGACGCCGACGTCTCCGGCGATCTGCCCTATGTCGTCAGCGAGTACGTGCCGGGGCCGTCGCTGAGCGGGCTCGTGAACGATCAGGGGCCGCGGACGGGGACCGACCTCGACCGGCTGGCGATCGGCACGGTGACGGCGCTGGCGGCGATCCACAGGGCGGGCATCCTGCACCGCGACTTCAAGCCGTCCAATGTGCTGATGGGGCCGGACGGGCCGCGCGTCATCGACTTCGGCATCGCGCGGGTCATCGGCTCGTCGGCGGCCAAGGGCAGCGGCGTCGTGGGGACGCCGTCGTACATGGCGCCCGAGCAGGTGACCGACGCCGAACTGGGCACGGGTGTGGACCTTTTCACGTGGGCGGCGACGATGCTGTTCGCGGCGACGGGGCGGCACCCGTTCGGCAACGACACGATCTCCGCGGTCTTCCACCGGATCCTGCACTACGAGCCTGACATGTCGGCGCTGCCGGAGTCGCTGCGAGGGGCCGTCGCGTCATGTCTGGCGAAGGACCCGGCGATGCGCCCGGAGGCGCAGCAGGTCCTGCTGAACCTGCTCGGCGGCGAGGCCCCGGCCGGGCAGGGGGACGAGGGGACGCTTAGCACCGGCGCCGACTTCGCGAGGGCTCCGCTCGCACCGCCGACCGTGGGGCGGTCGGGTCATCTGGCCGGCACGGATTCGGGCGGGACCGCCCCCGTGCGGCAGCCGCAGACGGTCCCGCCGGCGCGCCGGCGGCGGATGCTGGGGATCGTCGCCGCGGTGGCGGCGCCGCTGCTCGCCCTCGCCGTGGGCGGGACGGCGTGGACGCTGCTGTCGGGCGGCTCGGGGAAGGATCCCGCGAAGGCGGACACCGGTTCCGCCGCGCCGCCCGGCGCGGCGGTGGGGGCCGTCGAGCCGGCCACGCGGGCGATCGAGACGGTGCTGAGCTTCGACCACGCGTCGCTCGACGCGAACGTGGCGGCGGCGCACCGGGTGTCCACGCCCCGGTACGGCGCCGACTACGACCGGCAGCTCGCGACCCGCGACTACCGCGAGGAGCTGAAGGACAAGAAGGGCTCGGTCACCGCCGACGTCGTCGACTCCGCCGTGGTGGCAGCGTCGTCCGGCAGGGTGACGGTGCTGTCGTACGTCAGGCGGACGGTCCGCGCGGAGAACGCCGACCCCGGCAGGCTCCAGGACCCGATGCGGGCGACCATGGTCAAGCAGGGGGACGGCTGGCTGCTCGACAGCCTGTATTCGCTGAAGGCGGGTTCGGCCCGGGCCGACACGGCGGGCGCGTCCTGGCCGGGCCCGCAGGCCCGCGGGGCGCTGGACGCCGTGTCGCGGGACCCGTCCGTCGCGTCCGGGACGCCGGTGGAGATCGGTCTGCGTCCGGCCGGGCAGGCGGACCGCCTTCTGGCGCTGGTGACGCTCGGCGAGTGTGAGAGCGGCTGCACCGACGAGGATCCGGTCTCGTTCCGGAGGCTGCTGCTCCAGCGCTCGGGTGACGGCTGGAAGGTCGCGAGCTCCGAGCGGCTCTGAACGAGAAGGGCGCCTCCCCGGTGGGAGACGCCCTTTCGCACGGGGTGCTCAGGACTCGCGGGCGGTCCGCCTGCGGGTCGCGGCCACCGCGGCGCCGCCCGCGGCGATGGCGGTGAGGCCCAGCGCCACCAGCGGCAGCGCGTCGGCCCCGGTGACGGGCAGCGTCTTCGGCGGAGTGAACTCGCCGGCGGCCGTGGCGCCGGGGCCCATCGCCATGCCGGACGGGAGTTCCGGCAGCAGCGGCGACGACGGCAGCGAGGGCGGCGCCGGGGAGGGGCTCGGCGGCGCCGGGGTCCCCGGGGGCACCGGCGGGGTGGGCGGTGTCGGCGGGGTCGGGGGCGTGGGCGGTGTCGGCGGGGTCGGGGCCTCGCAGCCCGAGCCGACGCACGCGTTGGCCGACACGTTCGCCGACAGCGGCGTGCCGCCGGCCGGGGCCACCGAGGCGCCGACGCCGGCTCCGGCGCTGACGACCTGCTCGCCGCCCGAGATCTTCGCGCCGGTCTTGACCGTCACCCCGGCGCTTCCGGCGGACGACTTGGCCTTGGCCTCCACCTTGGCGCCCGCCTTGACGGTGGCGTTGGGCAGGGACGCGCTCGCGCCGGTCTTGACCCGGATCCCGGCGCCGCCGTCGGGGGTGTTGACGCCCGCGCCGAGGTCGAGGCCCGCAGAGGTGGTCTTGGTGCCCTCGTCGTATTTCAGACTGGCGCCGAGGCGAAGGTCGAGTGAGGGCTCCTTCGCGTGCTTGACGGGGGGCTGGGAGGTCTCGGCGTGTGAGACGCCGCTCATGGCGGCGATGCCGAGAACCGTCGCGCCGGCCGTCACCGCCAGTCTCCTACCGTGATGCACAGAGTTCTCCTGAGGGGATTCGGTTGCACAACCTGCGAGCACGTTTACACGTCCAGTAGTTGCTGTGAACAGCGTTCTGGTCATTTAGGTGTGGTTCCACAAGAGACCGCCGTGCGCGTTGTGCAGTTTTCGCAGACTTCCGTTGCCCGGGCGGACGGGATGTGAGCACCGTGCACGTCGGGCCGGCGCGATACTGGGGGGATGACCAGGGTCATCGCGGGGAGCGCGGGAGGGCGGCGGCTGGCCGTCCCGGCGGGACGGGACACCAGGCCGACCAGCGACCGCGCCAGGGAGGGCCTGTTCTCCACGGTGCTGGCCCTCCTCGGCCCGCTGGACGGGCTCCGCGTCGCCGACCTGTACGCGGGATCGGGGGCCGTCGGCCTGGAGGCGCTCTCCAGGGGCGCCGCCCACGCGCTGCTCGTCGAGTCGCATCCGCGTGCGATGAAGGCGATCCGGCGGAACGCCGAAGTGCTCGGGCTGCCCGGCGCCGTCCCGTGCCCGGACAAGGTGGAGCGGGTCGTCCGCAGGCCGCCGGGCGAGCCGTACGACCTGATCTTCGCGGATCCGCCGTACACGCTGGCGGACGCGTCCGTCGCCGTCCTGCTGGAGAACCTGCGCGACCACGGGTGGGCCGCACCGGACGCGCTGGTCGTCGTGGAACGCGCCGCGCGAGGGCCGGCGCTGAGGTGGCCGGACGGGTACGAGGCCGAGCGGGACCGGCGTTACGGCGAGGCGACGTTCTGGTACGGGCGCGCCACGGGCCCTTGACAGGAACGGATTCGGGTAAGGGCACGCGCATGAAACCCGGGATCGACCGCGCGTTGGCAGGTACCTGGGTCGTCACCCTGGTCATGATCATCGGGCTGATGGTGAACGTCACCTACGTGCAGGGATTCGAGGCCCAGGAGCTGCGGGACGCCCCCCTCAACGCCCGCCGGCTCGACGACCGATTCAAGATCGACCGCGGGCCCATCGTGGCGGACGGCGAGCGCCTCGCCTGGTCGGAGAAGATCGACGACGAGCGCTACCGGCGCCGGTACGCGGACGGCCCGGTCTTCGCGCCGGTCACCGGCTACTTCTCCGTGTTCTCCCAGACCGGCCTGGAGGACGCCGCGAACCACTTCCTGGACGGGACCGACGACCGGCTCGCCACGTCCAACCTCATCGACAAGCTCCTCGGGAAGCACGTTCCGGGCGGGACAGTCGAGGCCACCGTCGACGTCGGGGCGCAGCGCGCCGCCTACGACGCGCTCAAGGGCGCCGGCGCGCGGCGGGCCGCGGCCGTCGTCCTCGACGCCGGCACGGGCGCGGTCCTGGTGATGGCGTCCACGCCGGCCTACGACCCGAACGAGGTGTCGACGCTCGACCGCGAGGAGGCGAAGGCGGCGTTCGAGCGGCTCAACGACCAGGAGCTCAAGCCGCTGCTCAACAAGGCCACCAGGGAGCTGTTCCCGCCCGGCTCCTCGTTCAAGACCGTGGTCGCCGCCGCCGCGCTGGAGGCCGGGGCGAGCAAGGACACCGAGGTCAGGGCGGGACGCAGCTACAAACCGCCGGGCGCCGGGCAGGCGATCAACAACGACGCCGGCGACATCGGCGGGGCGTGCGATCTGAGCCGGATCCCGCTGATCGAGGCGTACGCGCAGTCGTGCAACACCACGTTCGCCTACATGGGCGCGGAGGAGCCCGGCAGCGACGCCGTCCATGAGAAGGCCGCCGAATTCGGGTTCGGCGACCGGATCGAGTACGCGGACGGCCTGCTGAGCGCGGCCAGCTCCTTCCCGCGGACCGATGAGCCGGCGCTCGGCGCGCTCGGCTCCATCGGGCAGGGCAGCACGGTCGCCACGCCGCTGCAGATGGCCATGGTCGCCGCCGGGGTCCTCAACGACGGGGTGGTCATGCAGCCGCATCTCGTCGACAAGCTGCGCGCCCCGGGCGGCCGGACGGTGGACGACATCTCGCCGGGACGGATGTCCCGGGCCATGACGTCCGAGCGGGCGGAGCAGATGCGGGACATGATGGAGGCCGTCGTGGAGAGGGGCACCGCCGAGTCCCTGCAGGGCACGTCCATCCTCGGCGGCAAGACGGGGACCGCCGACGTCACCGGCGCCCCCTACAACGACCGCTGGTTCATCGGCTTCGGCCCGCGCGAGGACCCGAAGTACGCGGTCGCGGTGATGACCGAGGCGCCCGGCTACGGCATCGAGTCCGGCCCGATCGCCGCCAGGATCGTCGACGCGCTGGCCGACTGAGGCCGCGCCGGGCCGGAACGCGGCCGAGTGCGTCCCGGCCCCGCCGCCGGGGGTCAGTCCCCGGCCTGGATCCGGTCGTAGACCAGGCAGATCGCGCCCGTCTCGGCCGTGGACAGGTCGGTCAGCGACCATGAGGACGAAGGGAAGCCGTCCTCGAAGAGGCGGGCACCGCCGCCGACGAGTTCGGGGCACTGGGTGATCTGCAGCCGGTCGACCTCGTCCGCCTCGATCAGCGCCCGGATGAGGCTGCTGCTGGAAAGGACGACGATGTCGCCGCCGTCCTGCTCGCGCAGCCGCCTGACCTCGTCCACCGGGCCGGCGCCGGCGATCCGGGAGTTCTGCCACGGCGCTTCGGTGAGCGTGGTGGAGAAGACGACCTTCTCGACCGCGTCGAGCCACCGGGCGAGTTCACGGTCGCGGGGCTCGGCGGCCTCGTCTCCGGCGACGGCCGGCCAGTAGCCGCCGAAGCCCTCGTAGTTCTTGCGGCCCATCAGGGCGGTCGTGGCCGAGTTCGTCATCCGTACCATGAGGTCGCGAGGCGCGTCCGTGACGGCGTGGGGCGCGATCCACCCCATGTCGTACTCGCCGCCGCGCCCGTGGATACGGCCGTCGAGGGAGAGGGAGATGTTGGCGACGACCCGCCGGCCCTGGGGCTGGGTGTTGTGCGTCATGTCCGGTCCTTTCGCTGGTGACGCCCCGGTGGCGTCGGCCGGGTCCAGCGTGTCGCCGTGGCGTGGCCGGAACATCTGCCACCTGGCCGATATGCGCGGGGCGGCCGGCTGATGGGCGGGGGACCGTCCGCGACGGCCGGCCTCCACCACGTCCCGCCCGAGCTGTCGTCGTTCGTCGGCCGGGCCGCGGACCTCGCGGCGATCGGCGACCGGGTGACGGCGGGACGGGTCCTGTCCCTGGTCGGCCCGGGAGGCTGCGGGAAGACCCGGCTGGCGATCCGCGCCTGCCGCGCCCAGGCCCCGTCCTGGCCGGACGGGATCTTCTGGGTGGGGCTGGAGCACGAATCCGGCGGAGAACTCGTCGTCCACCGGATGGCCGAGGCGCTGGGGATCCCGCTGCCCGAGGGGACGGACCCGGTCGCGGCGCTCGCGCAGGGCCTCCGGGATCGCCGGCTGCTGCTGGTGGCCGACAACTGCGAGCACGTCCTGGACGACTCGGCCCGCGCGATCTCGGCGATCATGGCGCGCTGCCCGGGCGTCGCGGTCCTGGCCACCAGCCGGGCCACGCTCGGTGTGGAGGGCGAACGGGTGTGGCGCGTCCCGCCCATGGACCTGCCCGACGCGCAGGCGCTGTTCCTGGAGCGTGCCCGGGCCAACGACCCGGACGCGCGGACCGGTGAGGAGGCGCGCGCCGGAGCCAGGCGCGTCTGCGACCGGCTGGACCGCCTGCCCCTGGCCCTGGAACTGGCGGCCGGATGGGCGGGAACGCTGTCGCCCGCGCAGATCGCCGACTCGCTGAGCGACCCGTACCTGCTGCTGGACGGGGGTGCGCGGACGGCGGCGTTCCGGCAGCAGACGCTCGAAGGGTCGATGCGGTGGAGCCATCGCCTGCTCGACGACGACGAGCGGGTCCTGTTCCGCCGGCTCGGCGTGTTCGAGCCGGGCTTCTCCTCCGACGCCGTCGCGGGCCTGGCCGCGCTGGGCGGCCCGGCGGGCGGGCGCCCGCTGAAGGCGTTGCGCGGCCTGATCGACAAGTCCCTGGTCGTGGCCGACACGACGGGGACGGTGGCCAGGTACCGGATGCTCGGGGTCGTCCGCGCCTACGCGCTGGCCCGGCTGGAGGAGGCGCGGGAGACCGAACTCGCCCGGGACCGGCACCTGGACCTCCAGCTGTCGCTGGCGGACGACCTGGCGCCGCTGCTGGAGACCGACAAGGACCTGTGGCGGGCGCGCGTCGGCGCCGAGTACGCCAACGTGCGCGCCGCCATCGAATGGGGACTGTCGCGCGACGACCCGGCGCGCGGCAGGAGGCTGGCCGCGTCGATGGCGTGGCTGTGGCACCTGGAGGGCCGGGGCAGCGAAGGGGTGCGGCTGCTCCGCCTGGCGGCCGAACGGGGCGGCGGCGAACGGAGCCCCCTGCAGGCGGAGGTGCTGGTGGCGCAGGCGCTGGTGGCCGACACGGCCCTGCCGGGCGCCGACGCGTACGAGACGGTGCGGGCGGCCCGGGAGATGGCGGACGAGACCGGCGCGCCCGCGGCCGGCAGGCTGGCCGCCTCGATCGCAGCCATCGGGCTGCTGGCCTCGGACCTCGGCGCGGCGCGCGAGGAGGCCGTGCGGGTCCGGGACGAGGCCGTGCGGGAGGGCGACGGGTTCGTCGCGGACTCCTCGCAGGCACTGGCCGGCCTGGTCCACCTGCTGCGCGACGAGTACGCCGAGGCGATCGATCATCTGGAGAGCGCCCTGGACGGGCTCCTGCGACGCGGCGACCGGGGCGTGGCGTCCTCCGCGCTGAGCTGGCTCGCGCTGGCCGCCGCGCGGTCGGGCGATCTGAAACGCGCGGACGATGTCGCCGGACGGGCCGTGGAGACGGCCGAGCCCTTGCGCGACTTCCACCGGATCGGTGTGGCCCGCTGCACGCTGGCCGAGGTCCGCGCACTCCAGGGACGGATCGAGGACGCCGTCGACGCCCTCGCGCCGATCGGCCGCCTCGTGGCCGGATCCGACGAACCGGTCTACATCCCGGGATGGGAGCGCACCAACGCCGTCCTGGCCCTCGGACAAGGCCGCCCGCGTGAAGCGGTGCGATGGTGCCGCCGGGACGAACAGCTCACCCCCGAGACCCGGCTGGTGCTGGCGACCGCCCTGCGAGAAGCCGGCGACGCGGCTGCCGCCGCAGACCTCCTCCGGGTCCTGGCGGACTCGCCCCTGACACCCGGCATGCCGCGCATCCATGCGGCGGTGCTGGAGCAGCAGGCGCTGCTGGCCCAGGCCACCGACACCGAACGCGCGCTCGACCTGTGCCACGAGGCTCTGCGGATCAACGTCGACAACGGCCTCGTCCTCGGATGCGTCGGATGCCTGGAGTCACTGACCGTCCTGAACCGGCGGCGCGGCATGGCCGAGGCCGCCGCCGTCCTCGCCGGCGCCGTGGAACGGGCCTGGTCACAGGCCGGCGCCGACCGGCGCCCGTCCACCGGCGAACTGAGCGCGGGGCTGGACGAAACGGCCGTGGCACGGGGGCGGTCGATGGACCTGAAGGACGCGGCCGCCTACGCCGCCCGCTCGCGGGGGCCGCGCCGCCGGCCGGACTCCGGGTGGGAGAGCCTCACGCCCACCGAACGGTCCGTCGTCGAACTCGCCGTGCGGGGACTGTCCAATCCCGAGATCGCCGCGCGGCTGTTCATGAGCCGCGGCACCGTCAAGACCCACCTGGCGCACGTCTACGCCAAGCTCGGCGTCGCCAACCGCACCGAACTGGCCCGCCTGGCGGCCTCCCGCGCCCCGGACGAGCCCGGGTGAAAGCGGGCCGAATACGATTTGGTACGTTCGCGCCGCAGGTCAGAAACCGGGACCGAAGGGGTTCGCGTCGTGCGCAGAGTCGTCTGTCCGGGATCGTTCGACCCCGTGACCAATGGGCACCTTGACATCATCAGCCGCGCCTCCCGTCTCTATGACGAGGTGGTCGTCGCCGTGCTGATCAACAAGAACAAGAAGAGCCTGTTCACCGTCGACGAACGCGCCGGCATGATCTCCGCCGTCACCAAGGAGTACGGCAACGTCAAGGTGGACACGTTCTACGGGCTCACCGTCGACTACTGCAAAGAGCAGGACATCCCGGTGATCGTCCGCGGGCTCCGGGCCGTCAGCGACTACGAGTACGAACTGCAGATGGCCCAGATGAACCACCGCATCGCCGGCGTGGAGACGCTCTTCATGGCGACGAACCCCGAGTACGCGTTCCTTTCGTCAAGCCTGATGAAAGAGGTCGTGAAATTCGGCGGTGACATCTCCGGACTCGTCCCCGACATCGTGCACGACCGGCTGGTGGACCGGCTCCGGCAGGACCAGTGACGGCCCGGCCCTGGTGAGGGCGCCGCGAGTTGGGGCAATCGCCGGGTCTTCGGTACCCTGGGACATCGGCCATCACCCGCGGCCGTCATTCTCATGCCTCACGAAAGCAGGAAGCCACTGACACGCCTCGACCCCAACGCCCCACTCGTGCTCGACACCCGAGCGCTGGGCAGGCAACCCGGGTCGTCGCGGGAGGAGCACCTGTCCGTGCCGGCACCGGAGAATTTCGGCGTCGAGATGGTGGGCGTCCCCGAGGGCGCCGCGATCGAGCTGGACATCCGGCTCGAAGCGGTACTCGAAGGGGTGCTCGTCACCGGCACGGCGGCGGTCCCCCTCCGGGGGGAGTGCTCCCGCTGCCTCGACCCGATCGCCTCGACCTTCGAGGCGGACTTCCAGGAACTCTTCGTCTACGACGACACCCGCTCCGGCGGGAACGCCGGCGACGAGGAACTCCGCCTCGAGGGCGATCTGATCGACCTCGAACCCGTCCTGCGGGACGCGGTGGTGCTCGCGCTGCCGCTGTCCCCGCTGTGCCGGGAGGACTGTCCGGGCCTGTGCCCGGACTGCGGTGTACGGCTGGCGGACGCCGAACCCGGCCACCGCCACGACGTCGCCGACCCCCGATGGGCGGCGCTGCAGGACATCGCCGGCGACCTGGCGCCGGCTCCCCCCGGCCGGGGGGACGGGAGCTCAGGCCCCCGTGGTTCATCCGACCGACGAGAAGGAAAGCAGGAGGGCTGACGTGGCCGTCCCCAAGCGGAAGAAGTCGCGCAGCAACACGCGGCACCGGCGTGCGCAGTGGAAGACCGCGGCGCCGAACCTGGTCGAGTGCCCGACGTGCCGCGACCACAAACTGCCCCACACCGCCTGCGCGACGTGCGGCACCTACGACCGGCGGCAGGTCATCACCCCGTCGTCCTGAGTGAACACCTTTCATCCTCGGTCGCCGGCACCTGGTGACGGCTCCGGCGGCAGGCCGGATGAAAAACCTTCGGTCTTCTCGCATCCTGGGGGGCGGATCCGCGCGGACGGCGCGGCCCGCCCCCCGCGATGCGGCAGGACAGGCACCCCGACCACCCCGGCGCGTGACGTCGGCGTGGTGACCGGCGCGGAGACTGCGCCCGGAGCCGTGGTGCACGCCGGGATCACCGACCGGCGCGCACCTCGTCTTCGCGGACCTTCCCCGCCGAGCGTCCTCGCCGTCCCGGCCGCCCCGGCCGCGCGCCACAGACGCGACCGCGCCCTGCGCGCGGTGCACGGCCCGCGAGGAGGGCTTGTGAGCGGCAAGAAAAGCGACCCCGCGCCGGATCGCGCGGAACTCAGCGGCGCGCTCGGCGTCGACGTGGAAGACGAACTGCTCGAACGCGCACTCACCCACCGTTCCTACGCCTACGAGAACGGCGGGCTGCCCACCAACGAGCGCCTGGAGTTCCTCGGCGACTCCGTGCTCGGGCTCGTCGTCACCGACACCCTGTTCCGGGGCCACCCCGACCTGCCCGAGGGGCAGCTGGCCAAGCTGCGCGCCGCCGTGGTCAACATGCGGGCCCTCGCGGGCGTCGCGCGGGGCCTCGGCGTCGGCGCCCACATCCGGCTCGGCCGCGGCGAAGAGGGCACCGGAGGGCGCGACAAAGCGTCGATACTGGCCGACACGCTGGAGGCGCTGATCGGCGCGGTCTACCTCGACCGCGGCCTGGACGAGGCGTCCGCCCTGGTGCACCGGCTCTTCGACGGGCTGATCACCCGTTCGGCGGGCCTCGGCGCCGGCCTGGACTGGAAGACCTCGCTGCAGGAGCTCACCGCGGTCGAGGAACTCGGCGTCCCCGAGTACCACGTCGCCGAGAGCGGCCCCGACCACCAGAAGACGTTCCGCGCCACGGTCCGGGTCGGCGGGGCGACCTACGGGGCCGGTGAGGGCCGCAGCAAGAAAGAGGCCGAGCAGCACGCCGCCGAGGCCGCCTGGAACGAGATCCGCCGGATCGTCGTGGAGCGCGAGGCCGAGCAGGCCGGGCAGGCGCAGGAGACCGGGCAGGCGCAGGAGACCGGGCGGGCACAGGAGGCCGGTCAGCGGCAGGCCGGTCAGGCGGCCCAGGCCGGTGCCTGAGCTTCCCGAGGTCGAGGTCGTCCGGCGCGGCCTGGACCGCTGGACGGCCGGCCGCGCGATCGCGTCCGCCGAGGTGCTGCACCCGCGGTCGGTGCGCCGCCACGAGCCCGGCCCGGCCGACTTCGCCGGGCGTCTCGCCGGCCGCACCGTCCTGACGCCCCGCCGGCGCGGCAAGTACATGTGGCTGCCGCTGAGCGCGGACGACGGCGAAGCGCCGGGGGAGGCGATGCTGGCCCACCTCGGGATGAGCGGCCAGCTGCTCGTCGGCGAGCCGGACCGGGAACGCGAGAAACATCTGCGGGTCCGGATCGGCTTCGACGACGGCGGCCACGACCTGCGCTTCGTCGACCAGCGCACGTTCGGGCATCTCATGGTCGCCGACCTGGTGCCGGACGTGATCGGCGGATCGGACGGCCCCGGGCTCGTCCCGGAGCCGATCTTGCACATCGCCGCCGACCCGCTGGAGGACGCCTTCGACGCCGAGACGTTCTTCCGCGCCCTCCGCCGCCGCAGAACCGGGATCAAACGGGCCCTGCTCGACCAGTCGCTGATCAGCGGGGTCGGCAACATCTACGCCGACGAGGCGCTGTGGCGGGCCAGGCTGCACTGGGCGCGGCCCACCGAGACGATGACGCGGGCGGAGGCCGCGGGCGTCCTGGAGGCCGCTCAGGAGGTCATGGGGGCGGCCCTGGCCGTCGGCGGCACATCGTTCGACAGCCTGTACGTCAACGTGAACGGCGAGAGCGGCTACTTCGAACGGTCCCTGGACGCCTACGGGCGGCGCGACGAACCGTGCCGCCGCTGCGGCACGCCGATCCGCCGCGACGAGTTCATGAACCGCTCGTCCTACAGTTGCCCCGTGTGCCAGCCGCGTCCCCGCCGGGCACGGTGCTAGGGCGACCGGAGTCACGATCGGGATGGGGGACGCGATGGACGGTGATGAGGAGATCGTCCGGCTGACGGCCTGGGTGCGCGGCCACGTCCAAGGGGTCGGTTTCCGCTGGTGGGTGCGGGCACGGGCGCTCGAACTCGGCCTCGCCGGCAGCGCCACCAACCTCGCCGACGGCCGCGTCGAGGTCGTCGCCGAAGGCCCCCGGCGGAAATGCCGGCGGCTCCTGGACCTGCTGGACGGCGACGCGCCCGCCGGCCTGCCCGGACGCCCCGGCAAGGTGACGGGCGTGACCGGCCGCTGGAGCGAGCCGCGCGGCGAGGGCTCCGGTTTCCACGAGCGCTGACCGGGTAGGGGGTTCCGGTTTATACCTGCTAAACTAGTAGAGGAAGGTTGTTACCGGCCTGTGATGTGCGTCTTGACCAGGACACCGGCCGGTGCGACTCTAGACGATACGCGCACCGACTTCAGCTGATTCTCGTGCGCGATCCCTGCTGGTTACTCAGCGTGGAGGACCCTTAGTCATGGCGAAGGCTCTACTCGGCCACGTCGGCGGTCCCGACCCCCGGATGGTCGCGGAGATGCGGCGCCTTCAGCAGCGCGTACGTGATCTGGAAGCCGAGCTCGTACGGCTTCAGGCAGAGAACGACGCGCTCGCGACGGCGCCGGACGACGATGTGATGTCCCTTGCGGTGAAGGACCGTGAACCGGCGCTGACCTGATCGGCGCCTTTCTCAAGGTGGACAGGGACGCCACGACCTGGCGTCCCTTGTTTATTGCAGTTCCCTTGGCGCCGGGCCCTGGAGGGCCCTCCTTCGGCGGGAACTGCTATGCGATCGCTGCATCGCTTCGGCTCGCTGCGCGATCAGATCCTTGCTTCGCTCGGATCTGCCTTCGGACGCGATCGCGATTGTCGAGGTTGTCGCGTGGTTGCGGCGACGGCTGATGTCGGTGCCTACTCCCTCCTTCCGGGGTGATCTCCTCCTTCGGGCGTGATCGCCGCGGTTCGGGTTGACGCGTGGTCGCCGTGGCTGATGTGGGTGTCCGGCCCCTCCTTCGTCCGTGATCGCGAGGGAGTTCAAGTCGTTGCGTGGTTGTGGTGATGGGTGGTGTGGGTGTTTGAGTGGGGCAGGCCCCCGGCGCCGGCCCGGTGCCACTGTGTGTGACGGCTGAAAAGGGGGCCTGGGCGGGGCCCGGGTGTACCCTCGTGCTGGTGTATGGGGAACGGTCTGGATTCGGTCAAACCTTGTTACGCGTTCTGCCTGTCCGAATCTGATGGCATCTGAAGCAATCGGTGGCATTTGGGGCATCCGGTGGTTCATGACCGCCGTGACCCGAAACCATGGCGCCGACCGCGCGTCCCGTGCCCGAGTCGACCTCGGCCGTTGTATAACGAACACGGCTGCCCGGCCATCGCCTAGTCACCCCAGGAGGACGGCGGACGCGTGTACCTGAAGAATTTGACGCTGCGCGGCTTCAAGTCCTTCGCGTCCTCCACCACGCTGAAGTTCGAGCCGGGCATCACCGCCGTCGTCGGGCCGAACGGGTCGGGCAAGTCCAACGTCGTCGACGCGCTGGCCTGGGTGATGGGGGAGCAGGGCGCCAAGTCGCTGCGCGGCGGCAAGATGGAGGACGTCATCTTCGCCGGCACCGCCAGCCGGGCGCCGCTCGGCCGGGCCGAGGTCGTGCTGACGATCGACAACTCCGACGGCGCGCTGCCGATCGACTACACCGAGGTCACGATCAGCCGGCTGATGTTCCGGTCCGGCAGCAGCGAGTACGCGATCAACGGGGACTCGTGCCGGCTCCTCGACATCCAGGAGCTGCTGTCCGACTCGGGCATCGGCCGCGAGATGCACGTCATCA
This sequence comes from Actinomadura sp. 3N407, assembly GCF_052245875.1. NCBI lineage: Bacteria > Bacillati > Actinomycetota > Actinomycetes > Streptosporangiales > Thermomonosporaceae > Actinomadura > Actinomadura sp. 3N407. The sequence goes on from NZ_JBQQBP010000015.1 coordinate 158,840, forward strand.
TCGGGCAGGGGCAGCTCGACCGCGTCCTGCACTCGGGCCCCGAGGGGCGCCGTGCGGTGATCGAAGAGGCGGCCGGTGTTCTGAAGCACCGCAAGCGCAAGGAGAAGGCGCTCCGCAAGCTGGACGCGATGCAGGGGAACCTGACCCGCGTCCAGGACCTCACCGGCGAGCTGCGGCGGCAGCTGAAGCCACTGGGGAGGCAGGCGGAGATCGCGCGCAAGGCCGCCGTCATCCAGGCCGACCTGCGTGACGCCCGGCTGCGGCTGCTGGCCGATGATCTGGTCACCCTGCGGACGAGGCTTGAGCAGGAGGCGGCCGACGAGGCCGCCGTCCGGGAGCGCCGCACCGAGACGGAGCGGGCGCTGAACGAGGCGCAGGAACGTGAGGGCGTGCTGGAGGCCGAGGAGGCCGAGCAGGCGCCCGAGCTCGCGCTCGTGCAGGACACGTGGTTCCGGCTGTCGGCGCTGAAGGAGCGGCTGCGCGGCGTCGCCGATCTTGCGGCCGAGCGGCATCGCAACGCCGCCGCGGCGCGTGAAGAGGAGCGGCGGGGGCGCGATCCCGAGGACATGGAACGCGAGGCCGCCGAGATCCGTGAGCAGGAGGAGATGCTCCGGGAGGCGCTGGAGGGGGCGCAGGACGGGCTCTCCGCCGCCGTCGAGGAGCGGTCGCGCGCCGAGGACGCCCTGGCCGCCGAGGAGCGGCGGTTGCAGGCCGCCGCGCGTGCCGCCGCCGACCGGCGGGAGGAGCTGGCTCGGCTGCGGGGACGGGTCGAGGCGCTGCGCAGCAAGGCGGCGGCCGGACGCTCGGAGATCGGGCGGCTCGCCGAGGCGCGGGAGGAGGCCGGGCAGCGCGCCGAGTCCGCGCGGGCCGAGTTCGAGGCGTTCGAGGCCGAGGTCGTGGAGGACCCGGAGCTGGCCGCCGAGCACGATGTGGCCCAGGAGGCGCTCGCCACCGCCAAGGACGCCGCCGAGGCGGCGCGCGCGGCGGTGGAGGGTCCGCGGCGGGCGTTGAAGGAGGCCCGGTCGGCGGTGGGTTCCGCACGGTCCGCGGATCAGGCCGCGCAGAAGAGGGTCACGGCGTTGCAGGCCCGGATCGAGGCCCTCAACCTGACGCTGGCCAGCGCCGCCGATGGCGGGGAGGCCCTTCTCGCAGCGGGGGCGGACGGTTCGCTGGAGGGTGTCCTCGGGACGGTCGCGTCGCTTCTGAACGTCCGCCCCGGGTATGAGACCGCGATCGCGGCCGCGCTCGGCAACGCGGCCGAGGCCATCGCCGTCGGCTCGCTGGACACGGCCGAGGCCGCCTTGACGCTGTTGCGTTCCCGGGATGCCGGACGTGCCGGGCTGCTCATCGGCGGGGGAGCGGTCGCGGCGGGCGGGCGGCTTCCCGGCGTCGACTATGCGGTCGACGCTGTGACGGTGCCGGATGCCGTGCGTCCTGCGGTCGAGCACCTTCTACGCGGCGTTGCCGTGGTGGACGATGTTCCGTCCGCCGCCGGGCTCGTTCGCAGGGAGCCCTCTCTGCGGGCCGTCACCCGTGACGGGGAGCTTGTCGGCGCGCACTGGGCCCAGGGCGGCGCAGCGGGCGGCAGGCAGAGTCTCCTGCAGATGCGCGCGACGCTCGATGAGGCCACCGAGGATCTGGCGGCGGCAGAGACGGCGGCGGGTGTCGCGGCCGATGACCTCACGGCGTCCATAGAGCGGGAGCAGGCGGCGCAGACGGCGGTGGAAGCCGCTGAAGCGGCCGCTAACGAGACCCAGTCAGGGGTCAACCAGGCGCAGGCAGAGCTTGACCGTGTCCGCGCGCGCTTGCGTGAGTTCGACGCGCAGGCCGCTCAGGAGGCCCAGCGCGCCGCCCGCCTGGAGGCCGACGTCCGCGCCGCGCAGGGCGAGGCGGAGCGGCTGACCAAGGCGCTCGACGCGGCGAACGAGTCGCTGGAACGCGATGCCGAGGCGGCCGACGAACTGGCGATGCGGCTCGCCGAGTCGGAGGAGGCCGCGGAGGTCGCCGAGGAGGCGGGCGACGACACTCAGGCCCGCGACGAGCTGAACGCCCGCTGCCAGGAACTGCGCAGCACCGAAATGGAGTCGCGGCTGACGGTCCGGACCGCCGAGGAACGCGTCCAGGCCATCTCCGGCCGCGCCGACGCGCTCGAACGCGGTGCCCGCCGCGAGCGCGAGGAACGCGCCCGCGCCGCCCAGCGCCGCGCCCGCCGCGAGGAGCAGGCCAGGGTCGCCAAGGCCGTCCACCGGGGCGCCAGGACGGCCCTGGACCGCATCGAGCACTCCCTGGCCGCGGCCGTGCGGCGGCGGGAGGCGGCCGAACAGGCCAAGGCCGCCCGCGAGGCCGAGCTGAAGGTCGTGCGGACCCAGGTCCGCGAGCTGTCGGGGACGCTCGAACGCCTGGTCAACGTCGTGCACGGCAACGAGGTCGCCCGCGCCGAGCAGCGGCTCCGGCTGGAGCAGTACGAGCAGCGGGCGCTGGACGAGTTCGGCCTGGAGGTCGAGTCGCTGGTGTCGGAGTACGGGCCGGACCAGCTCGTCCCGCCCGATCTCGACAAGGGAGAGGACGCGCGGCCCGTCCCGTACGACAGGGCCGTGCAGGAGAAGCGCGCCAAGTCCGCCGAGCGGCAGCTCAACCAGCTCGGCAAGGTGAACCCGCTCGCGCTGGAGGAGTTCGCCGCGCTGGAGGAACGGCACGCGTTCCTGACCTCCCAGCTGGAGGACCTGAAGAAGACCCAGCGGGAGCTGCTCGGCCTCGTCAAGGAGGTGGACGAGCGCGTCCAGCAGGTGTTCGGCACCGCCTACGACGACACCGCCCGCGAGTTCGAGCGGATCTTCGCGCGGCTGTTCCCCGGCGGGGAGGGCAGCCTGTCGCTCACCGAGCCGGGCGACATGCTCGCCACCGGCGTCGAGGTCGCGGCCCGCCCGCCCGGCAAGAAGGTCAAGCGGCTGTCGCTGCTGTCGGGCGGCGAGCGGTCCCTGGTCGCGATCGCCTTCCTCGTCGCCGTGTTCAAGGCACGCCCGTCGCCGTTCTACGTCCTGGACGAGGTCGAGGCCGCGCTGGACGACACCAACACGCAGCGGCTTCTCACCGTGTTCGAGGAGCTGCGGGAGGCGTCCCAGCTGATCGTGATCACCCACCAGAAGCGGACCATGGAGGGCGCCGACGCCCTCTACGGTGTCAGCATGCGCGGCGACGGCGTCACCCAGGTGGTCAGCCAGCGGCTGCGCGACTGACGGTTTGTGCGTGAAATTTCATATAACAGCAATATCAGTCACCCTTTCTTTGGAACGTTACATCGCCCAGTGCTCCGCATTTCGGACGGGTCGCGAGATGTGGTCTTCCCGATTTTCGGGCTCCAATAACTGCTTGGTCACGGCGCATTCGCGCCGGTGGCGGGGAAGCGGCGCGACCGCCGTGCACCGACCGTGACGCCGTGACAACGCTGGCGGACTTGTGCGGGTCGGACCCATCCACTACCCATATGCACCGTTGGTTCTCCGGCTTCCCTCACCGGCCAAACCCCGCCCGGTACGGAGAACCGCCCGGAAGGTGGCGCCCGTGGACCCGCAGAAACTCAAAGACAATTTCGCCCTCGTGGGCACGAACGGCGTCGACGTCGCCGAATATTTCTATGCCGACCTTTTCGCGCGGGAACCGCAGCTCAGGTCGATGTTCCCGGCGGCGATGACCAAGCAGCACGAGGTCCTGCTCGCCGCGCTCTCCCAGATCGTCTCGACCGTCGACGACACCGAGGCGCTCGTCCCGTTCCTGCGGGACCTCGGCCGGCGGCACCAGGGCTTCGGGGTGCTCGGCGACCACTACGCCCCCGTGGGCGCCAGCCTCCTGGCCACCCTCGCCCACTTCAGCGGCCCCGAATGGAACGAGGACCTCGAACGTGACTGGACGGCCGCCTACGGCCTCGTCGCCAAGGTCATGACGGAGGCCGCGTCCGAGCCCGTCTCCTGATCCGGCCGTCACCTGATCTGACATGGACGCTCAGCGCCTGAAGGACAGCTTCGACCACGTCGCCGGACAAGGCGACCAGGTCGCCCTGTTCTTCTACTCCGACCTCTTCGTCCGCAACCCCCACCTGCGCGACATGTTCCCGATCGGGATGAGCGCCCAGCGCGACAAGCTGCTGCGCGCCCTCGGGCACATCGTCTCCCAGGTCGACGACCTGCCCGCCCTCGTCCCGTTCCTCCAGCAGCTCGGCCGCGACCACCGCAGGTTCGGGATCGTCGCCGAGCACTACCCGCACGTCGGCGCCAGCCTCCTCGCCACCCTGCGGCACTTCTGCGGAGCGTCCTGGACCGACGACGTCGAGCGCGACTGGAACGCCGCCTACAGCCTGGTCGCCAAGGTCATGCTGGAGGCCGCCGACGAGAACGCCCTCACCAGCCCCGCCTGGTGGAACGGCCAGGTCATCGGCGTCGAGCGGCGCCGATTCGACATCAGCGTCCTGCGCGTCCAGCCCGACCGGCCGCTGCCCTACCGGCCCGGCCAGTCGGTCGCGCTGGAGGTGCCGTCCCGGCTGCGGCACTGGCGCTACTACTCGATGGCCAACGCCCCCCGCCCCGACCACACCGTCGACTTCCATGTCCGCCTCGTCGACGGCGGCCCGGTGAGCCCCGTGCTGGTGCGCGGCATCGACACCGGCGACCGGGTCCGCATGGGCGCCCCCGTCGGCACGCTCACGCTGGACGAGGCGTCCGGACGGGACGTCCTGCTCGTCGCGGGCAGCACCGGCCTGGCCCCGCTCAAGGCGATCCTGGAGCAGATCTCACGCCGCACCGCCCCTCCGCGCGTGCACCTGTTCTTCGGCGCCCGCACCAGGGACGGCCTGTACGACCTGGAAGACCTGACCAAACTCGCCGGCGAGTTCCGCTGGCTGACCGTCGTGCCCGCCGTGTCGGACGAGTCCGGCGGCCACGGCTTCTCCGCCCTGCTCCGGTCAGGGCTCCCCTCGGGGCTCCAGCCGGGACTCCACGCGGACGACGGCGACGTCGAGCACGGAAATCTGGCGGACGTGGTGGCCGGGCACGGCCCATGGGACGGCCACGACGCCTATGTGTGCGGGCCGTCCGCGATGGTCGGGCACACGGTCGAGCAGCTCGCGCGGATCGGCGTCGCCCGCGACCGCATCCGGCTGGAAACCTTCGCAGACGCACAGAGGTGAGCGCGTTGAACTCCCCGAACCTTCCCGTCGTCTCCGAGGGCACGCGGCTGACCCCCGGCGAACTGCAGTCGGTCGTCTTCGCCCGGGCCGCCCTCGGCCGCCGCGGATACGACGAGGAGCAGGTCCGCAACTTCCTGGCGTACGTCGAGCGGGAACTCGTGCAGATCTTCAGCGACAAGGCGGCCCTCGCCGACGAGGTCAACCGGCTGCGCGCCCAGGCGGCCAAGGGCACGCCCGGCGTGATGGCGCCCGAGGACGCCCACTTCCAGGCCGTCCGGATCCTGTCGCAGGCCCAGCAGACCGCCGACCTGTACGTCGCGGACGCCGAGCGCTACACCCGCGAACTCGCCCACGAGGCCAGGCTGCACCGGGAGGCGATCCTGACCGACGCCAAGGGACGCGCCGAGCACATGCTGGAGGACGCCCACCGCAAGGCCGCCGCGGTCGCCGACGCCGCCGTCCGCAACGCCGAACAGGCCGCGCCGCCGCCCGTCGTCCGCCAGGAGGCCCTCCTGGCCGACGAGCGCCGCGCCATGGAGCGCGAGATCGCCTACCTGCGCACCTACAGCGACGTCTACCGCACCCACCTCCGCTCCTACCTGGAGGCCCTTTTGCGGAACGTTGACGAGTGGGAGAACTCGGAAAACGCGTCATTGCCGGCCTCCTGGCCAACACAATGACCAGATCGCCCTAGGACCGGGTCCGAACCTTCGGCGACACGGGGTTCAGGGGGTCGCGCCCCTGGGTGGGCACCATCTGGAAAACTGGGGGGCGCTATGGAATATCTGATCGTCATCGCCGCGCTGGCCGCGGTCGCACTGATCGTCGGCGGCGTCATGCTGCTGCGGCCCCGCCGCGGCCGGCCGCGGCCGCCCGCCGAACGGCCCACGGAAGGGGCGGGGGGCGCGACCGCCGTCGACGAGGCGGAGGGCGGCGCCGCCACCATTGAGAAGGCGCCGCCGACGGAGGTGCCCCCGCCGCGGCCCACGGTCGAGATCGAGAAGCCGCCGCCCGGGGCGGGCCGGCTGGTCCGGCTGCGCGCCCGCCTCGCCCGCTCCCAGAACACCTTCGGCAAGACCCTCCTCGTGCTGCTGTCGCGCGAGACGCTCGACGACGACGCCTGGGAGGAGATCGAGGACACCCTGATCACCGCCGACATGGGCGCCGCCGTGGCCCGCCAGGTCACCGACGACCTGCGGACCCGCGTCCAGGTCCTCGGCACCCGCAGCCCGGACGAGGTCCGCGAGCTGCTGAAGCAGGAACTCGTCAAGCAGATCGGCCCGGATCTGGACCGCTCCCTGCAGACCGAGACGCCCGGGGACCGTCCCGCCGTCATGATGGTCGTGGGCGTCAACGGCACCGGCAAGACCACCACCTGCGGCAAGCTCGGCCGCGTCCTCGTCGGCGACGGCAAGACCGTGCTCCTCGGCGCCGCCGACACCTTCCGCGCCGCCGCCGCCGACCAGCTGGAGACCTGGGGCAACCGGGTCGGGGCGCAGGTCGTCCGCAGGGAGGAGGGCGCCGACCCCGCCAGCGTCGCGTTCGACGCCGTCAAGCAGGGCATCGACACCAAGGTCAACGTGGTGATCGTCGACACCGCGGGCCGGCTGCACACCAAGACCGGGCTGATGGACGAGCTGGGCAAGGTCAAGCGCGTCGTGGAGAAGCAGGCCACGGTCGACGAGGTGCTGCTGGTCCTGGACGCCACGACCGGGCAGAACGGCATGCAGCAGGCCCGCGTCTTCGCCGAGGTCGTCAACATCACCGGCATCGCGCTGACCAAGCTGGACGGCACCGCGAAGGGCGGAATCGTCGTCCAGGTGCAGCGCGAGCTGGGCGTCCCGGTCAAGCTCGTCGGGCTCGGCGAGGGACCGGACGATCTGGCTCCGTTCGAGCCCGAGGCCTTTGTGGACGCGATCCTGGGGGACTGAGAAAAGGTCCAATATCGCCTGAATACGGCATGTGAGGTTTTGGAAACACCGGCGAAACACACCGGGGTCGGTTTTCACACCGCGGAAACGTAGGAGCCCCTCAGGTGAAACGGCCGCGCCAGAGTCTCTGAGCAGTCACGTTCCCCGGCGAGGAGGGACTCTCTCAGAGATGAAGATCGATAGCGGTAACACCGCGTGGATCCTGACGAGCACGGCGCTCGTTCTGCTGATGACACCGGGCCTGGCCTTCTTCTACGGAGGCATGAGCCGGGCCAAAAGCGTCCTCAACATGATGATGATGAGCTTCGTCAGCATCGCCGTCGTCGGCATGGCGTGGGTCGTCTACGGCTGGTCCCTCGCCTTCACCTCAGGCGGCGGGCTCAGCTCGTTCATCGGCGGGTTCGGCGAATGGGGACTCGTCGGCCTGGAGACCGCCGCCACCGCCGACGACGGCACCGGCATCCCGCAACTGGTGTTCGTGGCCTTCCAGGCGACGTTCGCCATCATCACCGTCGCGCTCATCAGCGGCGCCGTCGCGGACCGTGCCAAATTCGGGGCCTGGGTCGTGTTCACCCTGGCCTGGGTGACGCTCGTCTACTTCCCGATCGCGCACTGGGTCTGGTGGTCGGACGGCGAAGAGGGCGGCCAGGCCGGCTGGATCTTCGAACTCGGCGCCCTCGACTTCGCGGGCGGCACCGTCGTCCACATCAACGCCGGCGTCGCGGCGCTCGCCCTGGTGATCGTCCTCGGTAAGCGCAGGGGCTGGCCGAAAGAGCCGATGCGCCCGCACAACCTGCCGTTCGTCCTGCTCGGCGCCGGCCTGCTGTGGTTCGGCTGGTTCGGCTTCAACGCCGGCTCCGCCGTGGCCGCCAACGAACTCGCCGGCGTCGCGTTCATCAACACGCTCGCCGCGACCTGCGGCGCCGCGTTCGCCTGGATCGTCGTCGAGAAACTGCGGGACGGCTCGTCCACCACGCTCGGCCTCGCCTCCGGCATCGTCGCCGGCCTCGTCGCCATCACCCCGGCCTGCGCGTTCGTCACCCCGCTCGGCGCCATCGTCATCGGCCTCGTCGCCGGCGCGGTGTGCGCCTTCGCGGTCAGCCTCAAGTACAAGCTCGGGTACGACGACGCGCTCGACGTGGTCGGCGTCCACATGGTCGGCGGCATCGTCGGCGCCCTGCTGATCGGCTTCCTGGCCACCACCGCCGTGAACGACGGCGGCGCCGACGGGCTGTTCGCCGGCGGCGGCCTGTCGCTGCTCGGCAAGCAGGCCGTGGCCGTCCTGGCGACCCTCGCCTACTCGTTCGTCGTCACCTACCTGATCGCCAAGCTCATCGACCTGGTCATGGGCTTCCGCATCAGCGAGGACGACGAGGCCGCCGGAATCGACAGCACCGCCCACGCGGAGACCGCCTACGACTTCGGCACCATCCGGACGGGCGGCGGCGCCGGTGCGACCCTGGCGGCGGCCGCCGCGCCCGCTCCGGTACAGGAGGACGCGGCGGAGACCGAGGGCGCGGCCAAGAAGGTGGAGGCGTAGGGATGAAGCTCATCACGGCGGTCATCAAGCCGTTCAAGCTCGACGAGGTCAAAAAGGCCCTGGAGACCTTCGGGGTCAAGGGCCTGACCGTCAGCGAGGCCAGCGGCTACGGCCGGCAGAAGGGCCACACCGGGGTCTACCGGGGCGCCGAGTACCAGGTCGACCTGGTGCCCAAGCTGCGCGTCGAGGTCCTCGTCGAATCCGAGGACGCCGACGACATCATCGACGTGATCGTCAAGGCGGCCCGCACCGACAAGATCGGCGACGGCAAGGTGTGGGCCGTCCCGGTCGACACCGTCGTCCGCGTCCGCACCGGCGAGACCGGCCCCGAAGCCCTCTGAGGCACCCCGGTGACCCTCGCCGCCCCATCCCCCGGAGACCGCCCGGGCCGCCCCGGCCCCGGGACGCCCGTGGGAACGGCCGACACGGCCCGCGCCGCCCTCGCGGCGGCGCGGGCCGCACGCGCCGCGGAACTGGACCGCTGGCTGGGCTCGCTCCTCGCGGACCGCCACGTCCCCGCCGGCGTGGCGCTCGTCGCGGTCGGCAGCCACGCCCGCCGCGAGCTGACGCCCGGCGGCGACCTCGACCTCGTGCTCCTGCACCGCGGCCACGCGGACGTCGCCGGCATCGCCGACCGGGTCTGGTACCCGATCTGGGACTCCGGGCTCCGCCTCGACCACTCCGTCCGCACCGTCCACCAGGCCCGCACCGTGGCGCGCGGCGACATGAAGGCCGCCCTCGGGCTCCTGTCGGCCCGCCGGATCGCGGGCGACCACACGCTCACCGACGAACTGCGCACCGCCGTCCTCACCGACTGGCGTGCCGACGCCCCCGTCCGGCTCGCCGAACTGTCGGCGATGTGCCGCGAACGCTGGGACGCCCAAGGCGAACTCGCGTTCCTCCAGGAACCCGACCTGAAGGAGGCGCGCGGCGGCCTGCGCGATGTCCACGTCATGCACGCCGTCGCCGCGTCCTGGGTGGCGTCCGCCCCCAGCGCCCGGGTCCGGGCGGCCCACGACCTGCTGCTCGACGTCCGGCACGCCCTGCACGAGGTCACCGGACGGTCCACCGACCGCCTCGTCCTCCAGGAACACGAGTCGGTCGCCCGCGCCCTCGGCCTGCTGGACGCGAACGTCCTGCAACGCTCGATCGCGGAGGCGGCTCGCACGGTCACCTACGCGGCCACCCACCTGTGGCGCCGCGTCGACCGCTTCACCACGTCCCAGAGACGCCCCACCCAACCCCGAACAACACCCGGCTCACCGTCACCTGGCTCACCGTCACCTGGCTCACGGTCACCCGGTTCAACGTCCGCTGGTTCACCGTCGCTTGGTTCACCGTCGCACGGTCCGGGGTCGGCTGATCCGGGGTCGGCTGGTTCATTCACGGCTGGGCCGGCTTCCCTTGCGGCGTCGGGCGGTTCGGCGTCGCGTGGGGCCCACTCGCGCGGTCCGGCCTCGCCCGGACCGGTGGCGCGTGGTTCGGCCTCGCGTGGGGTGGACCGGGGCGGTGTCGAGCGGCGGCCGGTCGGGGACGGCGCCGTCGAGCACGAGGGCGAGGTCGTCCTGGCGCGGAAGGCCGACCTGAACGACCCCGCGCTCGTGCTCCGCGTCGCCGCGGCCGCCGCCCAGGCGGGTCTGCCGATCGCTCCCGCCACGGTCGCCCGGCTCGCCGAGCGCGCCGTCCTGCCGCGGACGCCGTGGCCCGCCGACGCGCGCGACGCCCTCGTGTCCCTGCTCGGCGCCGGGCCCGCCGCCATCGGCGTCTGGGAGGCCCTCGACCAGGCCGGGCTGATCGTCCGGCTGCTGCCCGACTGGGAACACGTCCGCAACCGCCCCCAGCGCAACCCCGTGCACCGCTTCACCGTGGACCGCCACCTCGTGGAGGCCGCCGCGGGAGCCGCCGCCCTCACCCGCGAGGTCGCCCGGCCCGACCTCCTGCTCGTCGGCGCCCTCCTGCACGACATCGGCAAAGGCCGGCCCGGCGACCACTCCGAAGCCGGCGCCGTCGTCGCCCGCGACATCGGCGCCCGCCTCGGCTTCCCCGACGACGACGTCCGCGTCCTGGAGACGCTCGTCCGCCACCACCTGCTCCTCCCCGAGACCGCCACCCGCCGCGACCTCGACGACCCGGTGACCGTCCAGACCGTCACCGCCGCCGTCTCGCGGGTGCCCGGCCGCGAACGGGAGATCATCGACCTTCTCGCCGCCCTCGCGATCGCCGACGGCAACGCCACCGGACCCGCCGCCTGGGGCACCTGGAAGGCCGGCCTCGTCGCCGAACTCGCCCGCCGCGCCGCCGCCGCGCTGTCCGGCGGAACACCGCCGCCCGTCCCCGCCCTCGGCCCCGACCGGCTGGCCCTCGCCCGCCACGACGGCGCCGCCGTCCGCGTCACCGGCTCCCGCATCACCATCGCCGCCCCGGACCGTCCCGGCCTCCTGTGGCGCGCCGCCGGCGTCCTGGCCCTGCACCGCCTGGCCGTGAAGACGGCCCGCACGATCTCCTCCCCGGAAGGTTCCGGGGAGACGGCCGTGCTGGACTTCACGGCCGTGCCCGAGTACGGGACGCCGCCGGATCCGGCGGGCCTGGAGGCGGATCTCCGCCGGATGCTCGCGGACCGGCTCGACGTCGCCGACCGCCTCGAACGGCGGGCCCGGTCGGCGCGGGTGCGCCCGGGCGTGACGGTCCCCCCGCCCCGGGTGATGATCGTGGACGACGCGTCCCGCACCGCCACCGTCGTCGAGGTGCGCGCTCACGACCGGCCCGGGCTGCTCTGGCGGATCGGGCAGACCCTGGGCGCGTGCGGCCTGCGGGTCCGCGCGGCGCAGGTCGACACTCTCGGCGCCGAGGCCGTGGACGTCTTCTACGTGGTGGACGAGCGGGGCCGCCCACTCGACGACCCCGCCACCCTGGACGCCGTCCGCACCCAAATCCTCACCTCCCTCTCCTGACCCCGCCCGCCGTGCGGCTCGTGAGTGCGGCCGGGGGCCTGCACGTGCGCCTTTGTGCAGGTGCATCGGCTGCCATGGGCCTGCGGTGCGGGCTTCACGCGCGCCCCGGCGACGGTCGTGCCGGAGCCGGAAAGGGGGTGGCGGACGGCATCGCCGGGAGGGCGTCCGGAACGGGCTCGGCGAGAGGGGTGGGGCTTGGCCGGTGACCCGATACGCTGATAGGCGATCCCAGACGCTTTCCAAGGACGGTCCAGACACGTGTTCGAGACGCTCTCCGACCGGTTGACGACGGTCTTTTCGTCGCTGCGCAGCAAGGGCCGGCTCTCCGAGGCCGACATCGACGCCACGGCCCGCGAGATCCGGATCGCGCTGCTCGAGGCCGACGTCGCGCTGCCCGTGGTCAAGGACTTCATCGCGCGGGTCAAGGAGCGGGCGCGGGGCTCGGAGGTCTCGCAGGCGCTGAACCCGGCACAGCAGGTCGTCAAGATCGTCAACGAGGAGCTCATCAACATCCTCGGCGGCGAGACCCGCCGGATCAGGCTGGCCAAGACCCCGCCCTCCGTGATCATGCTCGCGGGGCTGCAGGGCTCCGGCAAGACCACCCTCGCGGGCAAACTGGCCCGGTGGCTGAAGCAGGAGGGCCACGCGCCGATGCTCGTGGCCGCCGACCTGCAGCGTCCCAACGCCGTCCAGCAGCTCGAGGTCGTCGGCGAGCGGGCCGGCGTGCCGGTGTTCGCGCCCGAGCCGGGCAGCGGCGTCGGCGACCCGGTGGACGTGGCGCGCCGGTCGCTCGACCAGGCCCGGCACGCCCTCCATGACGTCGTCGTCATCGACACCGCGGGACGTCTCGGCATCGACACCGAGATGATGCAGCAGGCCATCGACATCCGGGACGCCGTCAACCCCGACGACGTCCTGTTCGTCGTCGACGCCATGGTCGGCCAGGACGCGGTCAACACCGCCCAGGCGTTCATGGACGGGGTCGGCTTCGACGGCGTCGTCCTCACCAAGCTCGACGGCGACGCCCGCGGCGGTGCGGCGCTCTCGGTCCGGCACGTCACCGGCCGGCCGATCATGTTCGCCTCGACGGGCGAGAAGCTCGAGGACTTCAGCGTCTTCCACCCGGACCGCATGGCGGGCCGGATCCTCGACATGGGCGACATCCTCACCCTGATCGAGCAGGCCGAGCAGGCGTTCGACGCCGAGCAGGCCGAGAAGATGTCCACCAAGTTCGCCTCGGGCGAGGACTTCACCCTCGAGGACTTCCTCGAGCAGATGATGATGATCCGCAAGCTCGGCCCGATCGGCAACCTGCTCGGCATGATGCCGGGCATGGGGCAGGTCCGCGATCAGGTCAGCCAGATCGACGACAAGGACCTGGACCGCATCGCCGCGATCATCCGCTCGATGACCCCCCAGGAACGCTCCCAGCCCAAGATCATCAACGGTTCGCGGCGGGCCCGCATCGCGCGCGGTTCGGGCGTCGGCGTCGGCGAGGTCAACAGCCTGGTCACCCGGTTCTTCGACGCGCAGAAGATGATGCGCCAGATGGCCGGCGGGATGGGCATTCCCGGCATGCCCGGCGGACGGAAGAAGGCGACCAAGGCGGCGAAGGCGTCCAAGAACAAAAAGGGCAAGCAGCGCAGCGGTGACCCGCGCAAACGCGCCGCCGGCAAGGACCGCCAGGACGACCAGCAGCCCGCGGCCGACGGCATGCCCCAGGGCCTGCCACCCGGTCTCGGCGGTGGTCAGGGCGGGCTTCCTCCCGGCCTCGGCGGCCAGCTCCCGCCCGGCCTCCAGATGCCCGACCTGAACAAGCTCCAAGGCCGAAAGAAGAAGTGACCGCGCATTCGTCCGGGCGATGACGTCCGGACGATGGCGAGCGGGCCCGCCGGGTCCCGGACACGGCATCGCGCGATTGCGCTTTTACCGCCATCGTCTGGCAGAATGACTTGCTGGAAACCCCGGAGTCGTGAGGCGCCCTCTCTCGTCCTGCGCGGCCGGAGTCCATCGGGCGGCCGTAGGCCGGTGTTCCCCACCTGGCGCGGGCCCGCCCACCCTGTAAAGAAGTCTGGAGTACACCACACCCGTGGCAGTCAAGATCAAGCTCAAGCGTCTGGGGAAGATCCGGAACCCGCAGTACCGGATCATCGTCGCCGATGCCCGCACCAAGCGTGACGGGCGCGCCATCGAGGAGATCGGGCTCTACCAGCCCAAGCAGGAGCCGTCGCTCATCAAGATCGACTCCGAGCGCGCGCAGTACTGGCTCGGCGTCGGTGCGCAGCCGACCGAGCCCGTCCTCAACCTGCTGAAGATCACCGGCGACTGGCAGAAGTTCAAGGGCGAGCCGGGCGCCGAGGGCACCCTGAAGGTCGCCGAGCCGAAGGCCGACAAGAAGGCCGCGTTCGAGGCCGCCGTCAAGGAGTCGCTCGGCGACGAGCCCGCCGCGCCCGCGACCAAGGGCAAGAAGAAGGCCGAGCCGAAGAAGTCCGAGGCGAAGGCCGCCGAGACCACCGAAGCTAAGAGCGAGGGCTGACAGTGCTCGAAGAAGCGCTCGAGCACCTGGTCCGCGGGATCGTGGAGAACCCGGACGATGTCCGGGTCCGCGCCCGCCGGATCAGGGGCGGCCGGGTCCTCGAGGTGCGCGTGCACCCCGAGGACCTCGGGAAGGTCATCGGCCGCAGCGGTCGTACCGCCAAGGCCCTGCGCACCGTGATCAGTGCCCTGTCCGGGGGCCGGTATGTGCGCGTTGACCTGCTCGACGTCAACGAGGTCCGCTGAGTGGCGTTCCGATGAGCGAACCGCTCGTGGTGGGACGGATCGGGCGGCCGCACGGGATCCGCGGTGAGGTCGCCGTCGATGTCCGCACGGACGAACCGGAGTCCCGGTTCGTCGCGGGCACGCAGATCCTCACCGATCCCGCGGCCACCGGCCCCCTCACCATCGAGCGCGTCCGCTGGCATTCGGGACGCCTGCTCGTGCGCTTCGCCGGGATCGGCGACCGCGACGCCGCGGATGAACTGCGCGGCACCTGGCTGGTCGTCGACCCCGGTGACATCCCCCCGTCCGCCGACCCGGACGACTTCCACGACCAGGAACTGATCGGCCTCGCCGTCGTCACCGCGGACGGCGCCGACGTCGGCCAGGTCGCCGACGTCCTGCACCACGGCCAGGACCTCCTGGTCGTCCGCGGGGCCGCCGGCGAGAAGCTGGTCCCGTTCGTGGCGGCGCTGGTCCCCGAGGTGGACGTCCCCGGGGGGCGGCTCGTGATCGACCCGCCCCCCGGACTGCTCGACCCATCATGAGACTCGACATCATCACGATCTTCCCCGAGTACTTCGCCGCCCTGGACATCTCCCTCCTCGGCAAGGCACGCCGGACCGGACTGCTGGACGTGCACGTCCACGACCTGCGCGACTGGACCCACGACCGGCACCGCACCGTCGACGACACCCCGTACGGCGGCGGCCCCGGCATGGTCATGAAGCCCGACCCCTGGGGCGAAGCCCTCGACACCATCGTCCCGCCACCATCAGCTCCGGACGCCTCCGGCGCCGAAGCGCACCCGGGCCCCTCTGGCGAGCTCCCAACAGCCCCACCGCCCCCCGCCCCGACGTCTTTGCGCCCACAGTCCTCCGGCCCACCGACTTCGGACTCACCGCCCTCCGGCGCGGCGTCCTCGGCCCCCCCGCCCCCTGGCGCGACGCCCTCGCACCCACCGTCCGCGGGCACGCTGCCCTCAGGCCCGATGTCCTCAGTGGCGGCTTCTCCCGGCCCACGATCCCCGGATTCGGCGTCCTCTGACCCACAATCCTCAAAGCCGCCCCCCTCCGGCCCGCCGTCCCCTCATTCCGCGCCCTACGGTGCGGCGTCTTCGGCGTTGAACGCCCCTGGAACAGGACCTTCTGAGGCGGTTTCCGCCGGGTCGGTGACAGGCCAGTCGACGACCGGCCAGACGGCCCCGGGACCGGGGTCGCCCGGGATGGTGCCGCGGCTGATCATTCCCACGCCGAGCGGGCGGCCGTTCACCCAGGCCGACGCGGTCCGGTACGCCGCCGAACCCTGGCTGGTCTTCGCCTGCGGCCGCTACGAAGGCATCGACACCCGTGTCGCGGAGGAGGCCCGCACCCGGATGCCCGTGGACGAGGTCAGCCTCGGCGACTTCGTGCTCGCCGGCGGAGAGGTGGCCGTCCTCGTCATGGTCGAGGCGATCGGCCGTCTCCTGCCCGGCGTCCTCGGCAACGCCGACTCGGTCGCCGACGACTCCTTCGCGCCCGGCGCCATGGAATCGCTGCTGGAGGGCCCCGTCTACACCAAGCCCCCGGTCTGGCGTGAACGTCCCGTCCCGGACGTCCTCCTGTCCGGACATCACGGCGCGATCGCCCGCTGGCGGCGCGACGAGGCGCTCCGCCGCACCGCGCGGCACCGTCCCGAACTGCTCGCCCGCCTCGACCCGGAGGACCTCGACAAGCGGGACCGCGCCGTGCTGCGCGAGGCCGGTTTTCCGGTTGACGGCGAAGGTATGGCAGACTAAAGCGTCCGTGCGTCCAGATCGCACGGCACCCCACGACCACTTTCCGCGGCGCGACGCCCCCACCGAAGATCCACCGGGGCCTCTCGACGCCCGCGTTCGACCATGAGGAACCGCAGCGATGCACACCCTGATCCAGGAGATCGAGAAGGCCGCGATGCGCGCCGACGTGCCGGATTTCCGTCCGGGCGACACGTTGAAGGTGCACGTGCGTGTCACCGAGGGTAACCGGAGCCGTATCCAGGTCTTCCAGGGCGTGGTGATCCGGCGTCAGGGCGGCGGCGCCCGCGAGACCTTCACCGTCCGCAAGGTCAGCTACAGCGTCGGCGTCGAGCGGACGTTCCCGATCAACAGCCCCTCCATCGACAAGATCGAGGTCGTCACCCGCGGCGACGTCCGCCGCGCCAAGCTCTACTACCTGCGCAACCTGCGCGGCAAGGCCGCGCGCATCAAGGAGAAGCGCGACCACTGAGCCCCTTTTCCTCCGCCGCCGAGACCGCGAAGCATGTGCCCGCCGAGGATGAGAAGGACTCGTTGAGCGGATGAACCACGACGCCCCGGAAACCCGTAACGGTGACCGGGGCGTTGGGCGTTTCGGAGTGAGTCGACCGCCTCGTCCGCCGGCGACACGCCCACGGGAGGCGTACCGCGGGCCCCTCGCCGCTAGGCTTTCGCTCTGATGACTGACGAGGACGATCGGAGAAACGTGCGATCCGAAGCCGAGGGCGCGGTGCCCGAAGAGAAGGAGCCCGTGGACTCGGACGAGGAGACGGCCGACGACTCCGAGGACGACGGCAAAAAGAAGAAGAAGCAGGGCTCGTTCTGGAAAGAACTCCCCGTCCTGATCGTGGTCGCCGTCGTACTGGCCCTCGTCATCAAGGCATTCGCGGTCCAGGCGTTCTACATCCCGTCCGGTTCCATGGAGAACACCCTCCAGGTCGGTGACCGCGTCCTCGTCAACAAGATCGTTTACCACACCCGCGACATCGCCCGCGGCGACGTCATCGTCTTCAACGGCCTCGACTCCTGGGACCCGGAGGTCCAGGTCGAGGAGCCCGGCAACCCGGTGTCGAAGGTGCTGCGCGCGATCGGTACCGCCTTCGGTGTCGCGCCCAACGAGAAGGACTACATCAAACGCGTCATCGGCATCCCCGGCGACCGCGTCAAATGCTGTGACGCCCAAGGCCGGGTCACCGTCAACGGCGTCCCCCTGGACGAGAGCTCCTACCTCTACACCGACCCGATCACGCACGAGAAGAACAAGCCGTCCAACGACCCGTTCGACGTCACCGTGAAGCCGGGCCAGTTGTGGGTCATGGGCGACCATCGCGAACTCTCCTACGACTCCCGCTCCCACCGCGGCGACCCCGGTGGCGGCACCATCCCGATCGACCGCGTCATCGGCCGCGCCTTCGTCATCGTCTGGCCTCTGGACCGCATCGGCACCCTCCCGATCCCCGACGCCTTCGAACGAATCGCCCTGCAGAAAACCGCCGCCGCGGCCCTTCCCGCCACCCCCTACGCACTAGGCGTCATCTGCACCCTCCCCCTCGCCTACTTCCGATACCGCCGCCGCTGGAAAACCACCTGACCAACCGTTACCGTCCCCGACAAGAACGCCGCCCCACCCACGCCGCCCTCCCCACCGAGAAGCCCCGCACCCTCCACGGCGATCGCCGCCAGAGGGACCCGAGATGCCTCCGGCCGCTTCGTGCGAGGCACGTCTGAGCGCCGAGGACGCGGCCAAAAGTGCAGGCGCCCGGCCCGCCCGCGACGCCCTTGCCGCGGTGGCGCACCGGGCCTTCGGTGGTCGGCGCCGGGGGACGTGGCCGTTCGCGATGGCTGCGGCCGTTTCGTGCGGGCACGTCCGAGCGCCAAGACGCGGCCACGGGGGAGGCGGCCAGGCCGCCCCGTGATGCCCTTGCCGCTGTGGCGTCCCGGGCCGTCGGGGCTATCGCAGGCGGGTCGCCCGCCATGCTTGTGGCAGTTCTGCGGGCAGGTCTGGGAGAAGACGCGGTCACGGGGGAGGCGGACGGGCCGCCTGCGACATCCTCAGGCCTCCTCGGGGGCGGCCGGGACCTTGGCGGGCCGCCCCGCCGTGATGACTGCGGCCGGGGCATGTCTCTGGGGCCCAAGACGCGGTCAGACGGGCACACGCCGGCCTGCAGTCGTTGCGGTCAAGTGGATGCCAATGAGTGCGGGCTGGTCGATGGCCCCTGTTTCGTCAAGTTGCATCTGGGTTCCGTTGGCGGTGGCGGTGGGTGGAAGACGGGGCGCGCCAGGCGGTGTATGGACGCCCGTTGGGCGGCCTTGGGCGGTTCGCCGGGGGACGTAGTCGTGGGTCTGTTCATCGCAGCGTGTGCGGCGTCATGGCGATGTGGGAGAGCGCCGAGTTGGGTTGCTTGTGTCTTCTGCGGATCAGTCGCCGGTGTCGGTTCCTGCCCGATGACGCTTGGGTTCCAGCCGGTTGGCGTTGTCGCCTGCGGGAACGAGAATTGTCGCGGCGTTGGCAGGGTCGGCGCCGTGCTCCTCCAGGAGGTCGGACAGATGACGGGAACGGGGCGTTCGGGGCGCGGCGGGACGTTGTGGGGACGTACGCTGCGGGCATGAAGGGTCGTCCGCTTCGCTTCACGCCGCGCCGCGACGCGGGCATGCACGCGTTCGAGCGTGCTCTGGATCATGCGGGGTTCAGCCCCGTCGCCGGCGTCGATGAGGCGGGGCGGGGGGCGTGCGCGGGGCCGCTGGTCGTCGCGGCGGTGATCCTTCAGGGTGGACGGCGCAGGATCGACGGCCTCACCGATTCCAAGCTGCTCAGTCCCGCGCGCCGGGAGGAGCTGTACGCAGAGATCACCGAGCGCGCGTACGCGTGGAGCGCGGTGGTCATCCCGTGCCACGACATCGACCGGATCGGCCTTCATCGGTGCAACGTCACCGGAATGCGGCGGGCTCTGGCCGCCCTGGACAAGCGGCCCGCGTACGTGCTCACCGACGGGTTCCCGGTGCCCGGCCTGGATGTCCCGGGGCTTGCGATGATCAAGGGGGATCAGGCCGCGGCCTGCGTGGCGGCGGCGTCGATCGTCGCGAAGGTCACCCGAGACCGGATCATGGTGGGCCTTCATGAGCGGTATCCGGAGTACGGGTTCGACGTTCACAAGGGGTATGTGACCCGTGCGCACGGCAGGGCGCTCGCCATGCACGGACCTTGTCCAGAGCATCGGTTCTCCTACGTCAACGTTGGGCGTGCCTTGCGTAACAATGGAGAGGTGGACGTGGAGGAGACTGAAGGGGAGGTCCCCGGCGAGGGCCGCACGGAAGGGGCACGGGCGTGAGCGCGGAGGATCTCGAGAAGTACGAGACCGAGATGGAGTTGCAGCTCTATCGCGAGTACCGCGACGTCCTCGGGCTCTTCGGCTATGTCGTCGAGACCGAACGCAGGTTCTATCTCACCAACTCGGTCGACCTCCAGGTGCGCAGCGCCGACAACGGCGAGATCTTCTTCGAGGTCACGATGCAGGACGCCTGGGTCTGGGACATGTACCGTCCTGCCCGCTTCGTCAAGAACGTGCGTGTCGTTACGTTCAAGGACGTCAACGTCGAAGAACTCGCCAAGAGCGACTTCGAGCTTCCCTCGGATCAGTGATGTGGTGGCGCCCGGTTCGCCTGCCCTGAGTGCTTCATTCTGTGTTCCCGCGAGGCGCCTTCGCGGACTTGGTGAGGCGCCAGCCGGCGGGCGCGCGTTCGACGAAGCCGGCGGCGGCCAGGAGCCCCAGCTTGGCGTTGACCGTCGTCAGGTCGACGCCCGCCTTGACGGCGAGCTGGGCGGGGCCGGTCGCGCCGCGGGCGGGGAACGCCTCCAGGACGGACCGGGTGACCGGTTCGAGACGGTCGCGTGGCAGGACGGGTGTGTCGGGGGGCGGGGCGAGGTCGGCGCCGATGCGTCCCACGGCCTCGATGATCTCCTCGGTGCGGGTGATGAGGGTGGTGCCCTCCTCGCGCAGCAGCCGATGACTGCCGACCGATGACCGGCTGGTGATCGGGCCGGGCACGGCCATGACGACGCGGCCGAGTTTGGCGGCCCAGCCGGCGGTGTTGAGGGCGCCGCTGCGGGCCTCCGCCTCGACGATGAGCGTCCCCCGGGACAGTGCGGCGATCACCCGGTTGCGGACCAGGAACCGGAGGCGGTGCGGGTGGGTGCCCGGCGGCGACTCGCTGACCAGCAGGGAACGCCGTGCCACCTCGGCGAAGAGGCCCTCATTGGACGCCGGGTAGGGGACATCGACACCGTTGGCGAGGACCGCGACCGTGGGGCCGTCGGCGGCCAGGGCGCCGCGGTGGGCGGCCGCGTCGATTCCGAGGGCGCCGCCGGAGATCACCGTCCAGCCCTTGTCGGCCAGATCCGAGGCGAAGTCCGCTGCGGCGCGCAGCCCGTACGGGGACGCGGCGCGGGAGCCGACGACGGCGACCGAACGCAGGCATCCGTAACGCAGGTCGCCGGGGCCGCGCAGCCACAGGGCATAGGGGCGTCCTCCGCCGAGGTCGTCGAGGGTCGTCGGCCATTCGGGGTCTCCCGGGCAGATGAGGCGCCCGCGGAACCGGGCGCAGACGGCCATGTCCTGATCGGGTTCCGCGGCGATCAGCCGGATCCGCCAGTGGTCGAGCCGCTGGAGTTCCTTGGCGTCGGCGGATACGCCGTCGGGGAGCTTGCCGGTGCGGACCGATTCGAGCGCCTGCTCCGGGCCGGAGTGGTCGATGATCCGGTTGAGGAAGGTGTCGCCGGGCTCCGCCACGGCGGTGAGGGTGGCGCGGGCGGTTCGCTCATCGCTCATTGGCGCCCCGCCGACCACAGGGTGAGCGCACCGCCGACGTCGTCCGGGCCGGGTTCGTCGTGGCCGGCCAGGTCGGCGATCGTCCAGGCGACCCGCAGGATGCGGTCGAGGCCGCGTGCGCTGAGCGTCCCCCTCTGCAGGGCTTCGTCGGCGGCGTGCATCGCCTCAGAAGGGGGTGTGAAGTGGCGCCGCAGCTCCGGCCCGGGGATCTCGGAGTTGGAGCGCCACGGGGTGCCGGCCAGCCGTCTGAGCGTCCGTTCCCTGGCGAGCAGGACGCGTTCGGCCACGACCTTGCTGGATTCGGCGAACTCCAGGTCGTAGCGGAGTTCGGCCCGGCTGGCCGGCGTCAGTTCGAGCTTGAGGTCGATGCGGTCGAGGAGCGGGCCGGACAGGCGGGTGGCGTACTTGCGGCGGGTTCCGGGGGCGCAGGAACAGTCGACCTGCTTGGCCGCGGCGCACGGGCACGGGTTCGCCGCCAGGACGAGGGTGAACCGCGCGGGGAAACGCGCCATGCCCTCGATCCGGCTGATCCGCACCTCGCCCTCTTCGAGAGGCTGGCGGAGGGCGTCGAGTGTTCCCGCGATGAACTCCGGGGCCTCGTCGAGGAACAGGATCCCCCGGTGGGCGAGGGACACGGCGCCCGGCTGGAGGACGCGGCCCGAGCCGCCGCCGACCATCGAGGCGCGCGAGGCGGTGTGGTGCGGCGCGTAGAACGGCGGCTGGGTGATCAGCGGCTGGCCGGGGCGGAGGGTCCCCGCGACGGAGTGGATCGCGGTGACCTCCAGCGCGATGTCGGGCTCCAGGGGCGGCATCAGCGTCGGCAGCCGCTCCGCGAGCATCGTCTTCCCGCAGCCGGGAGGGCCGGCGAAGAAGAGATGGTGGCCTCCCGCGGCGCTGATCTCCAGCGCTCTGCGCGCTTCGGCCTGCCCACGGACGTCGGCCAGGTCGAGATCGGGCGGGATGTCCCGCCGCCGGATGGCGAGCCCGTCCGCGGGCGAAGGAGGCGTGCCCTCCTCCTCGTCCTCCTCGATCGGGGGCGGCTCGTCGCGCAGAAGGCAGAGAAGGCCGCGCAGCGTGCTCGCGGACACCACCTTCATGCCCGGGACGAGCTCGGCCTCGGCGGCGTTCGCGCGGGGGACGACGACCGTCTGGCAGCCCTGGTTGGCCGCGGCCAGCACGCCGGGCAGGACGCCCTGGATGGGGCGGATGCGGCCGTCCAGGCCGAGTTCGCCGATCATCACCAGCCCGGCGCAGGCCCGTGCCGGAACGGCCTCGGCGGCCGCGAGCAGAGCGATCGCGATGCTGAGATCGAATGTCGAACCCTTCTTCGGCATGCTCGCGGGGAACAGCGACACCGTGACGTGCCTGTTGGGCCAGTCCTCGCCCGAATTGAAGATCGCGGCGCGGACCCGGTCGCGGGCCTCGCTGAGCGCCGTGTCCGGGAGGCCGACCAGGTGCAGGCCCGGGACACCGCTGGTGATGGCCGCCTCCACGTCCACCACGAAGCCGTCGACCCCGACCAGGGACACCGAGCGGGTCTTCGCGAGGGTCATCTAGCACACCTCCCGCAGGTGATCGACCGAGAAGCCGCCGCCGTCGGCGACCAGGCCGAGGACGTCCACCCGCACGGGCGCACCGGTGACGCCGTGCGCGGTGGCCCACCGCCAGGCCAGCCGCCTCAGCCGGGCCGCCTTGTCCGCGGTGATCGCTTCGAGGGGATCGCCGAAGCGGACCGAGCCGCGGGTCTTCACCTCGCAGACGACGTGCCGGCGGCCGTCGTGGGCGACGATGTCGAGTTCGCCCTCGGGGCACCGCCAGTTGCGCTCGATGATCGTCCAGCCGAGTTCGACCAGGTAGTCGGCGGCGGCGTCCTCACCGCGCCGGCCGAGAGTGATGTGGGCGTTCATGGGCCTCACCTCCGGTCCTCGACGGTGCCGGAGCGTCACGATGCCCCTCCGGAGAACGACCTCCTGTGGATAACTTCGGCGAACATCTGCGGCGATTCGCGCGAAATCGGTCTGCGGTGCTTGCTTCGGTCACGGGGTTGGCGGAGCGTGACGCTGTGACCAACGCGCTTCAGGACGCCATCCGCGACTTCGAGCGGCATCTGCGCGCCGAACGCGACGTATCGCCGCATACGCTGCGGGCCTATCTCGGTGATCTGAGCGACCTGACCGGCTACGCCGCCGACGCCGGCGTGACGGAACCCGCGGGTTTGGACGTGCCGCTGCTACGTGCCTGGCTCGCCCGCCAGCACGCTCTGGGACGATCCCGCGCCACCCTTGCCCGCCGGACGGCCGCCGCGCGCGCGTTCACACGGCATCTGCACCGGCGCGGCCTGCTCCAGGACGATCCCGGGCTACTGCTGGGCACGCCCAAACGCCAGCGTGATCTGCCTGGGGTGCTCACCCAGGGCGATGCTGCACGTCTGCTTGACACCATGGACGCGCAGGGCCCGGTGGGGCTCCGCGATCTGGCCGTCCTGGAGACGCTCTATGGGACCGGCGTCCGAGTCAGCGAGCTCTGCGGCCTCGACATCGACGACCTGGACACCGGTCGCGGGACGGTACGCGTCCTCGGCAAGGGCGGACGGGAACGCACCGTCCCCATGGGCGAACCCGCCGCCCGCGCCGTCCAGGACTGGTTGCGTGCGGGACGGCCCGTACTGGTGACCGAGGGCAGTGGCCCCGCCCTCTTCCTGGGAGTCCGTGGGGCCCGCCTCCACCCGACCAGTGCGCGCCGCATCGTCCACGAGCGGATCTCCGAGGTCGGCCAGGTGCCCGACCTGAGCCCGCACGGGCTGCGCCACAGCGCCGCCACCCACTTGCTCGAAGGCGGAGCCGACCTGCGCAGCGTCCAGGAGATCCTCGGCCACGCCTCCCTGCAGACCACGCAGATCTACACCCACGTGTCCGCCGCGCGCCTCAAACAAGTCCACCGTCAGGCGCATCCCCGCGGCGCCCAGACCGACTAGGCCAGAACCTGAGCGCTTACCCAGCCCACACTTGGCCCGCAATGGCCTGTTCGTGCTGTGCTGCGCCGCGCCGGACTGCCGTCCCGCCCCTTTGGGAGAGGGCGGGTGCGCCAGGGACGGTCAGGGTGTGTGGCGCTGGCGGCATTCAGTTGAGAGTGTCGGCGTTCCCGTGGGCGGGGATGGGGGCGTTTGGCTGGGGCCGCGGGATCAGGGGGTGCGGCGTAGGCGGCGTTCGCGGGATAGGTCGACGACGCCTGAGGGCGGACGGCGCAGGCGGTAGCGGGCGCGGGTTCGGCGCCAGGCGAAGGCCAGTGTGAAGGCCAAGACCATGCCTGTCAGCGCCCCGCCCGTTGCCGTGGTCGCGTCACGCAGGGTCATCCTCGGCTCGTGCGAAGGCGCGGGGGCGCGCTGGGGCGCCGATGGTGAGGGCTGCGACCAGAGGGGGAGCAGGCGCACCTGGCGCTGCACGAGACTGAGCGGGTCCAGGTAGAGGGAGCCGCGGCGCAGCCCCCAGTGCAGGCACGACGCCGTGCAGTGGACCAGGCCGACCTCCAGGACGCCGATCCGGGTGCCGGACGCGACCCGGCGGCCCGCGCGGACACTGGGACGGACGGGCAGGTAGGTGGTGCGCAGCGCGCCGTGGTCGATCGCGATGACGCCACGTCCCGCCAAGCGGTCGGCGTAGGAGACGCGCCCCGGGCCGGCGGCGTACACGGGCTGCCCCGGGCGGGCCGCGAGGTCCACGCCACGGTGGCCCGCACCCCACGGGGACGCGGGCGGAGCGAAAGCCCGGATGACCTTGGGGACGGGTGGTCCCAAGGGCCACCGCCAAGCGTCCAGGCCCGGTGTCCCGGTGGCGATCACGCAGGTGAGGAGCATCGTCAGCAGCGTCATGAATCGAACCCTGCCGGTCCGGCGCGCGGGCCGCGGCGAGGCCCGCGAACTGTGGATAACTCCCGAGGCCGTTGATTCCCGGACACCTCCGCGCCCTGATAATCTGTAGGAGTGCCCGAGAGGACACCGGCCAGGGCCAGGCCGTCGCCGATCCGTCCCCAGGGCGGAGAGATGAGAAGCCGCTCCCGGTGAGCGGAGGAGTCACAGACCCGGGAACGGGTCACAGCCGCCTGGGGTTCCCCGGCGGCTGATTTCACGCGTCCGCATGCCACCGCAGACATGGTGGGGCGCCGTCCCTCGGTCCGTCGCAACGGCGACGGTGGGACGACACCCGGGCGTAGGCAGATAACCAAATGCGGCCCGGCAGGGCCCAGAGAAGGAGAGTACGGGCAATGGCACCCGTCGTCACCATGAGGCAGCTCCTAGAGAGCGGCGTCCACTTCGGTCACCAGACTCGCCGGTGGAACCCGAAGATGAAGCGCTTCATTCTCACCGAGCGCAACGGCATCTACATCATCGACCTGCAGCAGTCGCTGTCCTACATCGACCGCGCGTTCGAGTTCGTCAAGGCCACGGTCGCCCACGGCGGGACGATCCTGTTCGTCGGCACGAAGAAGCAGGCCCAGGAGTCCATCGCCGAGCAGGCGACGCGGGTCGGCATGCCCTACGTCAACCAGCGCTGGCTGGGCGGCATGCTCACCAACTTCTCCACCGTCCACAAGCGGCTCACCCGGCTCAAGGAGCTGGAGGAGATCAACTACGACGACGTGGCCGGCTCCGGGATGACCAAGAAGGAGCTTCTCGGGCTGCGCCGTGAGAAGGACAAGCTGGAGCGCACCCTCGGCGGTATCCGCGACATGGCGAAGGTTCCGAGCGCCATCTGGATCGTGGACACCAAGAAGGAGCACATCGCGGTCAACGAGGCCAAGAAGCTCGGCATCCCGGTCGTGGCGATCCTGGACACGAACTGCGACCCCGACGAGGTCGACTACCCGGTCCCGGGCAACGACGACGCGATCCGCAGCGTCAGCCTGCTGACCCGCGTCGTCGCCGACTCCGTCGCCGACGGCCTGATCGCCCGCGCGGGCGCCGCCCCCGGTGGCGACGAGAAGCCCGCCGAGGGCGCCGCCGCCGGTGCCGCCGAGCCGCTGGCCGAGTGGGAGCGCGACCTGCTGGAGAACAAGCCGGCGGAGGACGCCGCAGCGGCCCCGGCGGAGGCCCCCGCCGAAGCCGCTGCGGAGGCCCCCGCGGAGGCCCCGGCAGAGGCCCCCGTGGAGGCTCCGGCGGAGCCTGCGGCAGAGGTAGCTGCAGAAGCCCCCGCCGAGCCCGCCGCGAGCTCCGAGGCAACGGCGGAGGCAGAGGCGGAGACGCCGGCGCCGGAGGCCCCGAAGCCCGCCGAGGCCGAGCAGGCTTGATCCCGTGGTCCGGCGGCCCCGCCTGGGCGCCGCCGGACCGTCGCGGGTCCCACGACCAACGACGAGAGAAGCGAAGAGAGCGATGGCTAACTTCACCGCCGCTGACGTCAAGCGGCTACGCGACCTGACCGGCTCCGGCATGATGGCCGTGAAGAACGCCCTCACCGAGGCGGACGGCGACTTCGAGAAGGCCACGGAGCTGCTGCGCCTCAAGGGCGCCAAGGACGTCGGCAAGCGCGCCGAGCGCACCGCCGCCAACGGCCTGGTCGCCGAGTACTTTGCGAACTCCGGTGACGGGGCACTCCTCGAACTCAACTGCGAGACCGACTTCGTCGCCAAGAACGAGCAGTTCATCGAGCTGGCGAACCGCCTGGTCGAGTTCGCCGCCGGAAGCGGCGCCGCCGACGCCCCCGCACTGCTGACCGCCGAGATCGAGCCGGGCAAGACCGTGCAGGCGCTGATCGAGGAGAACAGCGCCACGATCGGCGAGAAGGTCGAGCTGCGCCACTTCGCCCACTTCCAGGGCGCTTACGTGGCCAGCTACCTGCACAAGTCCGACCCGTCCCTGCCGCCGAGCACCGGCGTCCTGGTCGAGCTGGACGGCGAGAACCCCCAGGTCGCCAAGGACGTCGCCCAGCAGATCGCGGCGATGGCCCCCCGGTACCTCACCCGCGAGGAGATCCCCGCCGAGGTGGTCGAGAAGGAGCGGGCGCTCGCCGAGCAGCTCACCCGCGACGAGGGCAAGCCCGAGCAGGCCATCCCGAAGATCGTCGAGGGCCGGGTGAACGCCTACTTCCGCGACTTCGTGCTGCCGGAGCAGGCGTTCGTCAAGGACAACAAGAAGACGATCGCGAAGGTCCTCGATGAGGCCGGCGTGAAGGTCGTGCGCTTCGCCCGGTTCAAGGTCGGGCAGGCGTAGGGGCACTCTGGAGACGGGTACCCGACAGATACCGCGAAGCAACGAGGAGGCCGCCGACGTGCCGGACAAGACGACCACTAGCGCGACGGCGGCCTCGTCGTCCGATCGGGACGTCGCCGATCAGGGCGCGTCCGACCGGAACGGGTCCGGCGGCAACGCGTCCGGCGGCACCTCGTCCGGTCGGCCCGAAACCGGTCGGCATGAGGCCGGCCGGCGCGCATCCGTCCAGCACGCGCCACGCGCGGGCTGGAAGCGGGTGCTGCTGAAGCTCTCGGGGGAGGCCTTCGCCGGACGTGACCCGCTCGGCATCGATCCCGAGATCGTCCAGCATGTGGCGGAGGCCATCGCCGAGGCCGTACGCGACGGCGTGCAGGTGGCGGTCGTCTGCGGCGGAGGCAACATGTTCCGCGGCGCCGTCATGGCCGAGCGCGGCATGGACCGCGGCCGCGCCGACTACATGGGGATGATCGGCACCGTCATCAACTGCCTGGCCCTGCAGGACTTCCTGGAGAAGCTGGGCCTCGACACCCGCGTGCAGACCGCGATCACCATGAGCCAGGTGGCCGAGCCGTACATTCCGCGGCGCGCCATCCGCCACCTGGAGAAGGGCCGCGTCGTCATCTTCGGGGCGGGCCTCGGACAGCCGTTCTTCTCCACCGACACCACCGCCGCCCAGCGCGCGCTGGAGATCGGCGCCGAGGCCGTACTGAAGGCCACTCAGGTGGACGGTGTCTACGATGCAGATCCAAGAAAAAATCCTGACGCGGTCAAGTTCGACCGCTTGGATTACGGTGAAGTTCTACAGCGGGGTCTGAAGGTCATGGACGCCACGGCCATCAGCCTCTGCATGGACAACGCGCTCCCCATCGTGGTCTTCGATCTCATGGGGCAAGGCAACATCGTCCGGGCAGTCCGGGGTGAGAAGATCGGCACGCTGGTCAGCCCGGCGGAGGGCTGACCACAGCCCGGAACCGCAGTGCGTGACGCGGCGCGGAACGCAATGTGGAACCGTAGGACCAGGGCCGACCAGATGACATGGGAGTCACAGTGATCGACGAGACCCTCCTCGAAGCCGAGGAGAAGATGGAGAAGGCGGTCGCGGTCGCCAAGGAGGACTTCCAGGCCATCCGCACCGGCCGCATCACCCCCCTGATGTTCAACAAGATCACCGCCGAGTACTACGGGACGCAGACGCCGATCAACCAGCTCGCGTCGTTCACGCTGCCGGAGCCGCGGATGGTCATCGTCCAGGTCTTCGACAAGTCGTCCATGCAGGCGGTGGAGAGGGCGATCCGCGACAGTGACCTGGGCGTGAACCCCACCAACGACGGCAACGTCATCCGGGTGGTCTTCCCCGAGTTGTCGGAGGAGCGCCGGCGGGAGTACATCAAGGTCGCGGGCGGCAAGGCCGAGGACAGCAAGATCGCGATCCGTAACGTCCGCCGGCGTGCCAAGGACACGCTCGACAAGCTCGCCAAGGACGGCGAGGCCGGCGAGGACGAGGTCCACCGTGCCGAGAAGGAGCTCGACGACGTCACGCACCGCTACGTGGCGCAGATCGACGAACTGCTCGAGCACAAGAAGGCCGAACTGCTCGAAGTCTGATGAAAATCGACGACGCCGGGGAGCCCTCGGGTTCCCCGGATGAGCCGGGGGCCGACATGGCCGGGCACGTACCGGACACCTCCCCCGAGGACACCCCGTCCTCCGGCCCCACCCCCACCGGCGCCACCCCCTCTGCAGGCCCACACCCACCAAATGCCGGCGCGTCCCGTGCGGGCGGGTCTTCCGCTGATGCGGCGTCGGATGACGCGTCGTCCGACGATGGGTCCTCTGCGGCGTCCGAAGGCAAGCGCGAGAGCAAGACCGGCCGCAACCTTCCGCTCGCCATCGGCGTGGGCGCCGCTCTCGGCGCGTTGGTGCTGCTCTCTCTCTACACGGTCAAGGAGATCTTCCTTGCCGTGATGGTCGTGTTCCTCTTGCTCGGGATCCGTGAGCTGACCGACGGGTTCAAGAGCCGCGACATCGGCGTCCCGTTCATCCCCGTCGCGACGGGCATGGTCGGCACACCGGTCGTGTCCTACGTGTGGGGGCCCACCGCCACGGTCGCCGCGGTCTCCCTCACGATCCTCGCGTTGCTGATGACGCGGATGATGGAGGGCGCCGACGGGTACGTGCGGGACGTCGCCGCCGGGGCGCTCCTGACCGGCTACCTGGTGCTGATGGGCGGGATCGTCGCGCTCCTCATGCGTCCGGACGACGGTGACCACCGCACCGTCATCTTCGTCGCCATCACGGTCGCCAGCGACACCGGCGGCTACTTCGCGGGGTCGTTCCTCGGCAAGCACAAGATGGCGCCCACGATCAGCCCCAAGAAGACCTGGGAGGGCGTCACAGGCTCGGCCCTCATGTGCATGCTCGTCGGCGGCTGGCTGGTGTGGTGGCTGCTGGACGGCGGCCAGATCTGGCAGGGCGTGCTGGTCGGCCTCGCCGCCGTGGTCACCGCTACCGCCGGGGACCTCGTCGAGTCGATGGTCAAGCGTGACCTCGGGATCAAGGACATGGGAACGCTCCTTCCCGGCCACGGCGGAGTGATGGACCGCCTCGACTCCCTGGTCGCGACGGCCCCCGTCGTCTGGCTTCTCCTGGAGCTGTTCGTCCCGAGCTAGGACGTTCGCCTGCAGTCGGGGCGCGGCGTCCCTTAGGAGACCACCCAGGAACGGCCTTGCTGGGCGAGACGCCGGATGAGCGCGTCCGACCCTTCGTTCTTGGCGTAGCGGTGTTCTTCTCCGGTGATGGGCACCAGCCACAGCCACCGGACGGGGTCGCCGTTGAGGGTCAGGCCGGTCAGACCCGGGGCCTCAGGACCCGCCATACGGCTCGGATCGTCCAGAAGAAGCACGCCCTCCCACTTCACCTCGTCGTTGCCGAGAGGGAACGTGCGGGCCTCGTGGTACCACTTGACGACATCGCCTGGGGCGAACCACGTCACCGACCGCCATGGATACTGCGCCAGCCACGGGAATATGCTGCCTGCCCGCTGGCTGGGCAGAGTGCTCGCGACGGCCAGTTCTATTCGCCCGTATGGGGCGACGTCGTCTTCGTACAGTTCGACGGTCGGCATCCGTTGGCGGCACATTCCGACCGTGCTCAGTACGGTGAACTCGCGGTCGCCCCGCGCAGGACGCTCGGACACGCCCACCGTCGGGGCCACGCCCGTACGCCCGCTGCCCAGTTGCCGGCCGACATCGTGCCAGTAGTGGCCGCCTGGCCCGAGGCGTTGCAGCAAGTGGCCGAGCACCGACTGCTGGAACTCCGCCCAGGAGTCGTCGGCGCGGCACATCTTCCAGTGCTCGCGCGCCCGGTCGATGCGAGGCCCGAAGTCCTCGATCTCCTCGTCCAGGGGGAAGGCGAACGGGCTCTGCCGCGTGGCGTCACGGGCGTAGCCGGGGATGCCGCGTCCCATGTCGGACCAGCCGGGGATCACGAACAGCGGGTCTCCGGCCTCGAGGACGGCCACGCCGTCGCCCTCCTCGAACCAGACGACCTCCAGGCCCTCGGCGTCCAGTGCCTTGCGTCCGGCCGGTTGGCGAACGTGGGATTCGGGCAGAAGCGGGGCACGGCCCGCGTCCAGGCGGGATTGGTCCAGTTCCGGCGGGGCCTTGCGGTGATTCCCGACCCAGACCGCCCCGACCACCGAGTCCCGCGCGTCCTTCAGGTAGGCCGCAGTGACGTCACCGTCGGTCTCGATGGTGAGCCGCCGGCTGCCGTACGGGCTGGCCGCGGCGTGGACGACCGTGGCCGTGGATCCCCGGGACGAGGCGGAACCCCTGCGCAAAACCGACATGATCGAGACCTTAGTCGCACACAAGGTCATGTGCAGGAATGTCGTGGTACGGGTAAAGATGCGTGGCCGCAGACGGACGAGGCACGGGCCGGTGTTTGCGACACTGGAAGGACCATGTCTACCACCCAGCCCGCCACCACCGGCTCCGCGCCCGGCTCCGCGCCCGAGAAGACCCCGGCGAAGCTCGTCTTCGCGGCCCCGAGGCGCGGCAAGCCGCCGAGGCATCTCGCCGACCTCACGTCCGCGGAACGCCGTGCGGCGGTCGCCGAGCTGGGCGAGAAGCCGTTCCGCGCCGACCAGCTGTCGCGGCACTACTTCGCCCGCCTGGTCGACGACCCGGCGAAGATGACGGACCTGCCCGCCGCCGTCCGCGAGCGTCTCGTGTCCGAGCTGCTGCCGTCGCTGCTGACCCCGGTGCGCGAGATGGACTGCGACGACGGCACCACGCTGAAGACCGTCTGGAAGGCGTTCGACGGTGTCCTGTTCGAGTCGGTGCTGATGCGCTACCCGGACCGGTCCACGATGTGCGTCTCATCCCAGGCCGGGTGCGGCATGAACTGCCCGTTCTGCGCGACCGGCCAGGCAGGACTCACCCGCAACCTTTCCACGGCCGAGATAGTCGAACAGGTCACCGCCGGCGCGCGCGCACTGGCCCGTGGCCGCATCCCAGGCGGTCCCGGACGCGTCTCCAACATCGTCTTCATGGGGATGGGTGAGCCGCTGGCCAACTACAAGGCCGTCATAGGCGCGGTACGCCGCATCACCGATCCGGCACCTGCCGGCCTGGGCATCTCCCAGCGCTCGGTGACCGTTTCCACTGTCGGGCTGGTCCCGGCGATCGAGAGACTCGCCGCCGAGGACATGTCCGTGCGGCTGGCGGTGTCCCTGCACGCGCCCGACGACGAGCTACGCGACGACCTGGTACCCGTCAACAACCGCTGGAAGGTCGCCGAGGTTCTGGACGCCGCCTGGGCCTACGCCGACCGCAGCGGCCGCCGCGTGTCGATCGAGTACGCCCTCATCAAGGACGTCAACGACCAGGCGTGGCGGGCCGATCTTCTCGGCAGGCTCTTGCGCGGGAATCTCGTACACGTCAATCTGATCCCGTTGAACCCAACGCCGGGTTCCAAGTGGACCGCTTCGCGGCCCGAGGACGAGCGCGAGTTCGTCCGGCGCCTCGAGGCCCACGGGATCCCGGTCACGGTGCGCGACACTCGGGGCAGGGAGATCGACGGGGCCTGCGGCCAGCTGGCCGCGGCGACCAAGGACTGAGCGCGCCGCGAGCGTGTCCCTGGCGCCTCGCGGCCGCAGGGACGCGGGCTGAGGAGCACGGTGCCGGTGAAGACGGGTACGCGGCTGCCGGTCGTCTTGCGGGGCTACGACCGTAACCAGGTGGACGCCCTGCTGAGAAGGATCTCGCAGGCGCTGAACGGCGGACCGCGGATGTCCGCGAACGAGGTGCGGGAGACCCGCTTCGACGTCGTCCTGCGCGGGTACGAGCCCCGCGCCGTCGACGAACTGGTGCGCGAATGCATCAGGGAACTGCAGGCCATGGCGCCGATGGGCGAGCGTCCCGGCCGTCCCCGCGCGCAACCGGCATGGCTGATCAACTGGATCCAGAACGCCCGCTTCTCGGGCGCGGGCCTGCGCTCCGGCTACGACGTCCGGGACGTGGACGCGTTCCTGGACCGCATCGTCGCCGGCCTGCGCGGCATAGCCCCGCCGGTGACCGCCCGCGACGTGCGGGAGAGCGCGTTCCGCGTCGTCCGCCTCGGGCCCGGCTACGACGAGCAGGAGGTCGACCGCTTCCTCCTGCAGCTCGCGAGCGCCCTCGAACGCCACTGACGAAGTTATCCACAATTCCGCCGAGCACCGCGGCCCGCCGCCCCTCGGCGTCACGCTACGTGCATGGAACACTTCGCGGCGCACTACCGCCGGCTCCGGTCCCTCCTGGCCGTCTTCCTGACCCCCGAGATCATCGCCGCCTTGCTCCCCCTGACCAGGCCGGCGCTGAGGCTCGGCCCCGGGGGCGACGTGCCCGTCCACCTCGGTGGCGCCCCGATGCTGCCGCCCGGCGAGCCCTGGCCGAGGTGGGACGGCCGCCCTCTCGACTTCCTCGGCGCGATCGACTTCGCCGACCTCGCCCGCTTCGGTGAGATCGCCGGTGTTCCGTCGTCCGGCAAGGCCGCGTTCTACTACGCCAGCGAAACCCCCCGTCCGTGGGGCGACGCGGCCACGCAGCGGGACGGCTGGCGCATCTTCACCGGCGACCTCCGGGGAGCCGGCCCGCCACCGGGCGCATTGACATATCCCCGGACGCGCCTGCACGCCACCCCGTTCCTCTCCCTGCCGTCACAGCAGGAACCAGCCGTGCGCCGCCTGGAGGCCGCCTACACCGGCTTCCTGTCCGTCTACGAGCAACTGCACGCCGCCTGGTCACAGCACAGTTGGCCCGACGACATGCCCGCCCACCAACTGGGCGGCTGGCCGGCCCTCGTCCAGCGTCCGATCGGCCCCGACTGCCTTTACGCCTCGACGGGCCGTCCCCTGGATTCCCCTGGCCCCCCACCGCTGTCCCCGGACGAGCAGCGTGCCGTAGAGGAGTGGCGCCTCCTGCTCCAACTCGACTCCGACCGCCGTCTCGGCTGGTACTGGGGCGACCCCGGCCGCGTCTACTTCTGCGCTCGCCCAACCGACCCCCTGGAACAAACCTGGCTGACCCTGCAAGCCACATAAACGGGCAGCGCGCCCCGCCCCCCGCGAGGCACAGGGAGGCCGGGTATGGGGCCGGGGTCAGGGCCCGCCGTCGGCCACGAAGAGGACCACGCGCTCCTGGGCCCGCACCCTCGGCGCCCTGCCCGGTCAGGTCGTGGGCCCATCCGGGACAGGGCGACCGGGTCAGGGTGCGGTCCGGGGTGCAGGGGCGGCCGGGGTTGGTTCTCGATGCCCTGACAGGGCGCTGGTGGTGGATGAATCTGGGTCTGGGCGTGCCGCGTGCTGACGTCGAATTCCCTTGGGCCGCTCGTGGCCGCGGGTTAGGGGCGATGGCGGGCGGCCGCGATGTAGGCGGCGCCGACGACCGCGGACCAGAGTGCCAAGTGGAGGGCGATGGAGGGGAAGTCCGAGATGAACTCGCGGGGGCCGTCATGCGCTGCGCGGAGCCACTCGATCATCGGGACGGAGAGCCAGGCGAACCGTCCGATGCCGAGGAGCACCAGAGCCGTGACAGCGCCCAGAAGCACCAGCAGGGAGACGCCGGGATCGGGGATCAGAGCACGGCTCGTCCACGCGCCGACCAGTGTGGCCGGGACGGCGACCAGGAAGTTGAGCGCACAACCCACCAAGATCGCGCGCCCTGGCGAACCCACCTGAATCGCCTGCATGAGAGGAACCGCCAATGCGGCGACGCCCAGGCATAGGTTCACGCCGTAGGCCGCGAACAGCCCCGCCCACATGGGCATGGAAGAGCGGCGTGCCGCGGTGGCCGTCAGTGATCGTTGTTCGTCCGGCTGCGTGTCGAGGAGGGCGCGCGCCGCCCAGGCCCAAATGGGGAACATGAACGCTGCCACGTCCCCGAGCGTCCCGACGGCGAGGTCGGCGGCGTCCGGCCCGCCCGGCCCCTGGATCAAGACCAGCACCACGACCAGTGCCACGACGATCAAGGGGTGCAGAACGCGCAGCGAACGGAGGTAGCCCGCGACCTGGAACCGGACGAGCGCGATCATCGCTCGGGCCTCCGCACCCGGTAGCCGTCCGCGCGCAGCTTGGTCTCCACGGTATCGGCCTCGTCCTCGGGAACCTCGACCTCCAGCAGGGTCCATGGGGCCCCCGCGGAGGCCAGTCGGGTCACCGTTCCGTCGGCCACATGCAACCGGTCGATGCCCGGGAGGGCTTCGGTGCAGCGCTGGTGGTCGCTGACGACCACGGTGGTGCCTCCGGTCGCGAGTTCGGAGATCAATTCGGGCAGCGCGTCGCGTGTAGCCGCGTCCAGGCCGGCGAACGGCTCGTCCAGGATGAGGAGACCCGGGTCGCCCATGAGGGCCTGCGTGAGGCCGACCTTCTGCGCGCTGCCCTTCGAGAGCTCGGGAAGCCGCACATCGAGGAGGTGATCGCAACCGAGCCGCTGCACCCATGTGCCGACGGCGTCCGCGGGGACACGGCGGATCGCGGCCATGTGGCCGAGGTAGGTGCGGACGGTGAACGGCTGGTCCACCGGGAAGCGCTCGGGAGCGTACCCCACCCGGCCGGGCCTGTCCTTGACGACGCCCCTGCGCGGCCTGCGCAGGCCGGCGATCACGCGGAGCAAGGTGGACTTCCCGGCGCCGTTGCGTCCGGTCACCTCGGTCACGCCGCCGGGAGGAAGCGACAAGGTGACGTCCCTGAGCAC
Source organism: Actinomadura sp. 3N407 (assembly GCF_052245875.1). Lineage (NCBI taxonomy): Bacteria > Bacillati > Actinomycetota > Actinomycetes > Streptosporangiales > Thermomonosporaceae > Actinomadura > Actinomadura sp. 3N407. The sequence continues at coordinate 194,234 of NZ_JBQQBP010000015.1, forward strand.
CCAGGGGTTCCTCCGGCGGTAACGAAAGGCCACACCCTCCAACCGCATGAGACCCGGAGGGTAGCGCCCCACGCGTAAGAGCCCCGTTAGGCAACGTGTCCCAGCCGCTGCCGCGCACATCCCCCCGCCGTCGCCGACCTCAGCTTGCGGGTGAGTGCCGTCCCCCGGATGCCCGGCACAGCAGTGCGGCCTAGGCCCGACCCTCCTTACTCCATCTGCAGCTGACGTTCTTGCTCTCCGACGCCCGGAACGTGCAGATCCTGAATTGGACGATCTTCCCGTCGGGAATGTTGATGCTCTTGTCCACGCAGACGCCGTTCGCGGTGGTGTCGTCCAGATGACCGACGTTCTCCCAGACGGTAAGGCCAGGATCGCGGTAAACCACGTACCTGATGTACATCCGGGCCCGCAGGCCATCCAGCTTGAGATCGCAGACCTGGAAGGCTTCGCCGGTGGAGGTGAACTTACCGCCGGCGCCCATGTCCACGCTGTAGGCCGGCGGGATGTCCGTGCCGGCGTGCGCCGGGGACGCGGAGATGAGGACGGCGGCCAGGCCGATACCGGCCACCGACAAGACTTTACGCAGCAAAGTGATCCTTCCTCGCTTTTCTTTCGCGGACGGACAGTGTTGACCGTCCGCTCAACCCCGTCGACGGCAACCGAGAACACGCAGTCACATGAGAGGCGTCGACAGAATCAGCGGGCGAGGCGGCGGCACGCCGGCCCGTGGGTCGAACGCCTCGCCGTGGACGGAGAAGCCCCCGGCCGATCCCGGGGCGGGCTGACCAGCAAGATCCACCTGGCGGTCGACCGGCGGGGCCTGCCGATGCCGATCCTGCCCACCCCGGGCCAGGTCGGCGACAACCCGCAACCGCTGCCCTGCTGGAGTTGTGGTTGCCTTCCGCGCGCGGGGCCGTTGGTGGCAGGGCGGGCTGTACAGGGCTCTCGCCGGGCACGGAATCTGCATCTGGTCGCGAGCCTCAGGCGCTATCCCGGTTGGTGCCATGTGCCGTCCTAGGACGGGACGTTCCCGGCAAGCACGGGTGTCTGGACGCCGGGTGTGGTCGAGAATGGCCCGTCCTAGCTGGCCGCCACGTGTTCGTGCATCGTGAGTGACGGGGGTGTTGAACGGTGCGGTCGGTCGAGCGGGGGGGCGGGGGTCGGGGGAGATGGGGAGAATGGGCGGCATGGGTGGTGCGACGGGGTGTGTGTTCTGCGAGATCGCTGAAGGGGAGCGGTCCGCGCATGTGGTGATGGACGCCCCGGACGTGGTGGCGTTTCTGGATACGCGGCCGCTGTTCAAGGGGCACACGCTGCTGGTACCGCGCATGCACTTCGAGACGCTCACCGATCTGCCGGCCGAATCGCTCGGCTCGTTCTTCGGGCATGCGCAGCGGCTCGCGGCCGCGATGGAGGCGGTGCTCGGTGCGGCCGGGTCGTTCGTCGCCATGAACAACCGGGTCAGTCAGAGCGTGCCGCACCTGCATGTTCATGTCGTCCCGCGCAACCGGAAGGACGGGCTCCGCGGGTTCTTCTGGCCGCGTCAGAAATATGAGTCGGATGCCGAGGCCGCCGAGTACGCCGCGCGTCTGTCCGGGGCCCTCGCCGACCGCGCATGATCGCAGGGGTGTGACCGGTGTCCGCCGCCCTGACCCGTGGCGCCACCGTCGGATCCCGGGCGATCGGGCTCTTCGGGTGTGCTTCCCACGCGGGTGTTCGGGCCGCTGCCGCGGCTGCTGATCGCGCTCGGCAACGCCCTCACCCCCGGCGTTTCCGTCCCCGATCGGGGTGTTCGCGTGGCGGTGATGGTGTCGGGTCATGGTGCGGGCGAAATCGGGGGCGCCACCAGCGGCTTACGGCCACTTGGGTTCGATGGCTCACGCCGATGACTACGTCACCACGACGCCCCTGACGGACATGATCCGACAGCATCACCGCCACGCCGGGGCCTGGGCCCATGGTGAGGGGCGACTGCCCGCGTGGGTCAGGTCAGGGCCAGTAGTAGGGCTACGTAGGGATCGGTCGAGTCGGGATCGGTGTCGGCGGGGGCCGCGGCCTCCACGGCGGCGGCGTGTTCGTACAGGTCGCGTTCGGCCCGGTCCAGGGCAGTGGACAGGACGTAGTCGGTGACCGTCCAGCCGATCAGCTCGGCCGCCTTGCGGATCACGAGGATCTGTTCCGCGGATATCCGGAAGGCGATGTGGTCGTCGGCTTGGGTGGCGGGAAGGTCCTGGCGAACCGACTCAGACATGGCCGGTCTCCTTCCTTGCGGCATCTCAAAGTACGCCGGGAGGTCTTGTCAGGACATCCCCACTGAGAAGGAGAATCGCCGGGTGTCGTCAGCGGGTGCCCCACGAGTAGGTCTGTTTGCGCAGCTTGAGGTAGACGAAGCTTTCGGTGGAGACGACGCCCGGGACGGCGCGGATGCGGCCGAGGAGTTCGAGGAGTCGTTCGTCGTCCTCGCAGACGAGTTCGAGGAGGATGTCGAACGAGCCGGCGGTGATGACGACGTAGTCGATCTCGTCGAGACCGGCGAGCTCGTCGGCGGTCTTCTCCAGGTCGCCCTCGCATTTGACGCCGATCATCATCTGGCGGGAGAAGCCGAGCATGAGCGGGTCGGTGACGCCGACGATCTGCATGACGCCGGTGTCGAGGAGTTTCTGGACGCGCTGGCGGACGGCGGCCTCGGAGAGCCCGACCGCCTTGCCGATGGCGGCGTAGGAGCGGCGGCCGTCCTGCTGGAGCTGCTCGATGATCTGCTTGGCGGTCTCGTCCAGCTGGACGCGGGATGCGCGTTCCATCGGTGGTCTCCTAGCTGCGGCATCGAGGGTGTGAGGCGGTTGAGTCAAGTGAATCAGTCGCGAAACTGGATCGTAACAACGGAATCACTTGTACTGGAGGGCATCCTCTGTCAGGGTCGGGCCAACAGGACACGGCGGTGCCCAGAAGGGACCTGAGTATGAGTGGCGAGCGGCTGCGCAACTTTATCGGCGGCGAGTACGTGGACGCCAAGGGCGCGCGGATGCTGGAGGTCGCCGATCCCAGTACCGGCGAGACGTACGCGGAGGCGCCCGTGTCCGGTGCCGAGGACGTCGACGCGGCGTTCCGCGCGGCCGCCGAGGCGTTCCCCGCCTGGCGGGACGCCACGCCGGGGGAGCGGAGCCTCGCGATGCTGCGGTTCGCCGACGCGGTGGAGGCCCGGGCCGAGGAGATCGTCGGGGTGGAGAGCCGGGACACCGGCAAGCCGCTCCAGATGACCTTGGACGAGGAAATGCCGGCGATGGTGGACAACCTCCGGTTCTTCGCGGGCGCCTCGCGGGTGCTGGAGGGCCGGGCGTCCGGCGAGTACATGGCGGACCATACGTCTTCGGTCCGGCGGGAGCCGGTGGGCGTGTGCGCGCAGGTGACGCCCTGGAACTATCCGATGATGATGGCGGTCTGGAAGATCGGGCCGGCGTTGTCGGCGGGCAACACCGTCGTGCTCAAGCCGTCGGAGACGACGCCGGCGAGCACTCTGATGCTGGCCGAGATCGCGTCCGGGTTCCTGCCGCCCGGCGTGTTCAACGTGGTCTGCGGCGACCGTGGGACGGGACGGGCCCTGGTCGAGCATCCGACGCCGCAGATGGTGTCCATCACCGGGAGCGTGCGGGCGGGGATGGAGGTCGCCGCGTCGGCGGCCAAGGACCTCAAGCGCGTCCATCTGGAGCTGGGCGGCAAGGCTCCGGTGGTCGTGTTCGATGACGCGGACATCGAGTCGGCGGCGGCGGGCATCGCCGAGGCCGGGTACTTCAACGCGGGGCAGGACTGTACGGCCGCCACACGTGTACTGGTCGCCGAGCGGCTGCACGAGGATTTCACCGAGGCGCTCACTGAGGCGGCCAAGGGAACCGTGGTCGGTCCTCCGAGCAACACGGACGCCTTCTACGGGCCGGTGAACAGCCAAGGGCAGCTCGAACGCGTCCAAGGCTTCATCGACAGGGCGCCCGGCCACGCACGGGTCCTGACCGGTGGTGAGCGTGTCGGGGACCGTGGCTACTTTTTCGCGCCGACCGTCGTCGGGGGCCTCAAGCAGGACGACGAGATGATCCAGGACGAGGTGTTCGGACCGGTCATCACCGTTCAGAGCTTCTCGGACGAACAGCAGGCCATCGAGTGGGCCAACGGCGTCGAGTACGGCCTCGCCGCCAGTGTGTGGACGCAGAACCACGGTCGCGCCATGCGCATGAGCAAGGCCCTGGACTTCGGCGCGGTATGGGTCAACACCCATATCCCGCTGGTGTCGGAGATGCCGCACGGCGGCTTCAAGCACTCCGGCTATGGCAAGGACATGTCGATGTACGGAATCGAGGACTACACCCGCGTCAAGCACGTCATGCACTACATCGGCGGCTGAGTACTGCCGAACCGAGTCCGTGAAGGAACCCGGCCATGACCGAGACCCAGCCCGCCCCGGTACGTGACGACCAGGAGCGCGCAGTTCCCGCCATCGAGCTCAGGGGAGTGGAGAAGGCGTACCACGCCTATGGCGAGACCGTGGCAGCGGTCCGCGGCGTCGGCCTGACGATCGCGCAGGGGGAGTTCTTCTCCATGCTCGGCCCGTCGGGCTGCGGTAAGACGACGACCATGCGCATGATCGCCGGCTTCGAGGAGCCGACGGCCGGCGAGATCTACCTGCACGGGAAGAACGTCACCGGTGTGCCCCCTAACCGGCGCGACGTGAACATGGTGTTCCAGTCGTACGCGCTGTTCCCGCACATGAGCGTCTTCGAGAACGTCGCGTTCGGTCTGCGCCGGCGCGGCGTCCCGAAGCCGGAGATCACGCGGCGGGTCGCGGAGATGCTCGACATCGTCGACCTGGCGGGACGGGAGCGGCGGCGTCCCACCGAGTTGTCCGGTGGCCAGCAGCAGCGGGTGGCGCTCGCCCGGGCACTGGTGAACGGGCCGAGCGCCCTGCTGCTGGACGAGCCGCTCGGCGCGCTGGACCTGAAGCTCCGCCAGGCCATGCAGGTGGAGCTGAAGCGGATCCAGCGGGAGGTCGGCATCACGTTCGTGTACGTGACGCACGACCAGGGCGAGGCTCTGACGATGTCGGACCGCATCGCCGTCATGAACGACGGGCTGATCGAGCAGCTGGGCACGCCGAGGGAGATCTACGAGCATCCCGCGACGCGGTTCGTGGCGGGGTTCATCGGGACGTCCAACCTGCTCGGCGGGGAGGTCACCGAGACCGGTCCGGGGACCGCGGTGATCTCCCACGGGCCGGAAGGGCGGATCGAGGTGCCGGTGCGGGACGGCCTGGACGTCGCGGCGGGGGAGCGGCTGGAGCTGACCGTCCGTCCCGAGAAGATCGGCATAGGGACGGCGAAGCCGAAGAACGATCTGTGCGGCGTCCGGGGGACCGTGACCGAGGTCGTCTACCTCGGGACGTCGACGAACTACAACATCACCACCTCCGCGGGCGCCGACGTCGTCGTGTTCCTGCAGAACGCCACGTCCGCCGACGACATCGCCGTGCGCGGCGACAGTGTCTGGCTGTCGTGGGATCCGCGCCACTCGTACGCCATAGGAGCCCCCCAGTGAGCCACATCGACCCCGCTTTCCTGCGCGGACTCACGCGGCCGCGTTCCGCGTTCTCCGGGGCGTCCCGCCGGGACGTCCTGCGGCTGATGGGCGCCGCGGGCGCCGGACTCGCCCTGTCGGCCTGCGGTGTGGAGGGGCAGGGCGGCAAGGAGAAGGTCAGCAGGAACGACGTCCAGGAGTTCTGGGCGGGCAAGGCCAAGAACGGCAGCCTGAACTGGGCGAACTGGCCGGGCTACATGCAGGACGACCGCGAGACCATCAAGGCGTTCGAGAAGGAGACGGGCATCAAGGTGACCTACAAGGAGGTCATCCAGGAGATGGGCCCGTGGTTCGGCAAGATCCAGGCGCCGCTGGCCGCGGGGCAGTCCATCGACTTCGACCTGATGGTCATGACGAACGGGATCCAGCTGGAGAAGGCCCGCCAGCTCGGCTACCTGGCCCCGCTCGATCATGCGAGGCTGAAGAACTTCGCCGCGAACGCGGGGCCGCGCTTCAAGAACCCGTCCTACGACCCGCGCAACACCTTTACGATCCCGTACGAGTCGGGCATCACCGGCATCGCCTACAACACGAAGTACGTCAAGGACGAGATCACCGGCATCGCCCAGCTGTTCGACGCCAAGTACGAGGGCAGGGTCGGCATGATGGGCGACTCGCAGGAACTCGGGAACTTCGGGATGTTCCTGCTCGGCATCGACCCGGAGAAGTCGACGAAGGCCGACTGGGAGAAGGCCGCCGCCAAGCTTCGCGAGCAGCGCGACAGCGGGATCGTCCGCAAGTACTACAGCCAGGACTACGTCGACGCCGTCAGCAAGGGCGACGTGTGGCTGACGATGGCGTGGTCGGGCGACGTCTACAGCCTGACGAGCCCGGACGTGAAGTTCGTGGTGCCCGAGGAGGGCGGCACGATCTGGACCGACAACATGTGCATCCCGAAGACCGCCGAGAACCCGGTGGACGCGCTGACCCTGATGGACTGGCTCTACGTCCCGGCGAACAACGCGCCGCTGACCGAGTACATCAACTACATGCCGCCCGTCCCGGCGACCCAGCAGATCCTCGCGCAGAAGGCCGCCGAGGCGACGGGCGACGAGAAGAAGGACCTGACCAGGCTGAGCACCAGCCCGCTGATCTTCCCGACGGAGGCCGACCTGGCCCGATTGCGGCACTACCGGCGGCTCACCCGGGCGGAGGAGGCCGAATACCAGAAGATCTTCGAACCGATCTCCAAGGGCTCGTGATGGGGCGAGCACGGGGGCGGCTCGCGCCGTACCTCATGATCCTGCCGAGCGGGCTGTGGCTGGCGGCGTTCTTCCTCGTCCCGATGGTGCTGATGGTGTCGCTGTCGCTGCAGACGGGGAACCTCATCGACGGGTTCCGGCAGACCCTGCACTGGCAGAACTACACCGACGGCCTCAGCACCTACGGCGACAAGTTCGTACGGTCCCTCTGGTACGGGCTGCTCGCGACGGTCGCGTGTATCGCGATCGCCTACCCGGCCGCGTACTGGATCGCGTTCCGCGGCGGGCGCCACAAGTCGACGTACCTGTTCCTGCTTCTGCTTCCGTATTTCGTGTCGTTCATCCTGCGGACGGTCTCCTGGAAGCTCGTGCTGACCGACAACGGCCCGATCCTCGGACCGCTGCGCAACCACGGGCTCCTGCCGAAGGACTTCCACCTGCTCGACACCGGCGTCGCGGTCGTGTCCGGGCTCGCCTACAACTTCCTCCCCTTCATGCTGCTTCCGATCTACGTGGCGCTCGAACGGATCGACCCGCGCGTCGTGGAGGCCGCCTACGACCTGTACGCGAGCCGCGTCCAGGCGTTCACGCGGATCATCCTGCCGCTGTCGCTGCCCGGCGTGTTCGCCGGCGTGATCATGACGTTCGTGCCGGTCTCGTCCGACTACGTCAACGCCGAGGTGCTCGGCGGCCCGCAGAACACCATGATCGGCAACGTGATCCAGACGGAGTACTTCAACAACAGCGCCTACCCGACGGCGTCCGCGCTGTCGTTCACGCTGATGGCGATCCTGCTGGTCGGCATCTTCCTCTACGCGCGCACCCTCGGTACGCAGGACGTCCTGGAGGCGGCGAGACGATGACGACGACCCTCCGCAAGGCCCAGGCGGAACGTCCCGCCGCGCCGCGACGGCGCCGCCGGATCTCCGGCCTGCACCTGTACACGCTGCTGCTGATCGCGTGGCTGATCCTGCCCATCGCGATCATGATCCTGTTCGGGTTCAACGACATCCAGGGCAAGCAGAACTTCCGCTGGCAGGGCTTCACGCTCAAGTGGTACGCGCAGCTGTTCGACAGGAGCGACCTCACCACCGCCGTCATCAACTCCCTGACCATCGCGCTGCTCAGCACGCTCATCACCACGGTCCTCGGGACGTTCGCGGGCCTCGCGCTCGGCCGGTACCGGTTCCGCGGCAAGGGCTCGACCAACCTCCTGCTGTTCATGGCGATCTCCTGCCCGGAGATCGTGATGGGCGCGTCGCTGCTGTCGATGTTCGTCACGTTCAACCTGCCGCGCGGCTACCTGACGATCCTCGTCGCGCACGTGATGTTCTCCATCGCGTTCGTGGCCGTGACCGTCCGCGCCCGCGTCGTCGGTCTCGACCCGGCGGTGGAGGAGGCGGCGCAGGACCTCGGGGCCGGTCCGTGGACGCGGTTCCGGCTCGTCACGCTGCCGATGATCATGCCCGGGGTGCTGGCGGGGGCGCTGCTCGCGTTCGTGCTGTCCATCGACGACTTCATCATCACCAACTTCACCAGCGGCGCCACGGTGACGTTCCCGCTGTGGATCTACGGTTCCACCAGGACGGGCACCCCGCCGCAGGTCAACGTGATGGGGACGCTGATCTTCGCGGTCGGCGTCGTGATCGCGGTCGCCTCGGCGCGGCGCACCTTCCGCGCGTCCCGCTGACGGCCGGCGCGGCCGCACGGCGAAACGGCGCCGCGCCGAAACGGCGGTGCGGCGGGACGGTGGTGCGGCAGGGCGGCGCGCGCGGCGGGACGGCGGGACGGCGGTGCAGCGATGCGGCGGGACGGGCGCGGGACAGGGCGGGGGAGTCATCGTGGGGGATCGGGGGACGACGTGGACGTGGTGAAGGCGCTGGCGGACGCCGGCCCGGAGCCGTTCTGGCTCCAGGACCCGGCCCGTCCCGACGCGGGCCCGGCCCTGGCCGGTGCGCGGACGTGCGACCTCGCCGTCGTCGGCGGCGGGTACAGCGGCCTGTGGACGGCCCTGCTCGCGAAGGAACGCGACCCCTCCCTGGACGTGGTCGTGCTGGAGGCCGGGCGGGTCGGTGACGCCGCGTCCGGACGCAACGGCGGCTTCTGCGCCGCGAGCCTCACCCACGGCCTGGAGAACGGCCTCGGACGCTGGCCGGACGACATGCACACGCTCGAACGCCTCGGCTGGGACAACCTGCGGGGCATCGCCGACACCCTGGTCAGGTACGGCCTCGACGCGGACTGGGAGCCCACGGGCGAGATGAGCGTCGCGACCGAGGAGTGGCAGGTCCCCGCGCTCGAAGAGGAGGCGGAGAAGGCGTACGAGTTCGGCTGGGAGCCCATTCTCCTCGGCCCCGACGCCGTCCGCGCCGAGGTGGACTCGCCGACGTTCCTCGCCGGCCTGTGGGACCGCGACGCCGTCGCGATGGTGCATCCCGCCAAGCTCGCCTGGGGCCTCGCGGACGCCTGCCGTTCCCTGGGCGTGCGCGTCTTCGAGAACACCCGCGTCACGGGCCTGCGCCCCGACGGCGGCGGGCTGCGGCTGGCCGCCGAGCACGGGACGGTCACCGCCCGGCGCGTCGCGCTCGGCACCGGCCCGTACCCGTCGCTTCTGAGGCGCGTGCGCGGCTTCGTCGTCCCCGTGTACGACTACGCCCTCGTCACCGAACCGCTCAGCACCGGCCTGCGCGAGGCCATCGGCTGGCGGCACCGGCAAGGCCTCGGCGACAGCGCCAACCAGTTCCACTACTTCAGGCTCACCGCGGACGACCGGATCCTTTGGGGCGGCTACGACGCCGTCTACCACTATGGCAACGGCCTACGTCCCGAGCTGGAACGCCGCCCCGCGACGTACGCGACGCTCGCCAAGCACTTCTTCAGCACGTTCCCGCAGCTCGAAGATGTCCGCTTCACCAACGCGTGGGGCGGTGTGATCGACACGTGCAGCCGCTTCTGCGCGTTCTTCGGGACGGCCTACGACGGCAGGCTCGCGTACGCGGCGGGCTACACCGGCCTCGGTGTCGGAGCCACCCGCTTCGGTGCCGACGTCATGCTCGACCTTCTGCACGTCGGCCTGGCGCCCGGCGAGGAGACCGAGCGGACACGCCTGAAGATGGTGCGCTCCAGGCCCGTCCCGTTCCCGCCGGAGCCGTTCCGGTACGGCGTCATCGAACTGACCCGCCGCGAGATCGCCCGTGCGGACCGCAACGCCGGACGCCGCGGGCTCTGGCTCCGCACCCTCGACCGCCTGGGCCTCGGCTTCGACTCCTGACCGGGGTCGCCCCGGGGGGACGCCCCGTCAGTCCGGGGACTCGTCGATGGTGCCGAAGATGACGGACGAGACCTCGAGGTAGAGCTGCTCCGGGTACGGCATGAACCCGATGTTGCGGAGCGCCTGCTTCTGCCCCGCGGACTCCGTGAGGAACTCTCCGTACCCGAGCATCCGCCCGGTCATGGAGCGGTTCAGCGTGATGTCGGTGACCTTGGACAGCGGCATCATCGCGACGCTGCGGTTGAGCACCCCCTTGATCACCATCACCCGGTGCTCGGTGACCAGGAAGAACTCCAGCGACCAGGCGACGACCTTCCACAGCAGGTAGCCGATCGTGAGCAGCCACAGCCACCAGATCCACATCAGGCCGGCGACCGCGCCGACCGCGCCGCACGCGACGAGCCCGGCGACGACGATCGCGACCGGGGGGATCAGGACCGCCGGGTGGCGGCGGACGGCGATGACACGTCCCTCGTGGGACATCAGGTACTTGTCGACGGTGCGCGACGAGTTGTCGTGTTGCACCATCATGTCCTGCAGATTCACGGCGGCGTCCTCGTCATGATCCGGTTGGTCCAACGGTAGCCGACGCGGTCGCGCCGCCGCAGCGGCCGCGCGGTAAGGGATTCGGGGCCTTGTCGAAGGGGGAACCGGCGGCTGATGATGATCGACATGGACGGCGTCAGGGAGCCCGTGGACGGACCGCACGGCCAGGGGGACGCGGGCGGGCCGCACGGCGCGCGGGGGTCGCGGGGCGAGTTCGCGCCGGACGTGACGGGACGTCCCGTCTGGCGGCTGCTGCTGCGGGGCCTCGGCGTCTACCTGCCCGGCTGGGAGATGCCGGCGGGCGCGCTGCGCGTCCGGGACGGCGCGGCGGACGGGTTCGGGCCGCCCGCGTACGTGAACGGCGACGCCGGGTTCGGCGTGCAGGTCCCCGACCGGCGCAGGGGGCTGGAGCCCGACCGGGAGATCTACGTCCGCGGCCGGGAGGACCCGAGCTTCGGCATCGTCGTCGCGGGCCCGGCGGCGGCGATCGGCAGCCGCGTCGTGGACGCCCGGGTGCTGATGCGGTTCGCGCGGCGGCTGACGTTCGACGAGCTCCTCGACACCGGCGACGCCGACTCCGTCCCGTACGCGGTGCGGGGGGCGCGGGCGGTGGAGAACGCGGTGTTCCTCGACCGCGCGGCCGGGATCGGGCTCTGCGCCGAGGTGGACCCGGTGACGCGCGCCCTCACCTGCCCGCTGTACGTGCGGCTCGGCGGTCCGGCGGAGCGGACGGTGCGCGCCTACGGGGCGGCGCAGCCCTACGGGGCGGCGGCCCAGCCGGTGAGGTCCCACAGCTGATGGGACGGCAGGCGCCGCAGCCGGACGGTCGCGGCGGCCGGGTCCCAGAACACCTCGTCGCTCTCCAGTTCCAGTGACTGCGCGGCGGTCAGCACGGCGCACAGCAGCTCTTCACGCGTCCGGACGGCCATGAGCGGGCCGATCTGCGCGACGGCGCCGGAGCACTCCGACAGCGTCCGCAGCAGGGCCTTGAGGGCCGCCTCGTCCTCGGGCGGACGGGCGGGCTCGACGCCCGGTGGGACGCCCGGCTCGACCCGTGCCAGCCCGCGCCTGGTCCCGCCGCCCGGCGGGCCCTCCTGCAGGCCGTTGCGCAGGCCGTTGCGCGGAAGGTCGGCGCCGGTCGATATGAGCAGCGCGCTGAACGACCCCGCGAGGTCCTCGGCGGCCTGGCCGCCGAGGAAGTACCGGCGGCGTTCGGGGGAGCCGGGTACGGGCCCGTCGGACCCCTCGGCCGTGCGGAACCGGACGTTCAGCCGGCTCGCCCGCACGCACCGCTCGTACATCTCGCCGAGGATGTCGTCGAGCTGGTCGTCGCGCGTCCACAGCCGTCCCGTGGCGGTGACGGCGTCGCCGTGGGCGCGGGGACGGCCGGTGAGCGCCGCCGTGACGGTGTCGTCCAGCTCGCCCTCGGTGAACTGCAGCAGTTCGGCGACGACGTCCTCGACGTCCTCCAGCGTCCGGGTGAGGGTGCGCTGCAGCGCCAGGATCTCCTCGCCGCCGCGTTCCAGGCCGGCCAGCCGGTCGAGGGCGGTGTCGACCTTGCCCTCGACCTCGTCGCCGCCCGCGCGGGTGACGGCGCGCACCGACGTCTCCACCTCGGTCAGCTTGCGGCGCAGCGCGGCGAGCGTGATCCGCTGCTGCTCCAGGTCGCGCAGCCGGCCGGCCTGGGTCCGCAGGAAGTCGTCGGCCTGGTGGACGAGGCCCGCGAGCTCCTCCACCTGCCCGGTGTTCTGCCGGAGCCGGGTGTCGAGCGCGGGCAGCACGTCCTGCTTGACCCGCGACAGTTCGGCGGTGAGCTGCTCGCCCACCGTGACCAGGACGTTGTTCTGCTTGGTGACCTGCTCGTTCAGCTCGTCGATCCGGCGGGAGAAGGCGTTCGACTGATCCCGGCTCTGCTTGCCCGCGTACAGTTCGAGCGCCCCCACCACGACGCACATCACCACCAGGATGACCGTCGTCATTGCACTCCTCGGGCGTGACGGTGATTACCGGACCGGGTTTTGATCGCGACCATAACTTACGATCACGCGGGCCGACCGGAACTTACGTAACCGACTGATCTCAGTGACCAGCCGGTCTCACCGGCCCTTCTCACGCCATTCCGTGAGCAATTCCATGCCGTCGGTGACGGCCGGTTCAGATGCAGCCTTCGAATTGCGGGACGGTGGTGGTGAGTTCCAGTCCGGTCGGTCCGAACCATCTGTTCAGCTGCAGCCGCACCGTGTCGTCCTGGTACATCTTCGTGATCGCCTCGTTCACGGCCTCGCAGCCGTCCACGTCGTCCTTCAGGAGGCCGACGCCGTACCGCTCGTCGGAGAACGGCGCGTTCACGAGCTTCATGTAGTCGCCCGTCCTGGCCGCCATCGAGGCGAGGCCCGCGAGGATCAGGTCGTCGGTGGACACGGCGTCGAGTTCGCCCGCGATCAGTTTGCCGAGGCAGTCGGTGTACCCCTTGGCCTCGACGGGCACCGCGGGGACGCTCTGCTCGGTGCGGACGCGGTGGAACGACTGCGACCCCGGGACCGTGCAGAGCCGCTTGCCGGCGAGGTCGTGCAGGTTCCGGATCGACGCGGGGTTGGCCTCGCGGACGAGAATGTCCTGGTGGGCGACGTAGTACGGCCCCGCGAACCCCACCTTGGTCTTGCGTTCGGGCGTGACCGAGTAGCTGCCGACGACGAGGTCGACCTGACCGGACAGGATCGCCTCCTCGCGCATCTTCGAAGACACCGGCGAGAACGACACCTTCCTGGCGGGGAACCCCAGATTCCTGGCGATCTCCTTGGCCATCCTGACGTCGAAGCCCTCGTAGGAGTCGTAGCGGCCGCTCTCGGCCCCGGGGATCTGGCGGCCCAGGCCCGGCTGGTCCGTCTGGACGCCGATGGCGAGAACGTCCTCGCGGAGGAGGGAATCCGCGGCGTCCGCGGTGCCGCAGGCCCCCGCGGCGAGGACCGGCGCCGCCACCAGTACCGCCGTCGCCGCCCGCCGCACCCGGCCGGCGGGACGCGTGGCCGGTCCCGTCACCTCGACCACCGGTACTCCGCGAGGCGGGGACGCACTCCGGCCAGCACGAGCAGCGCGATGACGACGCCCGCGGCGGGGAGGACGGCGTACCAGCCGCTCGTCCCGTCGTCACCGTCCTTCACGGCCTCGTCGAACTCCTTCTGGTGGATGCCGATCAGCTCCTGCAGGGACCGGTCGTACTCGGCGAAGTCCGCGGCGGCCGCACTGCGCGCGGCCACGGCCTGGTCACGTTGCCCGTTGTGGACGAGGTCCCTCATCCGCCGGTCGTTCGCCTGCACCTTCCGGTAGTCGCGCAGCACCTTGTTCAGGGCGTTCACCAGTTCGGCCCGCTGCTCTCCCGATTCCGTGGGCCGGTTGGCCTCGGTGCCGAGGAAGCCGAGGAACGGCGCACGTCCGGGCTCCCAGGAGATCTTGTTCTGCACGGCCTGGTTGTACTGGGTCAGGTTGCCCGCCTTCATGTACAGGACGGTCTGGGACTTGCTCAGATAGACCTGCTCGTACGCGTCGGCCCGCTCCGGGTCGAGGAGGAAACGGGTCTCGTCGGCGCTGGCGCTGTTGCTGATGGCGCGTGCCCGCGCGAGGGCCAGGATCGAGTCGAAGCCGTCCTCCTTGGCCTTGCGGAGATGGTCCGCCTGACCGGACAGCATGGTTGCGCCCGCCGCGACCAGGACGAGTGAGCCGAGCGTGGCCAGCGCCAGCGGAATGTTCAGGAGCCGGCGGAAGCGCCTCGACAGGTACAGCTGGAAACCGGCCAGGGTGACGACCAGGGCCAGCCCGATGATGATGATCCACGTGCGCCCGGAGAGGACCGCCGACCGCTCGTCCTCGTAGGTGTGCCGGACGAGGGTGCCGTTGTCGAGCGTGAGGTTGTACGCCTTGGGCAGCAGGTCCAGTTTCATCAGGTCGGTCGCCTGCCGGTAGAGGTCGATGACCTCCTTCGACGGCGGGCCGGACGCGCGGTCGGACTGCCGGTCCAGCAGCAGGGCCTGCCCGGCGAGGCGCTCGTAGCGGCCCAGCGCGTCGAGCACGTCGCGGGCCGTGTTCTCCTCGGTCCTCTCGTCGGCGAGCTTGGCCGCCTTGAGCAGCGCGTCGCCCGCCTTCAGCCGGTTGTCGTCGTAGCGGGCCAGCGCCTTCTCGCGGCCGCCGCCGGCCGCGCCGCCGATCAGCAGCGCGTTGGCGAGCTGGGCGTCCATGTCGGTGAGCTGGAAGTACAGGTCGCCGGTCGCGACGACCTGCGGGCCCGCGTCGTGCCCGATCACCCGCACGCCCTCGCGCGCGTTCGCGATCGCCGCCCACGTGACCGCCAGCAGCGCCACGAGCAGGACGATCGCGAGCGCCGTCAGCGTCCGGAGGTGCGCGGCGACCGTGCGGGGGAGCAGCCGCGCGACACCGGACGGCGGCGCGTCGGGGGCCCGTTTGAGCAGCGCCGTGGGACGCCGCCGGTCGGGCGGACCCTGCTGCGGGCCTGGCTGCGGGCCCGGGGCGGGCTGCTGCCCCGTCGCGGGAGCCGGCTGAACGGCGGTCATGTCGCCTCGCCTCGGGTGAGCGTGATGGTGGTCCAGGCCCCCACGTGGATCCGGTCTCCGTCGGACACCCGGACCTCCACGTTGTAGGGGATGGGCTCGGTGGACCCGTTCATGCAGGTCCGGTTGGTGGATCCGGGGTCGACCAGCGTCCAGGTGCCGTCCGGCTTGGCCAGCAGGACCGCGTGGACGTGGGAGACGCCGGGGTCCTCGGGCGGCTCGCGCAGATCGATCTCGGGCGGGGACGGCTGGGAGGAGCTGTGCCGCCCGATGCGGATCTGCGGCCCGGCGAGGGGGATCCGCCTCTCGGGCGCGTACGGCGGGAACGTGAGCGACGCCGAGTCGGGGCCCTCCTCGGCGATGACCCTGTCGTAGTAGTCGCGGTCGGCGGACACGACCGCCGTCCAGACCGTCCCGGGGACGGGCGGCGCGGGGATCGGCGGCGCCGGCACGGGGGGCGCGGGCACGGGCGGTGCCGGTACCGGCGGTGCCGGGACGGGCGGGGCGGGCACCGGCGGGGCGGGTACGGCCGGTTCCGGGACGGGCGGCGCGGGCATCGGAGGGTCGGGAGCGCGCCTGGGGTCGGACGGCCCCCGGCCGGGCCCGGCCGGCTGGGACGGGTATGCCGGCGCGGTCCTCGGCGTGGGCTTGCCGCCGCCCGTGGCGAAGTCGTAACCGCACGCCTCGCAGAAACGGTCGGTACCGGGCGTCCCGCAGTCCGGGCAGGCCGTCGCGCCGCCGCCGTCTCCGCCGCCCGGGTTACCGCCGGCCGGGTTACCGCCGGCCGGGCCGCCGGGCGGGGCAGCCGGGCCGGGCGAGGCGCCGGAGCCGGAGCCGGACGGGGCGGCGCGGATGCGCTCGCCGCAGACGTCGCAGTAGTCCGGCGACTGCGAGGTGTGTCCGTTGGGGCAGTTCGCCATGCTCAGTGCTTGTCCGGGCGGGGGGTGGTCAGGGTCTCGTCCTTGCGCGTCCGGACGGTCTTGCTGGAACGGGTGTCGAGTTCCATCTCGTCGGCCTTGTCGACGTTGCGCTTCAACCGGACGGTGCCGGTCGCGGGATCGACGACGTCCACGACCTTGCGCAGCATCGCGGTGATCGCGTCGTTGCCGGCCTCGTCGGCCAGCACCACCGCCCGGCCGAGCCGCGCGGTCGCGGTGTCGAAGTCGCCGTCCTTGCGGGCCTGCAGGCCCTCCTGGATGACGGAGGCGAGCTCGGCCTGCCCGGTGTAGTGCGCCACCCGCGGGTTGATCCTGGTGGACTGCGCCTCGTCGTCCGTCCACTGGGCGAGAACGTTCCCGGTCGCGAGGACCTGCGCTTCCTCGCCGGGCGCCCCCGGCACGACCAGCTTGACCCACGCGGCGCGCAGCTCCTTGCCGATATCGCCGGGAGGGATCTCCACGCAGATGTGGTAGTCGCGGCTTTCGGCGCCCCACGCGCCGAGCGGATAGTCGCCGGCCTGCGGCGCCGACTCGACGCGCTTGCCGGTCAGATCCTCCACCGACGGCATGACCTGCTTGACGAACCGCAGGCTCGCCGTCTGCGGCGTCCATACCCGCAGGGCGACGTCGGCGACGGCCTTGCCCATCGCCGCCTCCGTCATCGCCTGGAAGTCGGCGACGAGACCGGCCGGGTCGGCGACGATGTCGACGCTGCCGAGGAGCGCGGACGCGACCTTGCGCAGTTCGGCGACCTCCCAGTCGGTGCCGACGCCGCGGCAGTCGCACACGAACCGGCCGCCGCACCGGAACAGGACCGCGTCGAGTTCCTCGGGCGTCTCATGCTGGTTCTTGCCGTCGGTCAGCAGGATCGCGTGCCGGATGCCGCCCTGGTCGTCGTCGAAGAGCTCGTCGGCCAGCCGCAGCCACGACCCGATCGCGGTGCCGCCGGACGCCTTCAGGCCGTTCAGCGCCCGCTTGGCCTTCTGCCTGCTCTGCGTGTCGGCGGCGACGAGGCCGCCGTGCTGCGGGTAGACCATCGAGGCGGTGTTGGAACCGGCGATGACCGCGAACTCCACGCCGTCGCGGAGCGTGTCGATCGCGACCTGCGCCGCCTTGACCGCGGCGCGCAGCTTGGTGTCGGGGTAGGACATCGAGCCCGACGTGTCGATGATGATGACCTCGGACGCCTTGGCGGACGACGGGGCCGCCGCGGCGCCGCCCTCGGCGGTCGCCTCCACGGACACGATGGCGTGCACCTCGCGGCCGCCCTCGGGCAGGAACTTGTTCTGGTCGATCTTGACGGTGAACTTCGGCTGCTCGCTCATCGGGGCTGCTCCGTGCTCTGCGGGGTGCTCTCATGGATGCGGCTCTGCGGGGCGGTGGGGGACGGCAGCGGGATCACCGCGACCGTGATGTTGTCGCGGCCGCCCGCGTCCAGGGCGTGGCGCACCAGCGCCCGCGCGACGCCGAGCGGGTCGGCCGCCGGGTCGTGCCCCGGATCCGGTGCGGGACCGCCCGCCCCGTTCACGGCGCCGGCGCCGGGGCCGGCGGCCAGCAGCGCCGCGATGTCGCGGGCCGCCGGGAAGTAGTTCCACAGGCCGTCGCTGCAGACCAGCAGCGTGCCGGGACCCGCCGGACGGAACGTCGCCACGTGCGGGCTCACCTGCCCGGCGTCCGCGCCCAGCCACGCCGTGATGACGTGCGCGTTCGGGTGCGCCTCCGCCTCCGCCTCGGTCAGCGATCCCTGCGCGACCATGAACGCGGCCCACGAGTCGTCCTCGGTGAGCCGGCGGGACGGGCCGAGCTCCGCCATGTCGCCGGTGCTCACCTCCGCGGCGTCCGGGTCCGCCTCGTCGGGGGCCGGCTCCCGCGCGCCGTCCTCGCCGGGGTCCACGGCACCGTCCGCGGACAGCCAGTAGACCCGGCTGTCGCCGATCCAGCCGACCGTGACCGCCGGGCCGCGCGTCACCGCCGACACGTACGTGCACGACGGCGCGTCGGACGGCGACGTGGCCAGCGCGGCGACCGCCGCGGCCGCGCTGAGCGCCGCGCCGCGGGTGGCGTCCTCGGGGTCCTCGCCGGAGTCGAGGAGCGCCACCAGTTCGGCGGCGCCGGTGTCGGCGGCCGCGCGGGAGGCGTCCTCGGGACGCTGCGAGGAGCCGACGCCGTCGGCCACCACGGCCGCGACCCCGGCGGAGTGGGCGGCGATGGCGAGCGCGTCCTCGTTGCGGGGGTAGCGCCGGCCGCGGTCGCTCGCGCCCGCCGCGATCACCGGCCGGGCCCCGTTCCCGCCGCCCGCCGCCGGAAGCTCGATCTCGACATGGTCGCGTTCCGCGGGCTGGCGCAGCCCGCAGGTCTCGCAGTAGCCGTCGGCGCCGATCGCCGTCCCGCCGCAGCCCGGGCACGGCCGCGCGGCCGCACGGCCGCGCCCGGACGAGGACGAGCTCCGCCTGACCGTGGCGTCCGGGCGCCCCTCCTGCGCGCCCGTCCCGGCCTGTTCGGCGGGCGGGGCGTCGGCGACCCTGTGCCCGCACTCCTCGCAGAAGATCTCTCCCGGGTACACCATCTCGCCGCAGGAGGGGCACGACAGCTCCGCCGCCTTGGCCGCGATCGGGTCCGCCCCGTTCTCATCGTCAGTCACAGCAGCGTCCTCGGGCGTACGGCGTTGGCGGAGTCGACGAGCCGGCGGCATTCGTCCCGGTCCCTGGTGCGGCGTGCAAGCTCCCGGTACGTCTCCTCCAGCAGCCGGCGCAGCCGTGTCTCGGAGAGCGGGGAGCCGAGCAGGGAGCCGCCCTGTGCCCCGCCCGCCGCGCCCGGGCCGTCCAGAAGCCAGCCGAGCGCGGCCTCCAGGACCTCGGCGGCGAGCCGGTCGCGGCGTTCGGCGTCCAGGTCGAGCGCGGTGAGACGGCCGCCCGCGGCGACCAGTTCGGCCGCCGTCAGCTCCACGGCCGGACGGCCCCGCACCGCCGTCGCGACCGCCGCGACCTGCGCGGGCACGTACCGGATGGAGATCTTCGGCACCGAGTCGAGCGCGGCCACGGCCGCGCGCCGGTCGCCCGCCGCCAGATGGACGCGGGCGAGACCGAACGCCGCGTTGATGTAGCTCTGGTCGGTCCGCCACACCATCTCGTACAGGCGGACCGCCTCGGCCGGCGCCTTCGGCTCGCGGCAGTAGGCGAGGGCCAGCTTGGGCGCCGCCTCGCCGGGCAGCAGCCCGTACAGCCGGTCGAAGCGCGGCTCGGCCGCGTCGACGTGGCCGCGGGACAGGAGCGCGACCGCGCGGTACCAGTCGATCCGCCAGTCCCCGGGGCGTTCGGCGGCGACCTCGTCCAGCAGCCCGCCCGCGTCGTGGGGGCGGCCGAGCTCGATCTGGACGCGGGCCTGCGCCAGCTTGACCTCCGGGGTGCGCTCCGGCGCGTTCGCCGCGGCCTCGGCGGCCTGCTCGGGCTCCAGCGCCGACAGCCCCGAGACGAACGCGGCGGCGGGGTCGGCGCCGTCCACCAGCGGCACCGGCAGCGCCGCCGCGGCCACGTCCGGCGGGACGGGCGGCAGCGCGGACTCGTCCGACTCGCCGCCCGCCACCCTTGTCGCGAACCGCTCCGGCCCGAACAGCCCGGACGGGGCGGGACGCGGCGTGCCGTCCTGCGCGGCCAGGACCTCCCGCAGCACGCCGGTGAGCTGCTCGGCCATCTCCGCCGCGTCCTGGAACCGTTCCGCCGGGTCCTTGTGCGTCGCGCGGCGCAGGAAACGGTCGAACGACTCGAACCGCCGGAGCAGCGGGATCTCCGAGCGCGGCGGGAGCGAGTCGACGAACGTCCTGGTGTAGCCCCGGAACGGGAAGCTCAGCACGGCCAGCGCACGCCCGACCGTGTAGAGGTCGGACGAGATGGACGGGCCGTCGTCGGCGATCTCGGGGGCCTGGTAGCCGACCGTGCCGTAGATGGCGCCGTCCGGGTCGTCCAGGCGCCGCACGCCGCCGAGGTCGATCAGCCTGAGCTGCTCCTCGGACTGGATCACGTTGTCCGGCTTGAAGTCGCAGTAGACGAGGCCCTGCGCGTGCAGGTACTCGAACGCCCGCAGCACCTCCAGCCCGTACGCGATGGCCTGCGCGAGCGGGAGGTGCTTCTCGCCGCGCGCCTGCGGCTGCTGGAGCAGGATGTCCTTGAGGGACTGCCCGCCCACGTACTCCATGACGATGTAGCCGTCGCCTTCGTGCTGAACGAAGTTGTAGATCTTGACGATGTTGGGGTGCTCGACCTCGGCGAGGTAGGCGCGCTCGGCCGCCGCGGCGGCCATCGCGTCGGCGTCGCCACTGTCAAGCAGGCCCTTGAGCACCACCCACCGGTCGCTGACGTTCCTGTCCTTGGCCAGGTAGATCCAGCCGAGGCCGCCGTGGGCGAGGCAGCCCAGCACGCCGTACTGCCCGCCGACGAGGTCGCCCGGGCTGAGCTTCGGGGTGAAGGAGAACCGGGTGCCGCACTTGGCGCAGAACCCCTCGGTGCGCCCCGGCCGGTCGCCGCGTCCACGGCCGACCTGCTCGTTGCAGCTGCTGCAGAACCGCTTGCCCTCCGCGACCTGCGGGTCGCTCATGACCGCGGTGGACGGGTCCCGGTACGGGACGCGCGGCACCTCGACCAGCCCCGCGCCCAGCATGCCGCGGCGCCCGGACGAGCGCGCCGACCCGGTGCGGGTGCTGCCCGTCCGCGTGCCGGCCGTGGTGGAGCCGCCCGCCGTGCCCGCGCTGCCCGCCCGTGACGTGAGGGTGGTGTGGGCGGGCGGTGAGCCGCACACGTCGCAGTAGCCGTCCATGATCGTCCCGGTGCAGCCGGGCTGGCGGCACCCGTCGTCGGGCACGGCGACCGGAGTGCGCGGGGCGGGCACGCTCGGGGCGCTCGCCGGTGGATTGCCGCAGATGTCGCAGTAGCCGTCCGAGATGGTCCCGGTGCAGCCGGGCTGAGTACACCCGTTCGGCGAAGACGGCGGGGGCGGGGCGGGCTGCGGGGAAGGAGCGGGCGGCGGGCCGGTGGAGGCGGCCACCCCGCAGAGGACGCAGTAACCGCCGTCGACGGTTCCGCCGCAGCCCGGCTCGGCGCACTGGCTCATCGATTCGTTCCCTTCGCCCGTGCGTTGATGGCCTGCTGATACTCCGAGAGCGTCACGGTCGCCTTCCGGAGATCGCAGGGGGAGGTCCACAGCGTTCCGCGGGCCTGGTCGTAGATCCGGGCCAGCTCGGCGTCCTCGGCGCGCCCGAGCCTCGCGGCCTTCACCCGGTAGGCCTCCAGCCGGCCGCGCAGTTCCTCGCGCCGGTCCAGGAGGCCGCGGATCACGCCGGCGGTCTCCCGGGCCCGTTCCAGCGCGGCGTTCGCCGCCTTCTCCAGCTCGGCGACCCGCGCCGCCAGGTCGGTCCAGCCGCCGCCGCGCACCGCCGCGCCCCGGCCCGGACCGCCGACGGCGGCGAGCCGGTCGGTGAGGGCGGCGGACATGTCGGGCAGGTCCGGCAGCACCGGTGAGGCGATCTTGGCGAGGACCTCGTCCCGGAGGCGGCGGGCCTCCTCCTCCGTCCCGCGCAGCAGGTCCAGGACGTCGGCGACACCGCGGAGCCGGTCGGCGAACCCGTCGCGCACCCGCTCCGCCTCCTCCAGGCCGCGGCGCACCCCGGCCAGGCCGGTGCGGATCGCGTCCAGCCGCCCGGTGTCGGCGCGGTCGCCGCGCGCCAGCGCCATCGGGTCGCCGCGCACGACGGCGGCGACGGCGTCGAGGTCGGCGCGGAGCCGGTCGAGCTCCGGCTCCACCCCGCCGAGGGACTCCAGCAGGTCCTCCGCCGCCCGGCGCTCGGCCTCCACCTCGGCGAGCCGCGACAGCAGCGCCGACCAGACCGTGTCGAGCGCCGCGACCGCCTGCGCGACCTCCTCGTACAGCGGGGTCATCCGCTCGACCGCGGCCCGCAGCGTCAGCTTCTCCCCGGACGGGACGGACAGCAGCGTCCGCCGTTCCAGCGGCACCTCCGTGACGGGCAGCTCGACCGACGGCCCGGCCAGCAGCCGGGTGAGTTCGGTGAGCTGCGCCTGCCCCGGCCTGGGATGGCGGGCGCGGAGGTCCTCGGCGGCGCCGAGCGCGCGCCCGTAGAGGTCGAACAGCCCCCACAGCGAGGCCATGCCCGCACGCACGTCGGACTGCACGCGCAACGTCTCGCCGTTCAGCGCCGCGCCTTCCAGCAACTGGTAGCCCTGATGGGCCTCGAGTTCGAGCAGCGCCGTGCTGATGCGCTCCTTCTCGTCCCGGAGCCGTGCCAGCGTGCGGTCCACCTCGTCTCGGCTCATCGGGGGCCGGCCCACGCGCGCGTCACTCAACGCCGGTCCACCGATGGCCCATGTCCGCCCCGATTCCCCCAAGTTGAGCACATTTCGGTGCCAAGTTTTCACCATGCGCGGCCGCCTTCTCAAGCATGTAACCGATCATCGTCCCCCGCGCCGCCGTACTGCGTCACGCGACCCGATCCGGCCGCACCCGGAACACTGCAAAATGTCAGTGTTCGAACGTATGATCGAACCATGGCGAACGTTGCGACGCACCCCCAGACCGCGCCCACCACGCTCTCCGCGGCGGAGATCGCCGCCCTCGCGCTCTCCCTCGCGCACCTCGGCGCCGGCCCGCAGGCCACGACCGCGCGCCGGGCCCTGCACGCCCTCCTCGACGCCACCCCCGCCGACGACGTGGTCACCACCACGCTCGGCACCCTCACCACGCCCCTGGACGCCTCCACCTCCGACCGCGCCCGCGTGATCGCCGCCGCCATCACCGAGCACCGCGTCGTCCGGCTCTGCTACGGCGACGCCGGCGCCAACGTCACGATCCGCGAGGTCGAGCCCGTCACCTGCCTCGTCCACCGCGACCACTGGTACCTCGTCGGCTGGTGCCGCATGCGCCGCGGCGTCCGCGCCTTCCGCTTCGACCGCATCCTCGCCGTCGAGTCCACCGGCCTCCTCGCCCGCCCCCGCCGCGCAGACCGCTATATCCCCTTCCAGCGCAGGACCGCGCAGTGAGACGGGGACGAAGCGGGCCACAAGGTCAACCGGCGCCTCAGCCGTCAACGACCTGAACCATCGCGATCGCGTCCGAAGGCGGGTTTTGAGCGTGCGAGAAACCTGATCGCGCAGCGAGCCGCAAGGCGAGTCAAAGCGATGCAGCGGTCGCACCGCAGTGCCCGCCGAAGGAAGGCGCTCCAGCGCCTGACGCCAAGGGCACTGCAATAGGCTACGCCGGTGAGTGTTCAGGACGTCTTGGAGCATCTGCAGCGGCTCGGCATGTCCGGGTATGAGGCCAAGGCGTATGTGGCGCTGGTGGGGGCGGGCCGGCCCGTCAACGGGTACGAGGTCGCCAAGCGCTCCGGGGTGCCGCGCAGCACCGTGTACGAGACGCTCGGCAAGCTCGTGGCGCGCGGGGCGGCGTACGAGGTGCGCGGGTCGTCCGACGCCACCGAGTACCTTCCGCTGCCGCCCGAGTCCCTGCTGGACCGGATGCGGCGCGAGTTCGACGGGTCGGTGTCCGCGCTGCGGTCGGCGCTGCCGGCGGTCGCCGCCGCGCCCGAGGGACACCTGATCCACAACCTCAAGGACGCCGACGCGATGCTCGACCGGGCGGGGGACGTCGTGGCGGGCGCGCGCCGGGACCTGTTCGTGTCGATCTGGCCGGAGGAGATGCGGGTCCTGCGCGGCCCCCTGCTGACGGCCGCCGGGCGGGACGTCGAGGTGTCGGTCGTGTCGTTCGGGAGGGAACCGCTCGACGGGCCCGGGAACGTCCATGAGCACCGCTACTCGGCGCCCGAGGCGGTGCTCGAGGATCTCGGGTACCGGCTCATCGTGGTCGTCGGCGACCGGCGCGAGGCCGTCGTGGGCGGCTTCGGAGGCGGCGTGGCGTGGGGCGTCTACACCGCCGACCCGGCCGTCGCGCTCATGGCCGCCGAATACGTCCGGCAGGACATCGTCCTGCAGATCCTCGCCGACCGGGTCGGCGCCGCCGAGCTGGACCGCCTCTTCGCCGCGGACCCGAGCCTGCGCCGGCTGCTCGGCAGGCGCTGACTACACGGCCACGGTGCGGTCGGCGGCGGCCGCGACGACGGCCGTGAGATCGCGGGTCCGGGCGTGGACGGCCCGCTGGACCTGCGCGCCGTTGCCGCGTTTCAGGAGGTCGTGGAGCATCGAGGTGACGGTCTTCAGGTCACCGGCCCGGTCCAGCGCCGGGGTCAGGTGATCGAGGAGCGCGCCGACGACCGCGCGGGCGGGGGCGGCGCGCCGCGTGGACGGGTGGACGAGGTCGCCGCGCAGCCCCGACCGCCCGGCCCGCCACATCGCCAGCCGCATCAGGTCGGCCCGCACCGGGTCGGGCGGCTCGCCGCGGTGCCAGGCGCCGGCGGCGGTGTCGACCAGGGCGCGGACGCACGCGGCCATCAGCACGGCGTCGCCGGCGTCCAGGCACACGTCCGGGACGCGGATCTCCACGGTCGGGTAGTGGCGCGACAGCCGGGCATCGAAGTAGATCATGCCCTCGTCGATCAGCGCGCCCGTCGCGAGCAGCGCGTCCACCGTCGCCCGGTACGCCTTCGCCGAGCCGAACAGCTCGGTCGGGCCGCTGGACGGCCAGCGTCCCCACACCTGGTGCCGCCAGCTGTCGTAGCCGGTGTCGGAGCCCTGCCAGAACGGGGAGTTCGCGCTGAGGGCCAGCAGCGGCGGCAGCCACGGCCGGATCCGGTCCAGGACGGCGACGCCCTCGTCGGGGGACTCGATGCCGACGTGCACGTGGCAGCCGCAGGTGAGCTGCTCGTCGGCGGTGGTCCCGTAGACGTCGGCCATCCGGAGGTAGCGGTGCGACGGGGTCAGCGACGGGCGCACGACGACCGGGGACGTCGCGAGGGCGGCCACCGTGACGCCGACACCGGCCGCCGACTGGGCCGCCGCCAGCCGCGCGGACCTGATGTGGTCGGACAGCTCGCCGAGCGAGGTGCACACCGGGGTGGCCGTTTCGAGCTGCTCGCGCTGCAGTTCGGTCTCCAGCGGCTTCGACCGCCGCCCGCCGGTGAGGAACAGCTCGTCGTGGCGCTGCGCGTACCGGATGACGGAACCGGAGATCGACTGCGGCGCGCCCGTCACGGGATCGACGAGGAGCAGCTCCTCCTCGACCCCGAACGTACGTGGGCCCATGCGAACGGTCACCTGGTGTTCCTGCCCGTCAGCGCGCCGATGTACAACCCATCGGGCCGCCTGCTACGACGCGGCCGGAGATCACCGGTCGCCGTCGCCCAGCCACGTGGCGAGCAGCGTCCCGGTCTCGTCCTGCCGGTCGGTATAGAGCATGTGCCCGGCCTCGATCTCGGTGATGACGAGGCCGGGGCCGAGCGCCGCGCGGCAGTCGACGACGAACTCGGGCCGCACCAGGTCGGCCCGCGTCGCGATGACCAGGTGCGTGGGCATGTCCGGGGGCGGGGTCAGGTGGGGACGGGCCATCTCCGAGTACGCGGTCACGACGGCGGCCGGCTCGTACCGCCAGCGCAGCCGGCCGTCCGGCTCGTGCTCGAGGTGCTCGGCGACCTCGTCGTCCACCGCCTCGTCCGGCGCCTCGGGCCACCGCGCCGCGCGGGCGGCCCGGGCCTCCGCGACATCGGCGAACGACACCGGTGTCATGTAGCCGCGCGCCTCCCTGGCCGCCCCCGCCGGGTCCAGCCCGATCCCCGGGTCCAGCAGGACGAGGCGCCGCACCCGCCGCGGCGCCGTCCGCGCCAGATGCAGCGCGATCATCCCGCCGTAGGAGTGCCCGACGAGGTCGGCCCGCTCGATGCCCTCCGCGTCCAGGACGGCGAGGACGTCCGCGACGTGCCGCTCGACCGTCCACGGCGGTTCGTGCGGCGACCGTCCGTGCCCGCGCAGGTCGGGTGCCAGGACCAGCCGGTCCGCCAGATACCGCTCGGCCGTCCGCCGCCAGCGCGCCCCGTGCCCGGTGACTCCGTGCAGCACGACGACCGGGGGGCCCGCCGGATCCCCATACCGATGAACATGCAACGCAGCGTCCGTCATGGAGTGAAGCGTATGCGCGAAGGGCCCGTCCCGGACGGCCTTCACCGGCCAATCCGGGATCAGGGGCGTTCCCAGCGGACGGAGCTGAGGGCCAGGAGGGCGACGTGGAGGGAGACGCAGGAATCCACGTCGTCGAGGTCGGCGTCCAGGACGCGTTCTATGCGGCGCAGGCGCTCGTAGAACGCGGGGCGGGACAGGTGGGCATGCTGGGCGGCGACGGCCTTGTTCCGCCCGGATTCGAGGTACAGCTCCAGGATGCGGGTCAGGTCGCTGCCGCGCTGGGCGTCGTACTCCAGGAGGGGGCCGAGCTCGCGTTCCACGAACGTCTGGACGCGGGCGTCGTCGCGGAGCAGATGCAGGAGACCGCGGAGGCGCAGGTCGGGAAGCCGGTAGAAGAGGCGGGCGCCGGAGCCGCGCGCGGCGACGTCGGCGACCTGCTCGGCCTCCAGGAAGGAGCGGCGGACGTCGCGGATCGTCTCGACGACGGAACCGGCCGCCATCACGGTGTCGCCGGACCGCTTGCGGACGCGGGTGGCGACCTCGGTGAGCGCCGTCTCCGCGTCGGCGCGGGCGGGCAGCGAGGCCAGGACGCCGACGCGGGCGTGCGGGCCGCCCTCGTCCAGGACGCCGACGAGGGCGGCGAGCCGGGCGTCCTTGCAGGCGGCGGCGGCCGTCTCGGCGAGGGCGGACAGCTCCCCGACCGGCGGGGCGGGCGTGCCGGGGCCGCGGTGCCGGAGCACCACGCCGAGCAGCCGCCGGCCGGACAGCGGGACGCCGAGCGCGCGGGCGCGGGCGGCGGCCTCCTGCGGGTCGGAGTAGGCGTGCGCGAGGATGCGGGCGATGATCGTCCCGTGCGCCTGGCGTTCGACGCTCTCGGCGTGCCGGTCGAGGAGGCGGCCGAGGGCGAGGGTGGTGGCGGCCCGCTCGATCAGGACGGTCTCGCGGGGCGACGGCGGCGCGCCGAGGTCGATGATGAGGCGGCCCCAGTCCTCGCCGCGCGCGCCGACCATGGTCACCAGCCAGCCGGACGTCGCGTCGTAGCCGGTGCGGCGGCCCGGCCGGACGGCGCGGGAGCGGGTCTCCCACGCCGACAGCAGCTCGGACGGGTCGCCGCCGTCGGCGTCGGCGGCGAGGACCTGGTGGGTGAGGTTCTCCAGCACGACGGGGTGCCCGCCGAGCGCGGCGACCTGCCGGACGACCTCGTCGGTGGAGGCGCCCTCGACCGACAGCTGGGTGAAGATCTCGTGGAGCTGCTCGGAGGCGCGCAGCTCGGCGAACTGGTCCTGCACGATCCGGGCGTGCACGGACTCGGTGATGTCCACGAACGCGGGCTCGTGGGCGAGGACGATCACCGGGAGGCGGTGGTCCTCGGCGGCGGCGATCAGCGCGGGCGGCAGCACGCTGGCGTAGCGGCGGCCCAGCTCGATCATGAGGCCGCTCACCCCGACGTCGGAGAGTTCGCCGATGTAGGCGCGCAGCCGCTCCGGCTCGTCCGGCAGCGCGATCCCGGTGGTGAGGACGAGTTCGCCGCCGTGCAGCAGGTGCGCGATGTCGGTGACCTCTGCGACGTGCACCCAGCGGACCCGGTTGCCGATGCGGTCGCCGCCCGCGACGACGCGCGGCTGTCCGCGGCGGACCGCCTCGAGCTGGAGCACGTCGTCGACAGTAGGCAGCATCGACCACGAGGATATCCCGACAGGATGTCAAGGGGCGAGGCGTCCGCCATTACAGGATGTCAGCCCGCCAGCAGAGCGTTAAGCGCGGGCGCAGGGTCCTGACACTCTGCGGGTGGCCGCGGCGGCCTGCGGGAACGAGACTTGGGGCATGTCGGAACACGCGAATCTGCTCCGGCGCCACAGGGCGGTCCTGCCGTCGTGGATGGCGCTCAACTACACCGAACCCATCGAGATCGTCGGCGGCAAGGGCAGCCGCGTGACCGACGCCGAGGGGAACGGCTACCTCGACTTCTTCACCGGCATCCTCACGAACATGCTCGGGTACGACCTTCCCGAGGTGCGAGAGGCGGTGGAGCGGCAGCTCGCCACCGGCGTCGTGCACACCTCCACCTTGTACCTGCTGCGCGGGCAGGTCGAGCTGGCCGAGAAGATCGCCCGCCTGTCGGGCATCCCGGACGCGAAGGTGTTCTTCGCCAACTCCGGGACGGAGGCCAACGAGACGGCGCTGCTGCTGGCCGCGTACGCGCGGCGCAGCGACCAGGTCCTCGCGATGCGGCAGAGCTACCACGGCCGGTCGTTCGGCACGACGGGCATCACCGGCAACCGGGCCTGGACGAACGTGTCCTACTCGCCGCTGAACGTGCACTTCCTGCACGGCGCCGACCGGCACCTCCCGCAGTTCGCCGGCATGTCGGACGAGGCGTACATCGACGCGTGCGTGCAGGACCTCCGGCACGTGCTCGCTACGGCGACCGGCGGGGACGTCGCCGCGCTCATCGCCGAGCCGGTCCAGGGCGTCGGCGGATTCACGATGCCGCCCGACGGCCTGTTCGCCGCGTACAAGACCGTCCTGGACGAGTTCGGGATCCTGTTCGTCTCCGACGAGGTCCAGACGGGCTGGGGGCGGACGGGCCAGAGTTTCTGGGGCATCGGGAACCACGGCGTGACCCCGGACATGATGACGTTCGCCAAGGGTCTCGGGAACGGGTTCGCGGTCGGCGGCGTGGTCGCGCGGGGCGAGCTGATGGACTCCCTGCACGCCCTCGGCGTCTCCACGTTCGGCGGCAACCCGATCTCGATGGCCGCCGCGAACGCCGCCCTCGACTACGTCCTGGACCACGACCTGCAGGCCAACGCCGCGAAACAGGGCGCCACGATCATGGGCGGACTGGAGTCGGCGGCGGGCCGGTTCCCCATCGTCGGCGACGTGCGCGGCAAGGGCCTGATGTTCGCGATCGAGCTGTCCGACCCGGGGACCGGCGAGCCGAGCCCGCCGCTCACCGCGGCGGTGATGGAGGCGGCCCGCGAGCGGGGCCTGCTGGTCGGCAAGGGCGGCCTGTACGGGAACGTGCTGCGCATGGCGCCGCCGTTGAACCTGACCGACGCCGAGGCCGCCGAGGGCCTCGGCATCCTGATCGCATCCCTCGATGCGGTGAACGGGGAAGCCACCTCATGACCGAGACCAAGCACGTCACGCACTGGATCGGCGGCAAGCCGCACGCCGGCGAGGCCGGGCGGCGCGGCGACATCTACGAGCCCGCGTCGGGGCGTCTCGCCGGGACGGTCGACTTCGCCGCGCGACCCGAGGTCGACGCCGCGGTCGCCGCCGCCAAGGCCGCGTTCCCCGGCTGGCGGGACGCCTCGCTCTCGCAGCGGACGAAGGTGCTGTTCAAGTTCCGCGAGCTGGTGAGCGGGCACCGGGACGAGCTGGCCCGGCTGATCTCGTCCGAGCACGGCAAGGTGGTCTCGGACGCGGCGGGCGAGGTGGCCCGCGGCCTGGAGGTCGTGGAGTTCGCCTGCGGCGTCCCGCACCTGCTCAAGGGCGGGTTCTCGGAGAACGTCTCGACCCGGGTGGACGCCTACTCGATCCTGCAGCCGCTCGGCGTGGCCGCCGGGATCACCCCGTTCAACTTCCCGGCGATGGTGCCGATGTGGATGTTCCCGGTGGCCATCGCGTGCGGGAACACGTTCGTCCTCAAGCCGTCGGAGAAGGACCCGTCCACGTCGGTCCGCCTCGCGGAGCTGTGGGCCGAGGCGGGGCTGCCGGACGGGGTGTTCAACGTCGTCCACGGCGACAAGGCCGCGGTGGACGGGCTGCTGCACCATCCGGACGTCAAGGCGGTCGGCTTCGTCGGCTCCACCCCGATCGCCCGCTACATCTACGCGACGGCGGCGGCGAACGGCAAGCGGGTGCAGGCGCTCGGCGGCGCGAAGAACCACATGCTGGTGCTGCCCGACGCCGACCTGGACCTCGCCGCCGACGCCGCCGTGTCCGCCGGGTTCGGCTCGGCGGGGGAGCGGTGCATGGCGATCTCCGTGGTCGTCGCCGTCGACCCGGTCGGGGACGAGCTGATGGCCAAGGTCCGCGAGCGGGTCGCGAAGCTCAAGGTGGGCCCCGGGGACGACCCGGAGTCGGAGATGGGCCCGCTGGTCACGGGGGCGCACCGCGACAAGGTCGCGTCCTACCTGGACGGCGGGGTCGCGCAGGGCGCCACCCTCGCCGTCGACGGCCGCGACCCGGACGTCCTCGGCGGCGCGGGGGACGGGTTCTGGCTCGGCCCCACCGTCCTCGACCACGTCACGCCGGAGATGGACGCCTACAAGGACGAGATCTTCGGGCCGGTGCTGTCGGTCGTGCGGGCCGGTTCGTACGAGGAGGCCATGGAGCTGATCTCCGCCAACCCGTACGGCAACGGCACCGCGATCTTCACCAACGACGGCGGGGCGGCGCGCCGCTTCCAGAACGAGGTGGAGGTCGGGATGGTCGGCGTCAACGTGCCGATCCCGGTTCCGATGGCTTACTACTCCTTCGGCGGCTGGAAGGACTCACTGTTCGGTGACAGCCACGCCCACGGGATGGAGGGCGTCCACTTCTACACGCGGACGAAGGCCGTCACCGCGCGCTGGCTCGACCCGAGCCATGGTGGAGTGAACCTGGGCTTCCCGACCAGCGGCTGAACCCGTCCTTCCCGCGGATCGCCCCGAACGTGCGGCCGGTCGCCATGACCGGCCGCACGTTCGTGCGCCCGGAAAACGGCGAATCGCCCAGAATGTGGCAAAAGTCATCAAACAGAGCGGGCCGGGATCGCGTGGCGTGAGAACCGCTCGCCCACCGTGAGAACGCCCAGGTCGGGGCGCGACGGGATTTTCCCACGGCCGTCGGTTTTCGTCGTCAATTTTCGTCCGGTGGCGGGTGACGAATAATGCCAACACCCATTGACGGGCTCTGTGGCGGGCGACACAATCTGACTGTCTGCATTAAATGAGGCGAAATTAAAAGTCAGGGTCCGCAGTCAGAAACATGAGGTCCGGAGTCGCAGGAGTCCGGTGGGGCCGATGTGCAGGAGAGCCGCGCTATGACCGCAGCCGACCACGCAGCAGAGGTGGACGCGCTCGCAAGGCGATTTCCGGGCTGGACCATTTGGTTCGGCGCGTTCACCGGCCACTGGTGGGCACTGCCGCCGAAGGACCGCGACGTCGGCGACTTCCTTGAAGCCGACACCCCGCAACGGCTCATCGCACGGATCGAGGTGGTCAAGCACGCCGCAACGAGCCGCCCCCTGATCGAGCACGATCGTCCGTGGAATCCCCGCGACACCCGGCCTGACGTGCGACGTCCCTCGAATCTCCTCCGTCTCGAGGGCGTCACACCGTCGCCGTTCGGCCGGGTACCGGCGATCGCGTGGCCAGGCAGCACTGCAAGGTGATCCGCTGTTCCCCAACCTCGCCACGCCCGCCGGTGCCGCCGCGGCCCCGGGAAGGACGGCAGCCCGCGCCATATCCCTCTCCAGCAACCTCCGTGTATGGCGCGGACGCCAGCACCCGCCGTCCCCCGGGGTCGTGGCGGTTTCTCCATTAACAACCCGTCCGAAAACACCGATATGGCAATCGGCCGCGGAAACTCGGGCGGGAATCGCCGGTCAATGGACACATCGTCCTTACCTTTGAGAAACAGAACGGGAAACACCGGAGTCGCGATCTTCGGTAATCACCGGCGCCGTACCGCGAGTCGGAGGAGAAATCGAAGAAAACCGGCGATCGACTCGTGCGCACTCGCCGGGACGGACCGGAATGGCGGCCGGGCGCGGCGCGGAACGCCGTCCGGTGCGGGTACGGACCTCCTCGCCGCGGCGGAGACGCTACGCTCGCCGACGGGCCCGTTCACGAGGGGGAGGGCCCCGGGCACGGATCGGGAGCGACATGCGGCTGAAGGCCACGGCGCGGGTCAGGGTGTGGTCGGCCCTGCTGGCGGCCACCGCGCTCGCCGCCGCGGGCCTCGCCGCCTGCAGCGGCGAAGACGACGAGCCGGTCGGCACCGCCAAGGTGGCGAGCACCCTCGGCCCGGGCGAGGGGATGCTCAACCTCGTCACGCTGCCCGGATCGATCGAGAGCGGCACCAACGACCCGCGCGTCGACTGGGTCACCCCGTTCGAGGAGCGCACCGGCTGCAAGATCGGGCTGAAGGTCGTCCAGACGCCCGAGGAGATGGCCGACGTGATGCGCGACGAGGACCGCCGCTACGACGGCGTCGCCGCGCCCCCCGAGGTCGCCGGGCGGCTGATCGCCGAGAACCAGGCCGCGCCCGTCAACACCGACCTCGTCGACGGCTACAAGAAGCTGGAGCCGAAGCTGCGCGGCCTGCTCAAGCGGGACGGCAGGCAGTACGGCATCCCGTACGGGTGGGGCTCGAACCTGCTCATGTACGACACCGGGGCCGTCCCGCCGCCGGCGAGCTGGGCCGCGCTGTTCGATCCCGGGCAGGCCCGCCGGTACTCCGGGAAGCTGATCATGCGCGACAGCCCGCTGGCCATCGCCGAGGCGGCGCTCTACCTCAAGGGCGACAAGCCCAAGCTGGAGATCGACGACCCGTACTCGCTGACCCCCGAGCAGCTCGAAGAGGCCGGGCGCGTGCTGGCCGAGCAGCGCCCGCACGTCGGGGACTACTGGAAGCGGCCCGCCGACGCCGTCAGCGCGTTCGCGGGCGGACGGGCCGTGCTGGGCCAGGCATGGCCCTACCACGTCGACGTCCTGAACCGCGCCTCCCGGCCCGTCCGCAGCGTCGCCCCGTCCGAGGGCGTGACCGGCTGGATGGACGCGTGGATGATCGGCGCACGGGTGCAGCACCCCAACTGCATGTACCAGTGGCTGCAGTGGACCGCCTCGCCGGACGTCCAGCAGCAGGTGGCCGAGTGGACCGGGGTGGCGCCCGCCAACCCGCAGGCGTGCTCGGGCGACCGCCTCAAGCCCGGCTTCTGCGCCGCCTACCACGTCGGCGACCGCGACTACCTCGACCGGATCGTCTTCGCGCACGCGCCTGCGAAGGACTGCGACGGCGAGTCCGACAAGAACGACTGCACGGACTACGCCGAGTGGAAGAAGACCTGGATCGAGGCCACGAAGCTGTAGGGCGCCGGCGCCCGTCCCGCGTTCACCGGCCCGGCGGCACGTCGCCCGAGTGGGACCGCTGGAAGGGCGATGCGCCGCGACCCAACGGTCCCCGGGCGGGTCAGGAGGAGTCTCTCCGGCGCGCCCGGCCGCCCCCAGCCGGGCGCGCCTGTCGGGTGGTCCCGGGCTTCCCCCCGAATGCCCGGGTCACCCTTCTCCCTGGAGAGACCTCCATGACGACGGCGTCCACCGCCGCCGTCCGCGCGGGCGGCCGCTCCCCGGCCGGCCGTCCGGCATCCGTGACGGGCTCCCGGGAGCCCCGCCGTGCGCGGGGTACCGGCGGGGCGGGTGCGCAGTCGTCGCACGCGAACACCCCGGTCGAATCCGGCAGGCGGCCGACGCGTACGCGCGGCCGGGGCCACCTCTTGCGGCAGACGACGCAGGCGTCGCCCAGGCGCTGGGCTGTGCTCAGCCCGCCCGGGTCCACGGTCGGCTCGCCTGTCTGGCCCATGTCCCTCCCCCTGACGGGAGTCGACGTCACGTGACTCCTTTATAGGCGGGGAAGTGTGTTGTCCCCGCTACCCAAGGTGAAAAGGGCGGCAAAGCCTTACGTGTCGCCCGTCCCGTCAAGGTCATCTGGGCTATGCCGCCCGCAGGGTCTGCGCGGGCGGGCGGGCGCCGGGGCCGCCGCCGGCCCGGGCGTATGCAGACCATGCGCATACGATCATTGACCAGGCACTTTGCCCTTCCTTGGAGGGATATTGCGTACAAAGGAGACATGTCGGTCCGGAATGCCGTGTCGCGCGTACTGCCGCACGGGCCCGGCTCCGCACGGGCGCGCGGGACGCTGACGGCGATCGGCGCGGCCGGCTCCCTGCTGGTGGCCGCGGTCGCCGTGGCGGCCGTGGCGCTGTACCTGCTCGCCGACGTCCCGCGCACCGGTGTCCTCGTGACCGTCATGGCCGTGCTCTGCGTCGCCGCGCTCGTGATCCTCCGCTGGGGCGTCCTCCGCGCGGTCCGCCGCGCGCTGCGGCCGCTGGAGCGGCTCCAGACGGACCTGGACGGCCTCGAAGGCTCCGACCTGAGCCGCCGGGTCCGGGTACCGCCCACCGGCGACGGCGTCGAGGGCCTCGCCCGCCGCGTCAACGTGCTCCTCGCCAGGCTGGAGGACACGTTCCTGCGGAGGCGCGCGTTCATCGCCGACGCCTCGCATGAGCTCCGCACCCCGATCACGGGGCTGCGGACCCGCATCGAAGTCGCCCTCGACTCCCCGGAGGACGGCGACGCCGCCGACACGCTGCGGCACTCGCTCGACGACATCGAACGCCTGCACCGGATCGTCGAAGACCTCCTGGACCTCGCCCGCCTGGACTCCGGCGAAACACTCGCCCGCGAGCGGGTGGACATCGGCGCGCTGGTCGAGGCGGAGGTCGGCCGCCGCAGCCCGTCCGTCCAGACCACGGTGAAGGCGGAATCGGGCCTACTGGTCGAGGCCAACCGGCTGTACCTCTGCCGCATACTGCTCAACCTGCTCGCCAACGCCGAGCGGCACGCCGTCACGCTGATCGAGGTGGAGGTGCGGGCCGAGCCGGGCGAGGCGGTCGTCGAGGTCCGCGACGACGGTCCCGGCATCCCTCCCGCCGACCGCGACCGGGTCTTCGAGCGCTTCGCCCGGCTCGACTCCGCCCGCAGCCGCGCCGACGGCGGCAGCGGCCTCGGCCTGGCGATCGCGCGGCAGATCGCCGCCGCCCACGGCGGCCGCCTCTACGTCGGCGAGGGCGTCTACGGCGCCCGCCTCGTCCTCCGCCTTCCCCTCGCCGGCTTCCGCTGAGTCGCGGCCGGAACGGGACCGCGGCGCGGGAATGCCCGACAATGGAACGGTGATGTCTCCTTCAAGCCCCGACGCGCCCCTGCGCGAGCTCGTCGTGCTCGGCTCCACCGGTTCGATCGGCACCCAGGCGCTGGACGTGGTCCGCCGCAACCCCGGCAGGTTCCGGGTGACCGGCCTCGCGGCCGGCGGCGGGCGCGTCGATCTGCTGGCCGAGCAGGCGCTGGAGTTCCGGCCCGAGGTCGTCGCCGTCGCCAGGGCGTCCGCCGCGCAGGACCTGCAGCTGGCCTTCTACGCCGAGGCCAAGCGGCACGGCTACGCCTCCGGCGACTTCGCCATCCCGAAGATCGTCGCGGGCCCGGACGCCGTCGCCGAGGTCGCGGCGTGGCCGTGCGACACCGTGCTGAACGGGGTGACCGGCGCACTCGGCCTCGCCTCCACGCTGGCCGCCCTGGACGCCGGGCGGACGCTCGCGCTGGCCAACAAGGAGTCGCTCATCGTCGGCGGCCCCCTCGTCAAGGAACGGGCGCGGCCGGGGCAGATCGTCCCGGTCGACTCCGAGCACTCGGCGCTCGCCCAGTGCCTGCGCGGCGGCCGCGCCGAGGAGGTGCGGCGGCTCGTGCTGACCGCGAGCGGCGGCCCGTTCCGCGGCCGCAGCCGCGACGAGCTGACCGGCGTCACCCCCGAGCAGGCGCTCGACCACCCGACGTGGGACATGGGCCCCGTCGTCACGATCAACTCCGCGACCCTGGTCAACAAGGGGCTGGAGGTCATCGAGGCGCACCTGCTGTTCGACGTGCCGATGGACAGGATCGAGGTCATGGTGCACCCGCAGTCGGTGATCCACTCGATGGTCGAGTTCACCGACGGCTCCACGCTGGCGCAGGCCAGCCCGCCCGACATGCGGCTGCCGATCGCGCTCGGCATCGACTGGCCGGACCGCGTCCCGGACGCCGCGCCCGGCGTCGACTGGACCAGGGCGCACACCTGGGAGCTGTTCCCGCTCGACGACGAGGCGTTCCCCGCGGTCGCGCTGGCGCGGCGGGCCGGTGAGCTGGGCGGGACGTTCCCGGCCGTTTACAACGCCGCGAACGAGGAATGTGTGGACGCGTTCCGCGCGGGACGTCTCCCGTTCCTCGGGATAGTCGACACGATCGCGCGGGTACTGGACGAGCACGACGAGCAAGGTCCGGGCACGGCCGCGGAACTGACGCTGGACGGCGTCCTCGCGGCGGACGGCTGGGCACGGACCAGGACCAGGGAACTGACCGCGACCGACTGACCCCGGGGCCCCCGCCCCGGGACGAACCCCAAGGGGACCGGGATGGCCTTCTTCCTCGGCGCGGTGGCGTTCGTCGTCGCGCTGCTGGCGTCGGTGATGCTGCACGAGGCCGGGCACCTGGTCACCGCCAAGCGGTTCGGGATGAAGGCGACGCAGTACTTCGTGGGTTTCGGCCCGACCCTGTGGTCGACGCGCCGGGGCGAGACCGAGTACGGCGTCAAGGCGATCCCGCTGGGCGGCTTCGTCAAGATCGTGGGCTACACGCCGCTGGAGGAGATCGACGCGGCGGACCGACCCCGCGCGTTCTACCGGCAGACCGCCCCCCGCCGCGCGATCGTCATCGGAGCGGGCGTCGTCGCGAACTTCCTGTTCGCTTTCCTGCTGCTCATGGTGATGGCCATGACGATCGGCGTCCGCGAACCCGGCACCGTGACCAGCACGGTCGACGAGGTCTCGCCCTGTGTGCCCGCCGGGGCGCGGGTCGGCTGCGGCGAGGGCCGGCCGCCTTCCCCCGCCGCGCAGGCCGGGCTGCGCGCCGGGGACCGCGTCATCGCGTTCGGCGGCACGCCGGTCGCCGACTGGGACGACCTCACCAGGGCGATCGGCCGGGCGGAGCCCGGGCAGACGGTGCGGCTCGTGGTGCGGCGGCCCGGCGCGGACCGGCCGGTGACGCTGCCGGTCACGCTCGCGGACGTGGACGGTGAACCGTTCGTCGGCATGTCGGCGAAGGTCGTCGGCGCCGGGTACGAGCGGACGGGACCGCTGAACGCGGCGGTGTTCGCCGCCAACGGCATCGGACGGATTCTCACCGCCGTGGGCGAGGTCGCGGCGGACGTGCCGTCGGCGATCCCGAAGCTGTTCTCGCCCGAGCGGGAGAGCACCCCCGGCGGACAGGTCGGCAGCGTGGTGGGCGCGACCGACGTGTCCGGTCAGATCTTCGCCTCCGAGACCTCCGCCCGGGACAAGATCGCCCTGTTCCTGTCGCTGGTGGTGTCGCTGAACATCTTCCTCGGGGCGCTCAACGTCCTGCCGCTGCTGCCGCTGGACGGGGGGCATCTCGCGGTGGTCGGCTACGAGCGCGCCCGCGCGGGCTTCAACCGGATCCGCGGCCGTCCGGATCCGGGCACCGTCGATATGACCAAGCTCCTGCCCTTGACATACCTCGTCGTTCTGTTGCTGGTGGGATTCGGGGTTCTGCTGATCCTCGCCGACCTGTTCAATCCGCTCCAGCTACCGGAATGACCCAAAACGTTTACGCACCGTGGCCGAATGGTCACACTGTTGAATGCCGGGTGCCGTCACCTCGGCCGCGCGCGGCGCTTAGGCTTTGTAGGGGCCGGCAAGCAAGAGGAGAGGGATGAGCGTTTCACTGGGAATTCCGAGCGTCCGCGGCGAAGACGACGGTCAGGGGGCGCGGGGTCCCATCGCCGCGCGCCGCAGGTCCCGGCAGATCATGGTCGGGAACGTGCCGGTGGGCGGCGACGCCCCGGTGTCGGTGCAGTCCATGACCACGACCCTCACCGCCGACGTGAACACCACGCTGCAGCAGATCGCGGAGCTGGCCACATCGGGCTGCCAGATCGTCCGGGTGGCGGTGCCGTCGCAGGACGACGCCGACGCGCTGCCGGCGATCGCGAGAAAGTCGCCGATCCCGGTCATCGCCGACATCCACTTCCAGCCGAAGTACGTGTTCGCGGCGATCGACGCGGGCTGCGCGGCCGTCCGGGTCAACCCCGGCAACATCAAGAAGTTCGACGACAGGATCGGCGAGATCGCCAAGGCGGCCTCGGACGCGGGCGTGCCGATCCGGATCGGGGTGAACGCCGGGTCGCTGGACAAGCGCCTGCTGGAGAAGCACGGCAAGGCCACCTCCGAGGCGCTGGTGGAGTCGGCGCTGTGGGAGTGCTCCCTGTTCGAGGAGCACGACTTCCGCGACATCAAGATCTCGGTCAAGCACAACGACCCGGTCGTGATGATCGAGGCGTACCGGCAGCTGGCCGCCGCCTGCGAGTACCCGCTGCACCTCGGCGTCACCGAGGCCGGCCCGGCGTTCCAGGGGACGATCAAGTCGGCCGTCGCGTTCGGCGCGCTGCTCGCCGACGGGATCGGCGACACGATCCGGGTGTCGCTTTCGGCGCCTCCGGTCGAGGAGGTCAAGGTCGGCACGGCGATCCTGGAGTCGCTCGGGCTGCGCCAGCGCGGCCTGGAGATCGTGTCCTGCCCGTCGTGCGGGCGGGCTCAGGTGGACGTGTACACGCTCGCCGAGCAGGTCACCGCCGGGCTGAAGGACTTCCCCGTCCCGCTGCGCGTCGCCGTGATGGGCTGCGTGGTGAACGGGCCGGGCGAGGCGCGCGAGGCCGACCTCGGCGTCGCGTCCGGCAACGGCAAGGGCCAGATCTTCGTCAAGGGACAGGTCGTCAAGACCGTGCCCGAGGCGCAGATCGTGGAGACGCTGATCGAGGAGGCCATGCGGATAGCCGACGACATGGGCATCGAGATCGGCGAAGACGGCTCGGTTTCCGGCCCCGGCGCGGACGTCGTCGTGAGCTGACGCGGTAAAGGAACGAGGCCGAGCGCAGCCTGCCCCAATACCTGTCCGGGTGGGGGCTGCGGTACGGCAGAGGGTCCCGGGTGACGAACCCGGGGCCCTTTCGCATGTTCCGGACTCCAGGGCGCCGGAGGGCGAGGCGAACGCCGCGCAACATCACGAAGTTCCGTTGATCTTGTCACGATTTCGCAACCAGTCACAACGGGATCTGCCGCCATAAGCGGCCAAACAGCAACAATCTCCACGCAATCCGCATCCGCTATGTATCGGCGTCGCTCCCCCTCCGGTCCCGATGTCGGGGCGCCCGGAGCCGCCGATCTGAGGGGGTCAGGTCACGTGAGAAGGATCGTTCTCGTCACGGCCGCGTTGGTCGTGACGGCCGGCGGCACCGGCGCCGCCGTACCCGCGAGCGCGGACACCGGCCCGGCCGGCGCCGCCGCGATCGCGGCCCAGGGCATCGACTGGGGCGAATGCGAGGTCAGCGGCCCCGGCGACCCGATGAACAACGCCCAATGCGCACAGGTGGAGGTGCCCCTCGACTACAGCGACCCCGGCGGCCGCAAGATCTCCATCGCGGTGTCGCGCTTCAGGCACACCGACGAGGAGAACTACCAGGGCGTCCTGTTCGTGAACCCGGGCGGGCCCGGCGGCTCCGGCCTGGCGTACTCGCCCGCCCTCGCCCGCTGGATCGGCGGCACCGGCCACGCCGACGTCGCGGCCAAGTACGACATCATCGGCTTCGACCCCCGCGGTGTCGGCTCCAGCAAGCCCGCGATCACCTGCGACCCGCACATCAACGACCCGATCCGCCCCGCCTACGTGCCGGACTCCTGGAGGGAGGAACTGGCCTGGGTCGTCAAGTCGAAGAAGTACGCGCAGGACTGCCAGGAGAAGTTCGGCTGGATGCTGCCGCACATGCGCACCACCGACGCCGCGCGCGACATCGACGTGATCCGTGCCGCCCTCGGCCAGGAGAAGATCAGCTGGTACGGCTTCTCCTACGGGACCTACTTCGGCGCCACCTACGCCACGCTCTTCCCCGAGCGCGTGAAGCGGATGGTGATGGACGGCATCGTCAACCCGAAGAACGTCTGGTACAAGGCGCAGCTCGAACAGGACAAGGCGTTCGAGCGCAACATCCGGGCCTGGTTCGCCTGGGTCGCCAAGTACGACTCGGTCTACCACCTCGGCACGTCCGAGAGGGCCGTCCGCGCCAAGTACTACGAGGTGCTCAACGCGTCGGAGAAGTCGCCCATCGGCGGCGAGATCGGCCCGGCCGAGCTGTCCGACATCGTGCTGAGCGCCGGCTACAACACCGGCTACTACATCCCGTTCGCGCAGGCGCTGTCCGCCTGGGTCAACGACGAGGACCCGTCCGGCCTGCTCGGCTGGCTCAACCCGGGCGGTGAGGACAACGGCTTCGCGGTCTACCTCGCCGTCCAGGCCGCGGACGCGCGGTGGCCCCGCCACTGGGCCAGGTGGCACCACGACGCGGCGAAGCTCCACCGGCAGGGCTACGAGTTCGCGACGTGGGGCAACGTCTGGTTCAACGCCCCGATCGCCTTCTGGCCGTTCAATGGCGGGCCCGCGCTCAAGCTGAAGGGCGGCGAGAGCCTGCCGGGCATGCTGCTCGTCCAGTCCACGAAGGACGCGGCGACGCCGGTCGAGGGCGGCCTGGAGATGCACAAGATCTTCCGGTCCTCCCGCCTGGTGTTCGAGGTCGGCGGCAAGACCCACTCCAACACGCTCAACGGCAACGCGTGCCTGGACGACAAGGTCGCGGCGTACCTCGACACCGGTGCGCTGCCGGAGAGCCGCCGCGGCCCCGACGCCTACTGCGAGGCCGTCCCGGCGCTGAACGACCCGGACCCGACGGCCGTGCGGCTGAAGGCCGCCGGTTCCGGCGCGGGCAAGGACCTCCCGGTCGGACGCCCGTAGAACCCAGAACCGTGGCGTGCCCGCCCTCCTTCACAACCTGG
>NZ_JBQQBP010000016.1:0-224563 GCF_052245875.1 Actinomadura sp. 3N407
ACCTCCGCCCGGTAGATGTTCCCCGGCCCCGCCACCACCGACTGATCCATCAACAGCACCGCGATCGGCGTCCGCGCACGACTCACACGCCGCCACGCCCCCCCCGGCGCGGCGGCCCCCCCGCGGGTTGGCCGCCGCGTCCGCATGCCCCGCCACACCCCCCGCGAACACCCGGCCCCATGGCTCCACCCCGCGCACCCCGATAGGCTCGACGATATGAGTGTTCGGCGGGTGATGGGCATCGAGACCGAGTACGGCATCTCCGTACCCGGGCAGCCAGGGGCCAACGCGATGGTGACCTCCTCCCAGGTCGTCAACGCCTACCTCGCGGCCTCCGCGGCACGAGCCCGCAGAGCCCGCTGGGACTTCGAAGAGGAGAACCCACTCCGCGACGCCCGCGGATTCGACCTCGCCCGCGAAGTCGCCGACCCCACCCAGCTCACCGACGAAGACCTCGGCCTCGCCAACGTCATCCTCACCAACGGCGCACGCCTCTACGTCGACCACGCCCACCCCGAATACTCCGCACCCGAATGCACCAACCCCCGCGACGCCGTCATCTGGGACAAGGCCGGAGAACGCGTCATGGCCGACGCCGCACAACGCGCCGCCATGGTCCCCGGCACCCACCCCATCCAGCTCTACAAGAACAACACCGACAACAAGGGCGCCTCCTACGGCTGCCATGAGAACTACCTCATGCGCCGCGAGACGCCCTTCGCCGACATCGTCCGCCACCTCACCCCGTTCTTCGTCTCCCGCCAGGTCGTCTGCGGCGCCGGCCGCGTCGGCATCGGCGTCGACGGCCGCGGCGACGGCTTCCAGATCAGCCAGCGCGCCGACTTCTTCGAAGTCGAAGTAGGCCTCGAAACCACCCTCAAACGCCCCATCATCAACACCCGCGACGAACCCCACGCCGACCCCGAGAAATACCGCCGCCTCCACGTCATCATCGGCGACGCCAACATGGCCGAGCTGTCCACCTACCTCAAGCTCGGCACCACCTCACTCGTCCTCGCCATGATCGAGGACGGCTTCCTCACCGTCGACCTGTCCGTCGACATGCCCGTCGCCGCGCTCCGCGCCGTCTCCCACGACCCGTCCTGCAAGCACCTGCTCACCCTCCGCGACGGCCGCAAGATGACCGCCGTCCAGCTCCAGATGGAGTACCTCGAGCAGTCCCGCAAGTACGTCGAGGACCGCTTCGGCTCCGACGTCGACGAGATGACCACCGACGTCCTCGACCGCTGGGAATCGGTCCTCCACCGCCTCGGCGACGACCCCATGCAGCTGTCCCGCGAACTCGACTGGGTCGCCAAGCTCGCCCTCCTCGAGGGCTACCGCACCCGCGACAACCTCGACTGGTCCCACTCCCGCCTGCAACTCGTCGACCTGCAGTACAGCGACGTCAGGCCCGACAAGGGCCTTTACAACCGGCTCGTGGACCGCGGCCGCATCGACCGCGTCATCACCGAGGCCCAGGTCGAAGCCGCCGTGGAGGACCCGCCCGAGGACACCCGAGCCTACTTCCGCGGCCGCTGCCTGCGCCAGTACGCCGAATCCGTCGCGGCCGCCTCCTGGGACTCGGTCATCTTCGACGTGCCGGGCCGTGAGTCCCTCCAGCGCGTCCCCACCCTGGAGCCCCTCCGCGGCACCAAGCAGCACGTAGGCCCCCTCCTGGACCGCTGCCGGACCGCGGCCGACCTCGTGGCCACCCTGACCGGCCAGAGCTGACACGCCCTTCTGAGCCCGGACGACGCATGAGCGCCGTCCGGGCTCATTCGCGCCCATTGGATAGTGTGGCTATCGAGCCCTATCGCCCCGCTGACCTGCACTGACAGGTGACGTCTCGGTTTCGTGACCGGTATGCCCGTTTCAGTGGCCGGTGGACGGGCGATAACCCGAGCAAGTCCCCGGCCCCCGGGTGCGGAGGCGGCGAAACGGGTTTCAAGATCCGCTAACCGCCGAAGATCGGGGATAGGGTCGGTAGGACCGGCAGAGCGGAGGTACGAGATGGCCACGAAGGACACCGGCGGTCAGAAGCAGACCCCCCGGCGCACGGAAGAGGTCGAAGAGACCGAGGCCACGACCACCGAGGACGTGCAGGAGCGCCAGGAGAAGCTCACCGACGACGTGGACACAATTCTCGACGAAATAGACGAAGTTCTCGAAGAGAACGCAGAGGATTTCATCCGTTCATACGTCCAAAAAGGCGGACAGTAATACCCAAATCGGACATATCGAGAAATCTGATGTTCGCGTTTCCCTCCGGGGTCACACGGAAATCTGAATAGCCTGCAAGGCATGGGCGAGGCCATTAAGGTCTCGCCCATGACTTCGAAAAGGTGTCCTGACTGTCATCAGGTCAAACCGGTCAAAGACTTCTCGAAGCGCAGGGCGTCTCCCGACGGCTTGGCGCCGTACTGCAGAGAGTGCTACGGCCTGCGTAATGCCGCCTCATATCGGAAAAGACAGGCAAGGCAGGGCAAAGAGGCGAGAGAGTACCGCAGGCATTCGGCCGTCCCGGACGGGATGAAATACTGCCCTCGCTGTCAGGAGATCAAGCCGTTCGATGAGTTCGGAAAGAACCGCTCCAACAAGTCCGGACTCACCGCCTATTGCCGCCCCTGCCACACGGCCACTGCTCTGGAGAACCGCCGTCGCAACCATGGGAGCGAGCGGAACTACCTCCTGAAGCTGCGCTATGGCCTCACCGAGGAGCAGGTGGAGCAGATGATCGCCGAGCAGGGCGGCATCTGCGTCATCTGTCTCCGCGCCGAAGCGAAGCACGTGGACCACGACCACATGACGGGGCTCGTCCGCCGTGTCCTGTGCTTCAAGTGCAACGGAGCGCTCGGCCAGTTCGAGGACGATCCGGAGCGCCTGCGGCTCGCGGCGGAATACCTGGAGCTGGAGGGCTCGCAAGCGCGGTGGCTGGAGCGCGAGACGGGTGCCCGGGTCTTCGGCGGTCCGGATCGGGTGCGTTCGGACCCGGGCTGGTGGACGAGGTCGGACTCGCTGGGATCGCCGAGGCACTACCACCTGCGCCAGAAGTACGGGATCAACGATGAGGACGCCGACTGGCTGCTGAAGATGCAGGTCGGCCTCTGCGCCGTCTGCTTCGATTTCCCGGCGAAGCACGTCGACCATGACCACAGGACAGGCGCGGTGCGCGGTATCGCGTGCCATGGCTGCAACACGGGCATGGGTCAGCTCCGCGATGACCCGATTGCCCTTCGCCGCGCGGCGGACTATCTGATGGGCGGTCTGGTCAGGACGGTTCCGGCCTCCACGGGCGGGACACGTCTGTCGTTCACCGTCCCCGACGCGGATCCCGTGAAGGTGCCGCCTGGCGGCTGGACGGCGCGTTGGGAGGCGGACGGGCGGCATCGTAAGGTGAACCCGGAGCTCGGGATCCTGCGCGTGGGGCCTGTCTGGGTGGAGTGACGGCGGGGATTGTGGTCAGGGTTCGCCGTGGGCGGACTCGGCGGGGGATCATGCGGCATGCGCGTGGGCGACCTTGAACAGTAGGGTCGTAGTCGTCCGCGCCGGTGGGGTTGTGAGGAGCCGGTGCCATGGTGGAGGGAAGGGAGTCGCGTGGCGTCCCACGAATCGCACACCGGGCGTCTGCCGGGGTTGTTCGCGAGCCCGGACATGTCGTCG
This sequence comes from Actinomadura sp. 3N407, assembly GCF_052245875.1. NCBI lineage: Bacteria > Bacillati > Actinomycetota > Actinomycetes > Streptosporangiales > Thermomonosporaceae > Actinomadura > Actinomadura sp. 3N407. The sequence goes on from NZ_JBQQBP010000016.1 coordinate 3,664, forward strand.
TTCACGGAGTTCCTGGGGGCGTACTCGCCGGAGTCGCTGCCCGGCAGGCGGACGCCGCCGGCGTCGCGGGTGGGGGATGAGATCCCGCACGGGACGACGATCGTCGTGGTGAGTTTCCCCGGCGGGGTGGTGATGGCGGGGGACCGGCGGGCGACGGCGGGGAACGTGATCGCGCAGCGGGACATCGAGAAGGTGTTCCGGGCGGACGAGTTCTCGGCGATCGCGATCGCGGGGACGGCGGGCATCGGCATCGAGATGGTGCGGTTGTTCCAGGTGGAGCTGGAGCATTACGAGAAGCGTGAGGGCCGGACGCTGTCGGTGGAGGGCAAGGCGAATCGGCTGGCGACGATGGTGCGGCAGAACCTGGCGATGGCGATGCAGGGGCTGGCGGTGGTGCCGTTGTTCGCGGGTTATGACGAGGAGCGGGATGAGGGGCGGATCTTCTCGTACGACCCGGCGGGGGGCCGGTACGAGGAGCGGGATTTCCACTCGGTCGGCTCGGGGTCGGTGTTCGCGCGTGGGGCGCTGAAGAAGTTGTACCGGCCGGAGTTGTCGGCGGAGGACGCGGCGCTGGTGTGCGTGCAGGCGCTGTACGACGCGGCCGATGACGATTCGGCGACCGGTGGGCCCGATCTGACGCGCCGGATCTTCCCGGTGGTGGCGTCGGTGACGTCGGAGGGGTATCGCCGGCTGGGCGAGGACGAGGTGGGCGCGTTGGCGCAGGCCGTCGTCGATGGACGTTACGACTCGCCGGGCGGGCCGACCGCCCCGCTGCGATAGAAGGGATCCATACCGGTGTCCATGCCGTTCTACGTTTCGCCCGAACAGCAGATGAAGGACAAGGCGGACTATGCGCGTAAAGGGATCGCGCGTGGCCGCAGTGTCGTGGTGCTGCAGTATGACGACGGCATCTTGTTCGTGGCGGACAATCCGTCGCGGGCGCTGCACAAGATCAGTGAGATCTATGACCGGATCGCGTTCGCGGCGGTGGGGAAGTACAACGAGTTCGAGAATCTGCGGCTGGGCGGTGTGCGGTACGCCGACATCAACGGATATCAGTACGACCGCCGGGACGTGACGGCGCGGGGTCTGGCGAACGTGTACGCGCAGTCGCTGGGGACGATCTTCACGGAGACGAACAAGCCGTACGAGGTGGAGCTGGTCGTCGCGGAGGTGGGCGATGACGCGGAGACGGACCAGATCTACCGGCTGACGTTCGACGGGTCGGTGGCGGACGAGCACGGCTATGTGGCGATGGGCGGGCAGGCGGACGCGGTGGCGGAGTCGTTGAAGGACGGCTACCGGGAGGGTTCGTCGCTGGCGGGGGCGTTGCGGACGGCGGTGCGGGCGCTGGAGGCGCAGGACACGGACCGGCATCTGGAGGCGACGTCGCTGGAGGTCGCGGTGCTGGACCGCAATCGGGAGCATCGGCTGTTCAAGCGGCTGGCGGCGGCGCGGATCGGTGATCTGCTGTCGGCGGCGGATGAGGGGCCGTCGGGGGCGTCTTCGGGCGGGGAGGACGCAGGCGCGGACACCGGGTCGGGTGCGGACACGGGGTCGGGTTCGGCGGCGAAGCCGGCGAAGCGGGAGAAGGGCGCCGGGGGGGACGAGGACTGATTCGCAGGTCGGGGCGCCGCCGGGTGGCGGGGTTCCCGGCCGGGTGCGGGCCCGTCGTGGCGGGGTGGTGGTGGCCGCCCTTGCCGTGGCGGGCCTGTCGCGTGTGCGGCGGGGGTCGGTCCGGGGGAAACGGTGGGCTGGAGAGACTGCCAAGTGGGGGCTTGGCCGCATAGGGTCGTGGTGTGGACAGGCGCATCTTCGGGCTTGAGAACGAGTACGGCGTCACCTGTACCTTCCGGGGGCAGCGGCGGTTGTCACCGGACGAGGTGGCGCGCTATCTGTTCCGGAGGGTGGTGTCGTGGGGTCGTAGCAGCAACGTGTTCCTGCGTAATGGGGCGCGGCTCTACCTGGACGTGGGGAGTCACCCGGAGTATGCGACGCCGGAGTGCGACAGCGTCGTGGATCTGGTGACGCACGACAAGGCCGGTGAGCGGATTCTGGAGGGTTTGCTGGTCGATGCGGAGCGGCGGTTGCGCGAGGAGGGCATCGCCGGTGACATCTACCTTTTCAAGAACAACACGGATTCGGCGGGGAACTCGTACGGCTGCCATGAGAATTATCTGGTGGGGCGGCACGGGGAGTTCGGCCGGCTGGCGGATGTGCTGATTCCGTATCTGGTGACGAGGCAGATCATCTGTGGTGCGGGGAAGGTGCTGCAGACGCCGCGTGGGGCGGTGTACTGCGTGTCGCAGCGGGCGGAGCACATCTGGGAGGGCGTGTCGTCGGCGACGACGCGGTCGCGTCCGATCATCAATACGCGGGATGAGCCGCATGCGGACGCGGAGCGGTTCCGGCGCCTGCATGTGATCGTCGGGGACTCGAACATGAGTGAGACGACGATGCTGCTGAAGGTGGGCGCGACGGATCTGGTGCTGCGGATGATCGAGGCGGGCGTGGTGATGCGCGACCTGACGCTGGAGAATCCGATCCGGGCGATCCGTGAGGTCAGTCATGACATGACGGGGCGGCGGAAGGTGCGGCTGGCGAACGGCCGGGAGGCGAGTTCGCTGGAGATCCAGAAGGAGTATTACGGGAAGGCGCGCGATTTCGTGGACGCGCGTGGCGGGGACGCGACGGCGAAGCGGGTGCTGGAGCTGTGGGAGCGGACGCTGCGTGCGGTGGAGACGGGCGAGCTGGATCTGGTGGCGCGGGAGATCGACTGGGTGGCGAAGTATCAGCTGATCGAGCGGTATCGGCGGAAGTACGATCTGCCGTTGTCGTCGCCGCGTGTGGCGCAGCTGGATTTGACGTATCACGATGTGCATCGTGAGCGGGGGCTGTATTACCTGCTGGAGAAGCGGGGGGCGGTGGATCGGGTGACGCGGGATCTGGACATTTTCGAGGCGAAGTCGGTTCCGCCGCAGACGACGCGGGCGCGGCTGCGGGGTGAGTTCATCCGGAAGGCGCAGGAGAAGCGGCGTGATTTCACGGTGGACTGGGTGCATCTGAAGCTGAATGATCAGGCGCAGCGGACGGTGCTGTGCAAGGACCCGTTCCGGTCGGTGGATGAGCGGGTGGACAAGCTGATCGCCGGTATGTAGGGGTGGGTGCGACACGTGTGCGCCGGGGGCTACCGGCTGGTCACTTGGGCGGTAGGGTGAGCGCGCAGTAGCGCTCACCGCCCCTCGAAGGACCCCCGTATGCGTCGTCGTGTCCGGTTGTTGCCCGTGGTCGCCGTTCTTGTCGCGCCGTTGGTGCTGTCCGCGTGTTCGGGTGGCGGCTTGGACGTCACGGTGCGCGGGGATTTCGGGAAGCTGCCGGAGGTGGAGTTCCCGAAGGGCGAGCCGGGTGGGTCTCTGGCGGTGGAGACCCTCAAGGAGGGGGACGGCGCGGCGGCGCGCAAGGGTGATCTGGTGGTGGCCGACTATGTGGGCTACCGGTGGAGTGAGTCGGAGCGGAAGCTGCTGGCGAGCAGCTATTCGAAGGGGCGGCCGGGTGCGTTCCCGACGGGGCAGCTGGTGCCGGGGTTGACGAAGGCGTTGGAGGGGGCGCGTCCGGGTTCGCGTGTGGTGGCGCGGATTCCGCCGGAGGACGGCTTCGGTGAGAAGGGCGACCCGAAGCATCAGGTGGGCGGGGACGACACGCTGGTGTACGTGCTGGACGTGCGGGCGGTGTATCCGCGGACGGCGGGGCCGCGCGGGAAGGCGCAGGCGCCGCTGGACGATCCGGGGCTGCCGAGGGTGGGGGATGCGGCGGCGGGGCGTGCGCCGGCGGTGTCGATGCCGCGGGGTGCGGCGCCGAGGAAGCTGCAGGTGCGGACGCTGGTGCGGGGGGACGGCCCGGCGGTGCGGAAGGGGCAGCTGCTGGCGTTGCAGTACGCGGGGTATTTCTGGCGTGACGGGAAGGTGTTCAACTCGTCGTGGTCGGAGGGGCATCCGGCGGCGGTGACGATCGGGACCGGTCAGGTGATGAAGGGCTGGGACGAGGGTCTGGTCGGGCAGCGGGTGGGGAGCCGGGTGCTGTTGGTGGTGCCTCCGTCGCTGGGGTACGGGGAGAAGGGCCTGGCGCAGTTCGGGATCAAGGGGAGCGACACGCTGGTGTTCGTGGTGGATCTGCTGGGTGTGCATTGACGGTGGTGGTCGCTCCGTTCTAAGCGGAGTCCTCGTTGTTCTTAGAATGGCGGGGTGGAGGACATCGACGCGATCGCGTTGCTTCAGGATCCGGTGCGGCGGCGGCTGTACGAGTTCGTGGCGGTGCAGGGCCGTGAGGTGGGGCGGAACGAGGCGGCCGAGGCGGCGGGTGTGGCGCGGACGCTGGCGGCGTTCCATTTGGACAAGCTGGTGGACGCGGGGTTGCTGGAGGCGGGGAGCAGGCGGCTGACGGGGCGTTCGGGGCCGGGTGCGGGGCGTCCGGCGAAGGTGTACCGGCGGTCGGCGGGGGAGCGGGGCGTGTCGGTGCCGGCGCGTGATTACCGGACGGCGGCGGGTTTGCTGGCGGAGGCGGCGGAGGCGGCCGGGCTGGACGTCGAGGTGCGGGACGCGGCGCGGCGGCGTGGGCTGGCGTTGCGGGGGCCGGGCGGGCCGTGCGGGGGTTTGGGGGAGTTGGCGGAGGTTCTGTCGGCCCGTGGCTATGACCCGGTTGCGGATGAGGGCGGCGCGGTCCTGCGGATGCGCAATTGCCCGTTTCATGTGGTGGCGGAGGCGTTTCCGCCGTTGGTGTGCGGGATGAATCTGGCGTTGCTGGAGGGGCTTGTCGAGGGGTCTTCGCGGGTGCGTGTGCGGATGGATCCGCGTCCGGGCTGGTGTTGTGCGGTTGCCGAGACCCCTTCTAAAAACAATGAGCATTGACATAGAAGCGGGCACCGTGGTGGGGTGAGGCCCATGACCGAACACGCCCCCGCCCGCGCGCACCATCTCGCCCAGTTCAACGTCGCCGCGCTCCGCTTCCCCCTGGACGATCCGCGGATGGGGGACTTCGTCGCGATGCTCGAACCCGTCAACGCGCTCGCCGACGCGGCCCCCGGGTTCGTGTGGCGGCTGACGGAGGACGGCGAGCCCGACGCCACCGGGATGCGCCCCGCCGGCGACGACGTGATCGTCAATTTCTCGGTGTGGGAGTCGGCCGAGGCGCTGTGGGACTTCGTCTACCGCAGCGCGCACCTGGAGACGATGCGGCGCCGCCGGGAGTGGTTCCGGCGGCACGTGGACGCGCACGCCGTCCTGTGGTGGATACCCGCCGGCCGCGTCCCGACCGTCGAGGAGGCGCTGGAGCGCCTGGCCCTGCTCCGCGAGCGGGGCCCGTCCCCGGGCGCCTTCACCTTCGCCTCCGCCTACACCGCCGGGGAGGCCGCGGGCGCCGGGGAGGCGGCGGCCGTCTGAGGCGTCAGCCGAGGAGGGCGGCGGTGTGGCGGCCCGCGGCGGCGGCGGTGAGGAAGTAGGGCAGGTCCTCGTCGAGGCGGCGGCCCATGGTCGACAGCCGGACGCCCCAGTCCTTCTCGGCGGCGCTCAGGGTCTCGTGGAGGCCGTCGACGGGGACGGGGACGAGGCGGTGGCGGTCGCCGAGCGGCGCGGCGCCGGCGGCGACGCGGGCGCCGAAGGGGCCGCCGAGTTCGGGGACGGGGATGTCGGCGGCGGCGAGGGCGACGCGGCCGTACGCGGTGAGGGAGTGGTGGGAGACGCCGATGTGGCGTTCGCGCTTGTCGCCTTCGCTGACGCGCAGGGATCCGACGGGCCGGCCGCCGAGGACGGACGCGGCGTTGACGGCCTCGCCGGCCGTGACGCCCGAGAAGCCCCACCGGGTGCCCGTCCCCAGGTTCCCGGGGCCCTGCGCGAGGACGGCGGCGTCGGCGCCGAGGATGAGGCGGGCGGCGAGGAGGCCGGTGTGGACGGTGACGGCTTCGAGGTCGCCGCCGAAGGCCTGCCCGGCGGTGACGGTGGCGGCGAGGACGCCGGCGTCCTTGAGGCGGGCGATGGACATGGAGAACCAGGCCGGCAGCGCCCCGCCGTCCGGCATGACGTACACGACCCGTGCGGCGGGCCGGTCGGCGAGGAGCGCGGCGAGGATCGGCGGGAGCGCGGAGTGCAGGTCGGCGACGATGACGGGCATGCCGTCGAGCGAGTCGGCGTCGCGGAGGACGTCGTGGTGGGGGGAGTCCTGCTCGTCGGCGCCGAGGACGGTCGCCTGGAGGGGCGTGTAGCGGGCCTTGACGAGGTGGCCGGGGCCGGTCGGGTCGGGCGGGAGGCGGTCGGGGATCGCGACGACCATGGCGTAGCCGCCGGTGCCGAGGCCCATCGCCAAGGCCGTAGTGTTGAGCAGGACGGTGTCGCCGGGTTCGGGCCGGCCCACGAGGGCGGGATAGGCCAGGGCGCGGTGTGCGCCGTCGCCCCCGATCGAGACGTTCAGTTCGACCGCCCCGGGCCATTCGCGGCGGATGTCCTCAACTGTGCCTTTACGCCATCGGATCACACCGGGAAACGGTAGCGTCCTGAACGGCGGGACGCGGCCGTGGACGGCCGGACCCGCCGAGCGCGGCTCAGGGGTCGATGGAGCGAAGAGGTGGTGACGAAGTGTCGCGGCGCAAGACCGAGCGCCTGCTCAATCTGGTGGTCTGCCTGCTCGCCACCCGGCGCTATCTGACGGCCGAGCAGATCCGCCGTGCGGTGCCCGGGTATCCGGAATCGGGCGAGGCGTTCAAGCGGATGTTCGAGCGGGACAAGGAGGAGCTGCGTGAGCTCGGCGTCCCGCTGGAGGTGGGCAGCGACCGGCAGGGCGGCGGCGGTGAGGAGATCGGGTACCGGATCCCGCCGCAGGCCTACGAGCTCCCCGAGATCCATCTGACGCCGGACGAGGCGGCGGTGCTGGGGCTGGCGGCGCGGGTGTGGCAGCGGGCCAGCATGGCGGAGGCGGCGTCGGGGGCGCTTTTGAAGCTGCGCGCGGCCGGGGTGGAGACCGACGCGCCCGCGGCGGTGGGCATCGAGCCGCGGGTCGACACGCAGGACCCGGCGTTCCCGGCCCTGTGGGAGGCGGTGCGGGACGGGCGGCCGGTCGCGTTCGACTATCAGGGGATCGGGCGGACGTCGGTGGCGCGGCGGCATCTGGAGCCGTGGGGCGTGGTGAGCCGGCGGGGCCGCTGGTACGCGGTCGGGTTCGACCGGGACCGCGACGAGCAGCGGGTGTTCCGGCTGAGCCGCATCGTCGGGGACGTGGCGGCGGACGGGCCGGCCGGTTCGGTGACCGTCCCGGACGGGGTGGACGTGCGGCGCATCGCGTTCGACTGGGGCGATCCGGTGAGCGAGCCGCGCCCGGCGGCGGTGCTGCTGCGGGCGGGTGCGGCGCAGGGGCCGCGGCGGTGGGCCAGGGACGTGCGGCCCGCGAAGGACGGGCCCGGCGACGGGGAGTGGGACGAGGCGACCCTGTCGTTCCGCGACGCGGACCGGTTCGCGCCGTATCTGGCGCGGTTCGCGGGCGACGTGGTGGTGCTGGATCCGCCGGACCTGCGGGAGGCGGTGATCCAGCATCTGAAGTCGGTGCTGGCGGGGCAGCAGGGGGCGGCCGAGGCGGACGGGACGGTGAACGGCCGGTGACCGCGAAGGCGACCGGTAAGAGCACCCCGAAGGGGCCGGCGACGACGTCGACGGACCGGCTGGGGCGGCTGCTGGCGCTCGTCCCGTACGTGGTGAACCGCGACTCGGTGGCGCTCGGGGAGGCGGCCGCCGCGTTCGGGGTGACGGAGAAGCAGCTGATCGACGACCTGAACCTGCTGTGGTGCGTGGAGCTGCGGGCGCCCGATCCGTACTGCCCGATCGACCTGTCCTACGAGGGCGGGGAGATCACGGTGGCGGAGGCGGAGTCGATCGCGCGGCCGCTGCGGCTGAAGGTGGACGAGGCGTCGGCGCTGCTGGTGGCGCTGCGGATGCTGGCGGGCATCCCGGGCCTGGACGACCGGGACGCGCTCAGCCGGGTGATCGCCAAGCTGGAGAGCGCGGCGGGCGCGGCGGCGGCGGTGTCCAGCCAGGTCGCGGTGGAGGTGGACGCGTACGGCGGGTCCGCCGACCCCGCCCGCAGCGGCCTGGGCACGCTGCGGGACGCGATCGCGCGGGGACGCCGCGTGCACCTGACGTACTACGTCCCGGCGCGGGACGAGAACACCGAACGCGACGTGGACCCGATGCGGCTGCTGGTCGTGGAGGGCAACACGTACCTGGAGGGGTGGTGCCGGCGGGCGGAGGCGGTGCGGCTGTTCAAGCTGGACCGGATCGCCGACCTGGCGGTGCTGGACGTGCCGGCGAGCGTCCCGGACGACGCCGAGCCGATCGACGTGGACGCGGGGCTGTTCCGCCCGTCGCCGCAGGACGAGGCGGTGACGCTGGAGTTGACGCCGCGGGGCCGGTGGGTGGCCGACTACTACCCGTGCGAGAGCGTCGAGGAGCTGGGGGAGGGGCGGCTTCGGGTGGTGCTGCGCACCCCCGACACCCGGTGGGTGCGGGGCCTGGCGCTGCGGCTCGGCGACCAGGGCCGTGTCGTGTCGCCCGCGGGGCTGGCGTCGGGGATCCGCGAGGACGCGGTCCGGGCGCTGGCCCGCTACGGCATGGCGTGAGCGGATCGGCTACCGTGGCGGCGTGGCGTGGGTTGCGGTGTCGGTGTCGATGGGTTTCGTCGGCCTGGCCGTGCTCGCCTGGTGCGCGTTCAAGGTGTGGCTGGGCGTGCGGCGTTTCGGGCGTGAACTGGAGCGGACCAGGCGGCGGCTGGAGCCGAAACAGTCGGCGCTGCGCGATGAAGTCTCCCGGATGGAGGAAACGCGTGCGTCACAACCGCCCGAAGACGGCGTACGATCGTCCTGAGCACCCCTGCTGAAGAGGAACATCATGGCTGGACTTGGCACGACCGAGATTCTGATCATCCTGGCAGTCGTACTGCTGCTGTTCGGGTCGGCGAAGCTCCCGACGCTCGCGCGGTCGCTGGGCAAGTCGGCGCGGATCCTGAAGGCCGAGACAAAGGGCCTGCACGACGACGATGACGGCGACGATGACGGCAAGCCCGCGAAGGCCGCCGCGTCCGGGCAGTCCGGGCAGGAGGGGCAGGCTCCGAAGGACGAGGCGGCCGGTGACGGCCAGCGTCCCCGCGGCGCGCTCGGCGCCGGTGAGCCGATCCAGGGCGTGCCGGTTTCGGACCCAGGCCAGGTCCGCAGGGGCAGCTGACCTCCCTCCCGCGACCGCCGCCCGCCCCCGAGCCTGAATGCCGACGATGAAGCTGAGCAGGAGCGACACCGCCGCCCCCGACGGTCGCATGCCTCTCTTGGAGCATCTCCGTGAGCTGCGCAACCGGCTGATCAAGGCGATCCTGGGCCTCGTGCTCGGCGCGATCGTCGGGTGGATCCTTTTCGAGCCGATCTGGGACTTCCTCAAGCAGCCGTACACGCGGATCCCCGCCGAGCACTGCCTGGAAGGCAAGTGCGACCTGGTCGTCCACGGGATCTTCGACGGGTTCTTCGTCCGCCTGAAGGTCTCGCTGATGGTCGGGGCGGTGCTGTCGTCGCCGGTGTGGCTGTACCAGATCTGGGCGTTCGTCGCGCCGGGCCTGTACAACAAGGAGCGCCGCTGGACGTACACGTTCCTGGCGGCGGCGGTGCCGCTGTTCTGCCTCGGCGCCGCGCTGGCGTACCTGACGATGGACAAGGGCCTGCAGATCTTCATCGGGCTCGCGCCGGGCGACACGACCGTGCTGGTCGGCGTGCAGGACTATCTCGGCTACGCCCAGGCGATGCTGTTCATCTTCGGGCTGACGTTCGAGCTGCCGCTGTTCGTCGTGATGCTGAACCTCGTCGGCGTCCTCACCCACGCGCGGATCCGCAAGTCGCGGCGGCTGCTGATCTTCGGGGTGTTCGTGTTCGCCGCGATCGCCACCCCCAGCCAGGACCCGTTCACGATGCTGGCGCTGGCGCTGCCGACGATCGTGCTGTTCGAGGTCGCCGAGCTGATCGCGTTCCTGCACGACCGCCGCAAGGCCCGCGAACCCGACCCGTACGAGGGCCTGGCCGACGACGAGGTGTCCCCCCTGGACCTGGAGAAGATCGACGCGGAGCTGGAGGAGGGCGACCGCGCCCGCTGACCCGCCCGCCCGCCGGACCGCCCGCGGCGGGCTCGCCGCCGCCCGCGCGACCTGCCGGGGAACTGATTGGGAATCGGGGCGGTCGGAACCGTAGGCTCGAAGGCATGACCTCCCCCGACACGACGTCGGCCGGACACACCCCGGCCCAGCGGTACGCCGCCTACCGCAGGCGCACCGCGGGAAGCGGCCCGGCCCTGCTGGACTTCCGCACCCTGTACGACTTCGAGCTGGACCCGTTCCAGATCGAGGCGTGCCAGGCTCTGGAGGACGGCAGCGGCGTCCTGGTCGCCGCGCCCACCGGATCGGGAAAGACGGTGGTGGGGGAGTTCGCCGTCCACCTCGCCCTCACCGGCGGCGCCAAATGCTTCTACACCACGCCGATCAAGGCGCTGTCGAACCAGAAGTACGCCGACCTCGTCCGCCGGTACGGGCCCGAGAAGGTGGGGCTGCTCACCGGTGACAACAGCGTCAACGGCGAGGCGCCGATCGTCGTGATGACGACCGAGGTCCTGCGCAACATGCTGTACGCGGGGTCGCACACCCTCGCCGGGCTGGCGTTCGTCGTGATGGACGAGGTGCACTACCTCGCCGACCGGTTCCGCGGCGCCGTCTGGGAAGAGGTGATCATCCACGTTCCCGAGTCGGTGCGGATCGCGGCGCTGTCGGCGACCGTCAGCAACGCCGAGGAGTTCGGCGAATGGCTGCAGGAGGTGCGCGGCGACACGGCCGTGATCGTCGATGAGCACCGTCCCGTCCCGCTGTTCCAGCACATGCTCGTCGGCACCCGCCTGTACGACCTGTTCGTCGACACCGGCAAGGGCGGGGACCGGCAGGCCCGGCTGAACCCGCAGCTCACCCGCATGGCGGTGGAGGAGGTCCGCCGCGCCAAGGTCAACCAGGGGCGCCGCACCGGCCGGCGCCGCACGGCCCGCCCGCAGCGGTTCCGGCCCCCGGCGCGGCCCGACGTGATCGAGCGGCTGGAGCGCGCCGGGCTGCTCCCGGCGATCACGTTCATCTTCAGCCGCGCCGGCTGCGACGCCGCCGTCCTGCAGTGCCTGCACGCCGGGATCCGGCTCACCTCCAAGGAGGAGGCCGAGGAGATCCGCGCGCACGCCGAGCTGCGCACCGCCGACATCGCCGCGGAGGACCTGCGGATCCTCGGGTACGGCGATTTCCTCGCCGCCCTCGAACGCGGCGTCGCCGCCCACCACGCCGGGATGCTGCCGACGTTCAAGGAGATCGTCGAGGAGCTGTTCACCCGCGGGGTGATCAAGGCGGTGTTCGCGACGGAGACGCTCGCGCTCGGCATCAACATGCCCGCCCGCACCGTCGTGATCGAGAAGCTCGACAAGTGGAACGGCGAGGCGCACGTCGACCTCACGCCCGGCGAGTACACGCAGCTGACGGGCCGTGCCGGGCGCCGCGGCATCGACGTCGAAGGCCACGCCGTCGTGGTGTGGGGGCCGAGCGTGGAGCCCGCGTCGGTGGCGGGCCTCGCCGGCACCCGCACCTACCCGCTGAACTCCAGCTTCCGGCCGTCGTACAACATGGCCGTCAACCTCGTCGGCGCCGTCGGGATCGAACGCGCCCGCACGCTGCTGGAGGAGTCGTTCGCGCAGTTCCAGGCCGACCGCGCCGTCGTCGGCCTCGCCCGGCAGGTGCACAAGAACGAGGAGGCCCTCGCCGGGTACGCCGAGGCCGCCGAGTGCCACCTCGGCGACTTCATGGAGTACGCGGCGATGCGGCGCCGCCTGTCGGACCGTGAGGCCGAGCTGTCGCGGGAGCGGGCCGGTGCCCGCCGCGCCGAGGCCGCGAAGTCTCTGGAGCACCTGCGGCCCGGGGACGTCATCATCGTGCCGTCGGGGCGCCGCTCGGGCCTCGCCGTCGTCCTGGACCCCGGCGTCGGCCGCCGCTCCGACGGGCCCGCGCCCCTCGTGCTGACCGTGAACCGGTCGGTGCAGCGGCTGTCGATCCAGGACTTCCCGCGCGCCGTCGAGCCCGTCGAGCGGGTCCGCATCCCCAAGTCGTTCAGCCCCCGCAACCCGCAGGACCGCCGCGACCTGGCGTCGACGCTGCGCAACAAGGTCCCCGACGACGTGCGGGCCCGCAAGCGGTCCCGGGCCGACTCCGCCGCCGCCGACGACGCGGAGATCACCCGGCTGCGCGCGGAGCTGCGCCGCCACCCGGTGCACGGCTGCGACCAGCGGGAGGAGCACGCCCGGTGGGCCGAGCGGTACCACCGCCTCGACCGCGAGACCGAGCAGCTGCGCCGCCGCGTCGAGGGCCGCTCCCAGGTCATCGCGCGGACGTTCGACCGGGTCTGCGCCGTCCTGCAGCAGCTCGGGTACCTGGAGGGCGACTCGGTCACCGCGGAGGGCCGCCGCCTGGGCCGCATCTACAACGAGCTGGACCTGCTGACCGCCGAGAGCCTCCGCGAAGGGCTGTGGGAGAAGCTCGGCCACGCCGAGCTGGCCGCGTGCGTGTCCGCGCTGGTGTACGAGTCGCGCCAGCCCGACGACGCCGCGCCGCCCCGCACGCCCGCGGGCCCCGCGCAGGACGCCCTCGCGGCCATGGTGCGGCTGTGGGGCGTGCTGGAGGCCGTCGAGCACGACAACCGGGTGTCGTTCCTCCGCGAGCCCGACCTCGGGTTCGCGTGGACGGCGTACCGGTGGGCGAAGGGCGACGACCTCGACGAGGTCCTCCTCGAAAGCGACCTGACCGCGGGCGACTTCGTCCGCGCCGTCAAGCAGCTCCTGGACCTGCTCGGCCAGGTCGCCGACGCCGCCCCGCCGAACAGCCACATCCGCAAGACGGCCCGCCGCGCCATGGACGCCATGCGCCGCGGCGTCGTCGCCTACTCGTCGGTGGGGTGATCGGCGGGCGGCGCCAGGTCGGTGATCGCGCGGGCGGCGACCGCCGCCCGCCGCCCGCGGGACCGGCACGACGGCCACGAGCGCGACTCGCCCGACGACGCCGTGCACGAGCAGTGAGATGAGGAGCGCGATCTCCGCCGCGGCCGGCGCGATGCCCGCCCCGGCCGCGTACGACCAGGGCAGATCGGCGTAGCCGCCCGGCGTCGGCGGACCTCCGGGGCGTGGGTCAGGCGTGGACGCGGCCGCGGGAGCGGCGGGCCGACAGGGTGCGGTCGACGCGGTGGCTCGCGAGCTTGACCAGGAGCGGCTGGGGCGGGCGCCGCAGCGGGCCGGGGGTCAGGTGGTGCAGGCCGGTGGCGGTCCGCAGCAGCAGGCCCGCGGCGCGGCGCCGGTTGTGGGTCCACGGCAGGCCGTACCGCTCGCGCAGCGTCTCCGGGAGCAGCGCCGCGGTGAGCAGGCGGAACACGGCCATGGCGGGGGCCAGGGGGCGCAGCTTGCGGGGCCACAGGACGGCGGCGGCGACCTCGCGGGCGGTGTCGGTCACCTCCAGCCCGGCGAGCGTCTCGGCCATGTAGGCGCGGAACGCGGCCAGGTCGGCGGGCTGCGACTCCAGCGGGCAGCCGAGCACCTCGGCCACGACGCGGGACTGGCGGTAGTACTCCTCGGCCAGGTCGGGCTCGTCGTCGCCGGGCCGCATGACGTGCTCGTAGATGTGCAGGGCCGAGTCGATGAGGGTCGCGTTCACCCACAGCTGCAGGTCGGGGTCGTTGCCCGTGTAGCCCTCGCCCCGGACGGCGGTGTGGACGCCGCGGACCTTCGCGGCGATCCGCGCGACCTCCTCCGGCGTCCCGTAGGTGACGATCAGCAGGAAGTCCAGCGTGCCGAACAGGCGGGCGAGGGGACGGTCGGCGAAGTCGCTGTGCTCGGCGACGCCGCGGGCCACGCGCGGGTGCGCGAGCTGCATCAGCAGGGCGCGGCCGGCGCCGAGGCCGATGAGCGGCTCGGCGGCGAGGGCGCGCAGCACGTCCCGGTCGGCGAGCCGGGCGGCGAGGCGTTCCGGCGCGGGCGTCTGCGGTGTGGCGGGCACGGTGCCTCCCGGCGTGTCGGATCCTGCCCGGCCATCCTCGCCCAGCTATTGGCAAATGGTCAATAACCGTCCCGAGGTGGGCGGAGGTACCCAAAGTCGGGAAATCGTCACAACGGGTGGTGATCAGTGTCACAATCGGGGCGCCCGATCACCGTTGAGGGTCGTGGGACGAGCGAGAACATGGCGCCCACGTGATTCAGGAGAGAGGTTCCGACCGTGGCCATCCGTGACAAGATGCGCGCCAACGCGGCCCACGTCCTGCGGGAAGGCGAGAACGTCCAGGCGGTGTTCGGCGCCCAGACCACCAGCCAGTACTTCGCGCTGCTGTCCTACTGGATCATCATCTTCACCAACGCCTACCGGGTCGTCGTCGTCACCGACCAGCGCATCCTGGTGTGCCGGTCCGGCCGCATGCGCATGACGCCGGTCAACGAGGTCCTGCGCGAGCTGCCGCGCGACACCCGCATCGGGCCGCCGAGCGGCCTGTGGTGGCGCTGCGAGACGCTCGGCGAGCGCCTGTACGTCCACAAGCGGTTCCACAAGGACGTCAACGCCGCCGACGGCGTCACCGCGGCCTGACGGCACCGCCCGTGAGGCGGCCGCTGGCCGCGGCGTCGAGGGCGCCCGCGCGTCTCAGGACGTGCGGGCGTTCAGCGCGGCGACCTGCTCGCCGCTGAGGGCGACGCCCGCGCTCGCGACGTTCTCCTCCAGATGCGCCACCGTGGACGTGCCCGGGATCGGCAGCATCACCGGGGACCGCGCCAGCAGCCACGCCAGGCTGACCTGCGCCGGCGTGGCGCCGGTGTCGCGGGCGATCTCGTCCACCGGCCCGCCCGGCTCGGCCAGCCTGCCCGCCGCGATCGGGAACCACGGGATGAACCCCATGCCCTGCGCCTCGCAGTGCTCCAGGACGTCCTCGGACCCGCGGTCGGTCAGGTTGTAGCGGTTCTGCACCGTGACGATCTCCGCCGTGCGGCGGGCGTCCTCGATCTCCCGCACGCTCACCTCCGACAGCCCGATCGAGGCGATCTTGCCCTCGTCGCGCAGCGCCGCCAGCTCGCCGATCTGGTCGGCGAGCGGCACCTCCGGGTCGATCCGGTGGAGCTGGAACAGCCCGATCCGCTCCACGCCCAGGCGGCGCAGGCTCATCTCCACCTGCTGGCGCAGATAGGCGGGGCGGCCCAGCGTGTGCCACCGGTTCGGGCCCGTCCGCACGAAACCCGCCTTGGTCGCGATCAGCAGCTCGTCCGGATAGGGGTGCAGCGCCTCCCGGATGATCTCCTCGCTGTGGAACGGGCCGTAGGAGTCGGCGGTGTCGATGAAGTCCACCCCGAGTTCGACGGCGCGGCGCAGCACCCGCACCGCCTCCGCGCGGTCGCGCGGAGGCCCCCACACCCCCGGGCCGGTCAGGCGCATCGCGCCGTACCCGAGGCGGTGGACGGACCGGCCTGCGACGGTGAACTCGCCGGACGCGTGCGCCGGCGCGGAGGCGGGAAGCGACATGATCCCGACCCTACCGGTGGCCGGGCATGGTTCTCCCCGCTTGACACGGGAAACCCTGCCCTCCGGGACCATTTCCCCCTGCCAAAGTCGGAGGCGGATCCACCCCAGGGAGGAACCGCGTCCGGTGTCCGGGACGCTACCGTGATCCCGATCACGGTTTTCGTCAGTGAAACTTCCAGGATGTGTGCATGATCGAGGCGGAGAACCTCACCAAACGCTACGGCGACAAGACCGCCGTGGACGATCTTTCCTTCACCGTCGTCCCCGGCCGGGTGACCGGGTTCCTCGGCCCGAACGGCGCCGGGAAGTCGACCACCATGCGGCTGCTGCTCGGCCTGGACCGGCCCGACCGCGGCGACGCCCGGATCCACGGTGTCCACTACCCCGACCTGCCCGCCCCGCTGCGGTCCGTCGGCGCGCTGCTGGAGGCCAAGGCCGTCCACACCGGCCGCAGCGCCTACAACCACCTGCTGACCCTGGCCCAGACGCAGGGCATCGACAAGAAGCGCGTCGACGAGGTCATCGAGCTCGTCGGCCTCACCGGCGTCGCCCGCAAGCGCGCCGGCGGCTTCTCCCTCGGCATGGGGCAGCGGCTCGGCATCGCCGCCGCGCTCCTCGGCGACCCGGCGGTGCTGATCCTGGACGAGCCCGTCAACGGCCTCGACCCCGAGGGCATCGTCTGGATCCGCACGCTCATGCAGCGGCTCGCGTCCGAGGGGCGGACCGTGTTCGTCTCCAGCCACCTCATGAACGAGATGGCCGTCACCGCCGAGCACCTCATCGTCATCGGGCGCGGCAGGCTCATCGCCGACTGCTCCACCGAGGAGTTCGTCGAGCGCAGCACCGAGAAGATGGTGACCGTCCGCAGCCCCGACGCCGGGCGGCTCGCCGACGTCCTGGCCGCCGAGGGCGCCAAGGTGCGGCCCGACGGCGACACCCTGCTGACCGTCACCCACATGGAGGCGCCCCGCGTCGGTGAACTCGCCGCCGCCGAGGGCGCCGTCCTGCACGAGCTCACCCCCATGCGCGGCTCGCTGGAGGCCGCGTTCATGGAACTGACCCGCGAGAGCGTCGAGTACGGCGCGGCCGGCGCTCCCGCCCCCGGCGCGATCCCGCCCGGCGCCCCGCCCGCCGCCGGCCCCGCCGAGAAGGGAGAGGCCCGATGACCGCCGCCACCACCGAGCCCGCCGCGCAGCCCGCGGGCGGGCCGGCCGCGCACGAACGGCCCGGCTTCGCGCGGCTCCTGCTCGCCGAATGGACGAAGATCCGCACGGTCCGCTCCACCCTGTGGACGCTGATCCTGCTCGTCGTCGTCAGCGTCGGGTTCACCGCCCTGTTCGTCGGCCTCACCGTCGCGCAGTGGGACAACATGACCGCGGGCGACCGCGCCTCGGTCTCCGCGGACCCGGTCAGCTTCATCCTCGGCAGCGGGTTCTTCCTCGGCCAGCTGACCGTCTGCGTCCTCGGCGTCCTGGTGATCGCCTCGGAGTACTCCACCGGCATGATCCGCGCCAGCCTGCTGGCGGTGCCGAAGCGGCTGCCGATGCTGTGGGCCAAGGCCCTGGTGTTCGCCATGGTCGTCCTCGTCGTCGGCCTCGCGGTGTCGTTCGTGTCGTTCTTCATCGGCGCCGCGATCGCCGGCAGCAAGATCGAGGTGTCCCTCGGCGACGAGGGCGTGCTGCGCGCCGTCATCGGCGGCGGCCTCTACCTGGCGATGCTCGGGCTGTTCGCGCTGGCCGTCGGCGCGATCGTGCGGCACACCGCCGGCGGCATCACCGGCGTGATCGGTTTCGTGCTGGTGCTGGCGCCCCTCGCGTCGCTGCTGCCCGGCAAGATCGGCGATTACGTCTACTCCTACCTGCCCTCGGAGGCGGGTTACCTGATCACCAAGGCGCAGCAGGGTGAGAACGACCTGCTGACGCCCTGGCAGGGGTACGGCGTGTTCGCCCTCTGGACGTTCGCGCTCCTCGCCCTGGCCGCGTTCCTCCTCAAACGACGCGACGCCTGACCCCCGCCGTCCGAACGTCCCCGCGCCGCCGAACAGGCCGCGCGGGGACGTTTCGCCTTTTCGGGGCGGGATCCCACCTGGACCGTTGCATGGTGCAAAGATCCGCCGTACCCTCGTGTTAAGCAGATGCTTAAAGCAAGCGACCAAGCGACGGGGGAGAAGCATGCCGGACGACCGGGTTCCGACGCGGATCCGGCTGCTGGAGGCGGCCGTCGCGGTGATGGCCGAGAGCGGCTGGTCCGGGGTGACGTCGCGCGCCGTGGCGGAGCGGGCGCGGGCCAACAACGCGCTCGTGCACTACTACTTCGGGTCGGTGGACGCGCTGCGGAGGGCCGCGGTGATGCACGCCGTGGAGCTGGAGCTGGCGGGCCCCGTCGAGGCGATCCTCCAGAGGGAGGACGTGCTGGACGGCGTCGCGGACGCGGTCCGGTCCCTCATCGACCGCGGCCCCGGCACCGCCGGGCAGCGCGTGCTGGTGGAGGCCCTGATGCACGGCCTCCGCGACGACGAGTTGCGCGAGGAGAGCGAGCGGCAGATCCGGATGTTCCGGGAGCTGCTGTCGACCCGGCTCGCCGAGAACCGGGCGGCCGGCCTGCTGCGCGCCGACGCCGACCCCGAGGGCCTCGCCGTGGTGCTCGCCGCGCTGATCGACGGGCTGCTGCTGCACGTGCTGATCGACCCCCGGAGCGACGTGGTCGCGCCGATGACCGGGCTGCTGGCGCTCCTGCGCACCCCCGGCGCCCCCGGGGGCCAAGCGGACGAAGGGGACGACGATGACGCGTCATGACCACCGGCGGGCGACCGTCCGGGACGACGACGACGGCGGCCGTGCCGGCGCCCCGGCCGTGCTGCTGCGCGGAGCCGGCAAGACCTACGGCACGGGCCACGCCGAGGTGCGCGCGCTGCGCGAGGTGGACCTGGAGGTGCGGCACGGCGAGTTCACCGTGCTGCTCGGCCCGTCCGGCTCCGGCAAGACGACCCTGCTCAACCTCATCGGCGGGATCGAGCCCGCCACCGCCGGCGACGTCGTCGCGGGCGGCCGCGACCTGTCCGGCCTGGACGAGGACGCCCGCACCGCCTACCGCCGCGACACCGTCGGTTTCGTGTTCCAGTTCTTCAACCTCGTCCCGTCGCTGACCGCGCTGGAGAACGTCCGGCTCGTCGCCGAGCTCACCGGACGCGGCGACCGGGAGCGGTCCGCCGCCGCGCTGGAGGCCGTCGGGCTCGCCGGGCGCGGCGCCCACTTCCCGGCGCAGCTGTCGGGCGGCGAGCAGCAGCGCGTCGCGATCGCCCGCGCGATCGCCAAGGACCCCCGGCTGCTGCTGTGCGACGAGCCGACCGGCGCGCTGGACCTGGAGACCGGGCGCGGCGTCCTGCACGTCCTGCAGGACCTCAACCGGCAGGGCAGGACGGTCCTGGTCGTCACCCACAACGCCGCGATCGCCGCCATCGCGCACCGCGTCGTGCGGATGCGCTCCGGCCGCGTCGTCGAGGTGGCCACCACCGCGGAGCCCGCCACCGCCGACGAGGTGTCGTGGTGAGCACCCTCAACGTCAAGCTGCGCCGCGACCTGCGCCGCCGCCCCGCCCAGCTGGTGTCGGTGGTGGTGCTGGTGATGCTCGGCGTCGCGCTGTTCGGCGCGTCCTACGACGCCTACAAGAACCTGGACTCCGGGTACCAGGACCTGTTCGCCGAGTACCGGTTCGCGGACCTGACGCTGTCGGGCGGCGACACCGCCGCGATCGCGGAGGAGGCCGGGTCGCGGCCCGGCGTCGAGGCGGTCGCCGCCCGCACCGTCGCCGACGTGCCGATGCGGACGCCCGGCGGGAACACCCTCGTCGGCCGCGTCGTCGGCTTCCCCGCCGGATCGCAGCCGGACATCAACGAGGTCAAGGTGCTGCGGGGCCGGTACCTGGACCCCGCCGCCCCGTCCGGCGTCCTCGCCGACAGGCACATCGCCGAGGACGCCGGCCTGGAACCGGGCGCGACGGTGTCGGTGTGGGACGGGCGGGCCTGGCGGGACCTCGGCGTGCGCGGCACCGCGTCCTCGCCCGAGTACCTGTGGCCCGCCCCCAGCCGCCAGGACATCCTGCCCGCGCCCGGATCGTTCGGCGTCCTGTACGTCCCCGAGCCGCTCGCCCGCCGGATCGCCGGCACCGACACGCCCAACCAGGTGACCGTCTACTACACCGCCGCCGGACGCGACCGCGCCGCGCGGCTCGACGCCGCCCTCACCGCCGCCGCCCGGGAACACGGCGCCGGCGCCGCGATCACCCGCGCCGAGCAGCCCAGCAACGCCACCCTCGCCCAGGACATCAAGGGGTTCTCCCAGCTGGCCGTGATGTTCCCGCTGCTGTTCCTCGCCGCCGCCGGCGTCGCCGTCTACGTCGTGCTCACCCGCCGCGTGGCGCGCGACCGCGTCATCATCGGGACGCTGCGCGCCTGCGGGTTCCGCCGCCGCACGGTCGTGGCGCACTACCTGGCGACCGGCGTCGCGGCCGGGCTCGCCGGGGCCGTCCTCGGCGTCGCCGCGGGCCTGGCATTGGCCGGGTCGGTCACCCGCCTGTACGGCGACGCCATCGGGCTGCCCGAGACGACGGTGACCGTGCGCCCGACCACCATGCTCTTCGGGCTGGCGTTCGGGCTGGTCGCGGGCGCCTTCGCGGCGCTGGCGCCCGCGGTGTCGGCGGCCCGCGTCCCGCCCGCCGAGGCGATGCGCGGGACCGTCCCGTCCACCGGGGGAGCGGGCCTCATCGCCCGCCTGGAACGGTCCGTGCCCGCCGCCGGGCGGCTGCCCGCCGGGGCGTGGCTGGTGCTGCGCGGCCCGACCCGCCAGTTCCGCCGCACGTTGTACACCATGGCCGGCGTGGTCCTCGCGCTCGTGCTCATCCTCGTGTCCTGGGGGATGCTCGACTCCTCGCAGGCGACGGTGTCCCGGCAGTTCGACCAGGTCCAGCGGCAGGACGCCGAACTCACCCTCGGCCGTCCCGCCGGCGACGCCGCCCTCGCCGCGATCGCGCGGACGAGGGGCGTGCGGGCCGCCGAACCGTCCGTGCGCGTCCCCGTCACGATCACCGCCGGCGGCCGGGGCTACTCCACGACCGTCGTCGGGCTGCCCGCCGGCACGCGGATGCACCGGTTCCTCACCCCCGGCGGCGGCGAGCGGTCCCTGCCCGGCGGCGGCGCGCTGATCGGCGCGGCGCTGCGCGACGAGCTCGGCGTGGACGCCGGAGACCGCGTCGGGCTGCGCCTCGCCGGCGGCCGGACCGTCACCACGACCGTCGCCGGGTTCGTGGACGAGCCGCTCGGCACCTACGCCTACGCGACGCTGGACCAGGTCGCCGCGTGGGCGCCGTCCGCGCGGCCCGAGTCGGTGCTCGTCCGGTTCGAGCCGGGCGCCGACCGCGCCGCCGCCGAGCGCGCCCTGTCGGCCCGTCCCGGCGTCGTCGCCTACACCGACTCCCAGGCCCTCAAGAAGACCATGGACGAGTACATGAACCTGTTCTACGTGTTCGTCGCGGTCATGCTCGCCTTCGGCGGGCTGCTGGCCTTCACCGTCCTGTTCGCGACCCTGTCGGTGAACCTCGCCGAGCGCGGCACCGAACTGGCCACGCTGCGCGCCTCGGGCGTCGGCCGGCGGCGGCTGGCCCGCCTCGTCACCGCCGAGAACCTCCTCGTCGTGACGGCGGGCGCCGTCCCCGGCCTGATCATCGGGCGGGTCGCCGCCGGCGCGTTCCTCGGCGCGTTCGACAGCGACCTGATGGCCTTCCACACCGAGATCCGGCCCGCCACGTTCGCCTGGTCGGCGCTCGCCGTGATCGCGGTCGCCCACCTGGCCCAGCGGCCCGGCCTGCGCGGCCTGGCCCGCGTCGACCTGGGCGCGCTCGTCCGGGAGCGAACCGGCTGACGCGCACACGGCGGCGCCCGCACGCGGACCGTGCGGGCGCCGGGGCCGTCCGCTCAGGCGTACAGGCCGTTCAGCCAGGCCTGCCACGCCTCCTCCGCCTGCTCACGCCCGGCGTCGGCGTCGGCCGCGAACCGGTGCAGCGCGATCCCGACGGGCCCGCCCCACGCGTCGCGGCCGAAGAACCGGTACATGGCGTCGCCGGTGCGCAGGCCGATGAAGTGCTCGTTGCGGTAGTCGAGCACCGCGTCGGCCGGGCCGGCACCCGGCAGGTCCACGCGCAGCGTGTCGCCCTCGGCGGCGCCGTCCAGGCCCAGCGCACGGCCGACGGCCGCGAACGAGCCCTTCTTCGTGGACGCCTCGGGCCCCTGCACGTCGGTGAAGACGGCGGCGCGGCCCGGGAAGTGCGTCACGTACTGCCGCAGCGTGTGCATGTAGAAGTCGGTGTGCCGGTTGGCGCCGTCGTACTGGTTGTCCCAGTCGTCGGTGAAGATGCCGCTGTGCACGTAGCGGACCCAGGCCCGGCCGCCCTCGCGGGGCTCGATCAGCCTGTCGAGCACGTTGAGCGTCTGGGGCGCGCCCTCCATGCCCTCCGGCGCCTCCGCGCGGCTGGCGAGCCGGTGCGGCGGGTCCCAGGCGGTGATGACGCCGCCCTCCGCGGAGCCGCCCGGCCTGGGCTCGTACTCCATCGGCCACAGCCATCCGCCGGTGCCCGTGGTGAAGGCCTCCCACACCTGCTCGGGGGTCGCGCCGACCTCGAACTCGCGGACGATCTCGAATTCCTTGCCCATGACCATGCTCCTTCTGTGCCGTGCCTACGGATGATCGTTCTTCGGGTCTTCAGGTATTCAGGTCTGGATGGCGCCGGGTGCCTGCGGCGGCGGCACCGGGGACGGCTCCGCCGGGGCCGCCCCGGCACCGGGCTTCACCGACGGGTGGACGGCGATCACGATGCGGTGGCCGCGCCCGCCCTCGGCGTCCTCGTCGTGGTACTTGCGGATCAGGGCGCTCACGCCGGTGGTCAGCTCCTCGATGAACGCCGCCCGGTCGGCCGCCGAGGCGAACACGACCTCGCCGTCCAGCGCGTAGGTGGCCAGGCGCTTGTTGGCCCGCGCCGCCCCGCTGATCAGCGTTCCGACGTCGCGGACCAGCCGCGCGGCGAGCGCCAGCAGCCAGCGCGCCGACATCGCGTCGCGGTGCCGGTCCGGGTCGGGCTGCACGGAGGCGAGCGCGAGCGGGGAGATGACGTAGGACGCCGCCGTCGCCCGCATCAGCCGTTCGGTCATGTTGCCCTTGCGGCGCTCGCCGACCAGCTCGACCAGGCCGTGCCGCTCCAGCGCCTTGAGGTGGTAGTTGACCTTCTGGCGGGGGAGCCCCACCCGGGCGGCCAGCATCGTCGCCGACAGCGGCTCGGCCAGCTCCGCCAGGAGCCGGGCCCGCATCGGGTCCAGGGAGGCCGCCGCCGCCTCCGGGTCTTCGATCACCGTCACGTCCATCATGGGTCCATCATGGCCACCGACAAATAGTCTTGTCAAGACAGAATCTTTTGTCGGTATGTCCGTGGGTAGGGCAGGGGCATGACGGACGATCAGGGAGCACGCGACTGCGAGCCGAAGGCCCTCCGCGAATACGCGCTGATCGCCGACGGCGAGCGCGGCGTCCTGGTCGGCCCGCACGGCGAGTACGCGTGGATGTGCTTCCCGTCCTGGGAGTCGCCCCCGGCGTTCAGCGGGCTGCTCGGCGGCCCCGGCGGCTACCTCGCCCAGCCCGTGTCCCCCCGGTGGGTCTGGGGCGGCTACTACGAGGACCACGGGCTCATCTGGCACAGCCGGTGGGTGACCGGCGAGGGCGCCATGCTCGAATGCCGCGAGGCCCTGGCCCGCCCCGCCGGCCGGGACCGCGCCGTCATCCTGCGCAGGTGCCGGGCGGTGCGCGGCGCGTCCCGCGTCCGCGTCCTGCTGGACGTCCGCGCCGGGCCCGGCGCGCCCCGGATGCGGAACCTGCGCCACCACGACCCGGACTGGACGGCCCGCAGCGGCGGGACGTCCATCCGCTGGCACGGCGGGGACGAGGCCGTCGTGCGCGAGGGCGCCGACGGCGGACCGGTCCTCGCGCTCACCTTCGACCTCGCCGAGGGACAGTCCCGCGACCTGGTGCTCGAACTGACCGCCGGCGGCGCGGACCCCGCCGGCGGGCCGCTGGACGCCGCCGCGCTGTGGGCGGCCACCCAACGGGACTGGCGGGAGGCCGTCCCCGACTGCTCCGACACCATCGCGCCGCGCGACGCCCGCCTCGCCTACTCCGTCCTCACCGGCCTCACCAGCAGCGGCGGCGGGATGGCCGCCGCCGCGACCACCGCGCTGCCGGAACGCTCGAACGAGGGCCGCAACTTCGACTACCGCTACGCCTGGATCCGCGACCAGTGCTTCGCCGGGCGCGCCGTCGCCGTGCACGGCGGCCCGCCGCGCCTGCTGCGCAACGCCGCCGAGTTCGTCGCCGCCCGCATCGAGGCCGAAGGCGACCGGCTGAAACCCGCCTACACCGTCACCGGCGGCCCCGTCCCCGGCGAGCGCGGCGGCGACCTGCCGGGCTACCCGGGCGCCACCGCCGTGTTCGGGAACCAGGCCGGGGAGCAGTTCCAGCTCGACGCGCTGGGGGAGGCCCTGCTGCTCCTCGCCGTCGCCGCCGAGCGCGACGGCCCCGGCCCCGGCGCCGCCGGGGCCGCCCGCACCGCCGCCGGCGTGATCGCGCGCCGCTGGACCCGCCCGGGGGCCGGGATCTGGGAGACCCGCGACGACCTGTGGACGCATTCGCGCCTGACGTGCGTCGCCGGGCTCCGGGCGGCCGCGCGCACCCTGGCCGGCCCCGCCGAGGCCCGCTCCTGGAACTCCCTGGCCGACGCCGTCCTCGCCGAGACCGCGCGGACGGCGCTCACCCCCGGCGGGCGCTGGAAACGCACGCCCGGCGACGACCGCGTCGACGCCGCGCTGCTCATCCCGCCGCTGCGCGGTGCGCTGCCCGCCGACGACCCCCGCACCGTGGCGACGCTGCGGGCCGTCCGCGAGGACCTCGTCGAGGAGGGCTTCGTCTACCGCTACCGGGTCGGGGACCAGCCGCTCGGCGTCGCCGAGGGCGCCTTCACCCTGTGCGGCTTCTTCCTCGCCCTCGCCGAGCGGCGGCAGGGCGACACCGCCCGCGCCCTCACGACGTTCGAGCGGACCCGGTCCGGCTGCGCGACCAGCGGGCTGTTCTCCGAGGAGTACGACGTCAAGCAGCGCCAGCTGCGCGGCAACATCCCGCAGGCGTTCGTGCACGCCCTGCTGCTGGAATCCGCGTGCCGCCTCACCGGATGACCGCGGCGCGATTGAAGGGCCCGGCTCGGGTAAGCGTCCCGGCATGGCTGTTTCGGCGGAAGGCGCCAGGCACGGCGAGCGGACGGCGGCGGAGGCCGCGGCCCGCGGCGGGGACGCGTTCCGGCGCGCGCTCGCCGACCGGGTGGACGGCGAGATCCGGTTCGACCCCGGGTCCCGCGCCGTCTACGCCCACGACTCGTCCAACTACCAGCAGCCGCCCATCGGGGTGGTCGTGCCGAGGACGGTGGAGGCCGGCGGCGAGGCCGTCCGGGTCTGCGCCGAGCACGGCGTGCCCGTCCTGTCGCGCGGCGGCGGGACCAGCCTGGCCGGGCAGTGCGTCAACGACGCCGTCGTCATCGACTGGTCCAAGTACTGCCGCGCGCTGATCTCCGTCGACGCGGGCGCGCGCCGCGCCGTCGTGGAACCCGGCGCGTGCCTGGACGACCTGAACGACGAGCTGGCCGGGCACGGCCTGATGGTCGGGCCCAAACCGTCCACCCACGACACCTGCACCATCGGCGGGATGATCGGCAACAACGCGTGCGGCGCGTCGGCGCAGGCGTACGGGAAGATGGTCGACTCCGTCGTGCGGCTGGAGGTGCTGACCTACGACGGGCTGCGCATGTGGGTGGGGGAGACCTCCGACGAGGAGTACGAGCGCATCCTGGCGGAGGGCGGGCGCCGCGCCGAGATCTACCGGGCGCTGCGCGGGCTGCGCGACGACGGCATGGAGCTGATCCGCACCCGCTACCCCGACATCCCGCGCCGCGTGTCCGGCTACAACCTCGACTCGCTGCTGCCGGAGAAGAACTTCGACGTGGCCCGCGCCCTCGTCGGCTCGGAGTCCACGCTCGTCACCGTCCTGCGCGCCGAGGTCCGGCTGTTCCCCGTCCCTGAGCACCAGTCGCTCGCCGTTCTCGGCTACGACGACATCACCGCCGCCGGCGGCGCCGTGCCGCGCGCCCTGCCGTGGGAGCCGCTCGCCCTGGAGGGCATGGACGAAAGGCTTCTGCGGCTGGCCGAGCAGCACCACCTGGCCGGGCCGCGCGTCATCGAGAACATGCCCGACGGCGCGGGCTGGCTCATGGTCCTGTTCGGCGGCGACACCAAGGACGAGGCGGACGGCCGTGCCCGCGCCTTCATCGAGCACATGAAGGCCGGGCCGCGGCGGCCCCGCTGCACGTTCGTCGACGACCCCGATGAGGAGGAGCGGCTCTGGAAGGTCCGCGAGGCCGGGCTCGGCGCGACCGCCTACCCGCCCGGCCGGCCCGACACCCGCGAGGGCTGGGAGGACTCCGCCGTCCCGCCCGACGGGCTCGGCGACTACCTGCGGGACCTGCGGGCCCTCATCCAAGAGTTCGGCTACGGGCCCGTCTCCCTGTACGGGCACTTCGGGCAGGGCTGCGTGCACACCCGCATCCCGTTCGACCTGGAGGACGAGAAGGGCACCGGGAAGTACCGCAGGTTCATCGAGCGCGCCGCGCGGCTCGTCGTCTCCTACGGCGGGTCGCTGTCGGGCGAGCACGGCGACGGGCAGTCCCGCGCCGAGCTGCTGCCGCTCATGTTCGGCGACGACGTCGTCCGGCTGTTCGAACGGTTCAAGGCGATCTTCGACCCCGGGAACCGGATGAACCCCGGCAAGATCGTCCACCCGTACCGGCTGGACGACAACCTCGACCATCTCGCCTATGCCCCGTCCGAGCCCGGCACCCACTTCTCCTACCCCGACGACGACCACAGCTTCACGCACGCCGCGTCCCGCTGCGTCGGGATCGGCAAATGCCGGGCGTCGTCGGGCGGCGTGATGTGCCCGAGCTACCGGGCGACGGGCGAGGAGGAGCACTCGACCCGCGGGCGGGCCCGCATCCTGATGGAGATGATGCGCGGCATGCCCGGCGACACCGAGCCGAACCCGTCGGTTCCCGGCCCCGGCGGCGCGGCCGTCATCACCGACGGGTGGCGGTCCCGGGACGTCCTCGACGCCCTCGACCTGTGCCTGGCGTGCAAGGGATGCCGCAGCGACTGCCCCGTCAACGTGGACATGGCCACCTACAAGGCCGAGTTCCTCGCCCACCACTACGCCGGCCGCCTGCGCCCGGCCTCCCACTACACGATGGGCTGGCTGCCGCTGTGGGCCAGGATCGCCGCGTTCGCGCCGCGCGCCGCCAACACCGCCCTGCACCCGCCCGTCCTGGACGGGATCGCCAAGCGGCTCGCCGGCATCGACCCGCGCCGCGACATGCCGCGCTTCGCGCCCGAGCGGTTCACCGACTGGTTCAAGCGCCGCCCGGTGCGGCGCGAGGGGAAACGGGTCGTGCTGTGGCCCGACACCTTCACCGACAACTTCCACCCCCACATCGCCGAGGACGCCGTCCGCGTCCTGGAGGCGTCCGGCCACCGCGTCGAGGTCCCGCCCGTCGCGCTGTGCTGCGGGCTGACGTGGATCTCCACCGGGCAGCTCGGCGTCGCCGCCCGCGTGCTGCGCCGCACCGTCCGGGCCCTCGCGCCGCGGCTGCGCGACGGCGTCCCGGTGGTCGGGCTGGAACCCAGCTGCACCGCCGTGTTCCGCGCCGACGCGCCCGAGCTCATGGAGGGCGACGCCGACGAGGACGACGTCAAACGCCTCCGCGACCAGACCCGGACCCTCGCCGAACTCCTCGACGAGCACCAGGACGACGCCGGCGGCGTCTCGCCCGCCGCGTCCCACGGCGTCGTCGCCGGGCTGGACACCCCGCGCGTCCGCGCGATCGCCCAGCCGCACTGCCACCAGCACGCCATCATGGGGTTCGGCGCCGACGAGCGCGTCCTGTCCCGCGCCGGCGTGGACGTGGAGACCCTCGACGTCGGCTGCTGCGGCCTCGCCGGCAACTTCGGCTTCGAACGCGGCCACTACGAGGTGTCCACCGCCGTCGCGGAGCAGGGCGTCTGGCCCGCCGTCGAGGACGCCGGCCCCGGCACGGCCGTCCTCGCCGACGGGTTCTCCTGCCGGACGCAGATCGAGGCCGGCACCGCCGCCCGCCCCCGCCACCTCGCCGAGGTCCTCGCCGGCCTGCTGCCCGGGGAGCGGCGGTGACCGCCCGTGCACGTTGGCGCGCCGCGGCGGCGGCACTGTAGAAAGTCGTCATGAGCGAGCATGCCGATGAGGACGGCGTCGACGAGGTCACCTCGGCGATGCTGACCGCGTCCCGGCTCCTGGTGGCGATCTCCGTGCGCTCACTCGCCTCCGTCGAGGACGCCGTGACCCTGCCGCAGTTCCGGCTTCTCGTCGTGCTGTCCTCGCAGGGCCCGTCCAAGCTCGTCACGCTGGCCGGGCTGCTGGAGGTCAACCCCTCCACCGCGATGCGGATGGTGGACCGGCTCGCGTCGGCCGGGCTGGTGGACCGGCAGGCCAGCCCGCACAGCGGGCGCGAGGTCCGCATCCAGCTCACCGGCGCCGGCCGGGCCATCGTCGACGACGTCACCGCCCGCCGCCGCGCAGGCATCGCCGAGGTCGTCTCCCGCATGCCGCCCGGCCAGCGCCACGCCCTGGTCGCCGCGCTTCGCGCCTTCACCGAGGCCGGCGGCGAACCCCCCGTCCCCGCCCTGGTCCAGCTCGGCTGGACCTGACCCGGCCGCGCCGGCGACCGGCCGCCGGGATGAACCCCGCCGCCGCGGCGTGCGTACCGCTCAGGTGACGCTTCTCTCCTCGACCGGCTTGTCCCCGCGACAGAAAGGACGGCGGCGCATGCGAGGACCCCGACCGGCCACCGCCGCGGCGGCGTGCGTGCTGGCCGCGGCGCTGCTGGCGGGCGGCTGCGCCCCGATGGGCCGCCAGACGACCGACGGGGGCCTTCAGCCGGCCCGGCCCGCCGCCGGCGACGGCGAGACGGGCGGCGACGCCGGCCAGGGCGCCGCCGAGACCGATGGGGGGCTTCTCAGCGCGGCCGACCGCCTCCTCCTCGTGCAGCTCAGGCAGGCCGCGCTGTGGGAGATCCCGGTCGGCCGGGCCGCCGCGCGCCGCGGCTCCCAGGAGACCACGCGCACGAACCTGGGCCAGATCGCGACCCGGCACATCAGGTTCGACGAGGTCAACCGCCAGATGGCCGCCAAGCTGAACGTCCCGCTGCCGAACAGGCCGACCGCCACGCAGCAGAGCTGGATGTCGGAGATCACCGGGAAGTCCGGCACCGACTACGACAAGACCGTCGTGGCGCGGACACGGACGGCGCAGGGGCAGCTGTACACGCGGGCCGCCGAGGTCCGCGCCAGCACCCGCAACACCGTGATGCGCAAGTACGCGCAGCAGGTCCAGACCTTCCTCAACGGCCAGCTGAAGCGGCTGGAGAACACCGGCTTCGTCACCGTCGACACCCTGCCCGACCCGCCCGCCGTCACCGGCGCGCCCCCGCCCGGCAGCCCGAACCAGCGGCGGTCTCCCGCGCCCGCCGCGACCTCCGTGCTCCCCGGCGGCTGACACGCGCGGCCGCGTCTACGGGCCGAGTTCGGCCAGCAGCGCGGCCAGCGTCACGCCGAGGGGCGCGTCCATCGTGATCAGGGCCTGCTCGTCGCCCCTGGTCGCGCCCCGGTTGACGATCGCGACGGGGACGCCGTGCCGGGCCGCGTGCCGGACGAACCGGTACCCCGACAGCACCGTCAGCGACGACCCGAGCACCAGCAGCGCGCCCGCGCGCTCGGTCAGCGCGTAGCAGTCCCGGACGCGGGCCGGCGGCACGTTCTCCCCGAAGAAGATCACGTCGGGTTTGAGCGGGCCGCCGCACCGCTCGCAGTCCACCACGCGGAACGCCTCGATCTCCCCGTCGCCGAGGACGGCGTCGCCGTCGGGGTTGACCTGCGCGCCCGCGGCCGCCCGCGCGTCCCAGCCCGGGTTGGCGGCCCGCAGCCGCGCGTCCAGCCGCCCGCGCGGCGTCCGCCGGCCGCACGACAGGCACAGCACCCGGTCCAGCGCGCCGTGCAGCTCGACGACCCCGTCCGAGCCGGCGGCCTGCTGGAGCCCGTCGACGTTCTGCGTGATGATCGCCGAGACCAGTCCCCGACCCTGCAGCTCCGCCACCGCGCGGTGCCCGGCGTTGGGCCGGGCCGCGGCGATGTGCCGCCAGCCCCGCCGCCGACCCGGTGAACTCCTGGTAGGTCATCGGCTCGGCCCGCCGCCGTAGCCCTGTCTCGCCCCGGTAGTCCGGAATGCCCGACTCGGTCGACAGGCCGGCGCCGCTCAGCACCACCACCTCGCCGTCCGAGACGAGATCGGCCAGCATCCGCAGCCGCGTCCCCTCCCCGCCGGCCGGGCTCTCCGCAACGCTCGTCACCCCTCCATCGTGCACGACCGGGGCGGGTGAGCGACGAGGTACCCGGTACGCCGGGTCAGCCGCCGTCGCCGCGTTCCGGGTTCTCGAGCTGGAAGAAGTTGCTCTGCGACCCGTCCTTCTTGTGCTCCTGGTACAGGAAGTTCAGCTCGCGCTCGTCGAAGGTGCGGAACCAGTCGTCCCAGGAGATGTGCTCCAGGTTCTCCCCGCCGTAGCCGGGGAAGTCGAACAGCAGCCTGCCCGGCCGGCCCTCGTACTCGCTGCCGGGCACCGTCGACGGCTCGGCCCCGCGTTCCTCGGCCCACCGGCGGATGACCTCGTGGTCGGTGGTGACCAGGCTCCGGCCGGGGCGCTCCTCGTGCTCCCGGGGAGAGGTCACCTCCTGCCGGTACCGGTGCTCGCCCTGGACCGGATGGTGTGACTCGCCCATCACGTACCCCCCAAGTTCGGATGTTCCGAGTGTCGGGTCCCTCCTACCCGTCCATCCGGCCCCTAACGGCGCGCCGCCGGAGCCGCGCCGCGGCGGGTCCCGCGATGGCCGGGACGCCGCCCGCCCCCGAAGGTCAGGATCAGCCCGGCCACAATGATCGGCAGACCGGCCCCGACGCCGGCCAGGGGGGCGATGGTCTCCAGCAGCCGTATCTGCGCGGCGCCGTCGTCGGACTTGGCGCGCAGATCCTCGCGCGAATCCGGCGTCATCCGCAGGTTCAGGTCCGCCACCACGAGACTGCCGGGCCCCTCCTTGGGCCGCAGCGTCGACACCACGTGCCGCTGCTGGTCGATCGGGGCGCCGGTCCTCGGGTCGACCCAGAACGTGGCGTCCAGCCGGGAGTAGCGGTCCGCCTCGACGGGGGGATCGCCCTCGGGACGCCCGAACAGCCCCGGGGGCAGGGCGGGCACCTCGCCGGCGACCTTGGTCTCCGGGACGTGCTGGACGTACCGGTAGGTGACCAGCCCGTCGACGCGCTCCTCGCCGTCGAAGGTGACCGGCCAGGCGCGGAGGGTCGCGGTGTCGAACAGCTCCAGGCCCCGCTTGCGGACCTCCAGCGGCCAGGACAGCCCGATGCCGTCCAGCCGGACGTCCGTGTCACCCAGCACCGCGGAGCCGCAGCAGTTCTTCAGCTGCCCGGTGGTGCGGTCGAAGGGGAAACGCGCCTTCTGGATCTCGATCGTGTTGCCGCGCCCCACGTCCTGGACGATCGTGCCGCTGTCCCAGACGGCGACGTCGTCACTCGCCGCCTTCACGTCGCCCCGGACCGTGTTGGTCGCCACCACCGTGGCGCCGGTGCGCACCGTGACCGACGCGGCGTCGAGGTAAGTGGCGTTGTCGGCCTTCAGCCGGGTCACCTGGTAGATGTCGGTCGGCGCACCGATCAGCGTGGGGCCGACGTAGAAGTGTACGAGGACACCGGCGGCCAGCAGGAACGTGCCAAGCCCGATGAACGAAACGCCGATGATCCTTCGCACTGCCGCCTCCGGATATGCCCTTGGATCTCTGATTTCGGATACTTTTTCATCTTTTGGATCCTCTCGTGCCACCTTCACGAAAGGAACGGGTCAGGTGCACGAGCCGGCGAAGTCTGTGCGGCCGCCCAGTCTCCGGCGCGTGACCGGCGTGAGGGGCAGTTAACGTGCGAGTGACGTCCGGGATCCCTGCGGGAAATACGGGCCGCCGAGTATCGGGCCCATGGAAGCCGACAGTGAACCGGACAAGAGGCTGGTCGTGGCGGGCCACGGTCCCGCCTCGCACCGCCTGGTGGAGGCCCTGCGCGAGCGCGACACCGCCGGCGCGTGGGCGATCACCGTCATCGGCGAGGAGACGCGCCCGGCCTACGACCGCGTCGCGCTGACGGCGCACCTGGAGGGAGCCGACCTCGCCTACCCCCCGCACGGCGGCGAGGTCACGGTCGTCACCGGGGAGCGGGTCACCGCGATCGACCGCGGCGCACGGACCGTCACCACGTCCGCGGGACGCGTCGCCGCCTACGACGCGCTGGTCCTGGCCACCGGTTCGGCGCCGTTCGTCCCGCCGGTCGAGGGCCGCGACCTGCCGGGCGTGTTCGTCTACCGCACCATCGACGACCTGGACGCGATCCGCGAGTACGCGCGCGGGCGGACGACCGGCGCGGTCGTCGGCGGCGGCCTGCTCGGCCTGGAGGCGGCCCGCGCGATCCAGGGCCTCGGGCTGCGCAGCGGCGTCGTCGAGGTGGCGCCGTGGCTGATGCCGCGCCAGCTCGACGAGGGCGGCGGCGCGATGCTGCGCCGCCACATCGAGGGACTCGGCATGGCCGTCCACGCGGGCGTCCCCATGCGTGCGCTGGAGGCGGGGGAGGACGGCGCGGTCCGCCGGATCGCGCTCACGGACGGGTCGGTCATCGACGCCGAGGTCGTCGTGTTCTCCGCCGGTATCCGCCCGCGCGACGAACTGGCCCGCGGCTGCGGCCTCCCGGTGGGGGAGCGCGGCGGGATCGTCGTGGACGCCTCGTGCCGCACGGAGGACCCGGCCGTGTGGGCGATCGGCGAATGCGCCCTCGTCGACGGCGCCGTGTACGGGCTGGTCGGGCCGTGTTTCTCCATGGCCGAGGTCGTCGCCGACCGGCTGCTGCCGGACGCCGGCACCGCCGTGTTCGCGGGCGCCGACACGTCGACCAAGCTCAAGCTCATGGGTGTGGACGTCGCCAGCTTCGGCGACCCGTTCGCCGGCCCTGAGGGCGCGCTCGGCGTCACCTACACCGACCCCGTCGCCGGCGTCTACAAGAAGCTGGTCGTCAGCGACGACGCGCGGACCCTCCTCGGCGGCGTCCTCGTCGGCGACGCCGAATCGTACGGGACGCTGCGCGCCTACGTCGGCGGGACCCTGCCGGGCGCACCCGAGCAGATGCTGTTCGGCGGAACCGAGACGTCGGGCGGCGACCTGCCCGGCGCGACCGTCATCTGCTCCTGCAACAACGTCACCGCCGAGGGCATCCGCTGTGCGATCTCGGAGCAGTCCCTCACCGACGTGCCGGGCGTCAAGTCCAGCACCAGGGCCGGGACCAGCTGCGGGAGCTGCGTCCCGCTGGTCAAGCGGATCCTGGACGCCGAGCTGACCGCCGCCGGGATCGAGGTCAGCAAGGCCCTCTGCGAGCATTTCGGCTACAGCCGCGCCGAGCTGTTCGACATCGTCCGCGGCGGGCAGGTCACCAGCTTCACCCAGCTCGTCCAGGAACACGGGACGGGCCGGGGCTGCGACATCTGCAAGCCCGCCGTCGCCTCCATCCTGGCCAGCCTCGGCAACGGCCACATCCTGGAGGGCGAGCAGGCGGCGCTGCAGGACACCAACGACCACTTCCTCGCCAACCTGCAGAAGAACGGCACGTACTCGGTGGTGCCGCGTGTCCCCGGCGGCGAGATCACGCCCGAGAAGCTCATCGTGATCGGCGAGGTCGCCCGCGACTTCGGCCTCTACACGAAGATCACCGGCGGGCAGCGGATCGACCTGTTCGGCGCCCGCGTCGAGCAGCTCCCCGACATCTGGCGGCGGCTCGTCGACGCCGGATTCGAGTCCGGGCACGCCTACGGCAAGGCGCTGCGGACCGTGAAGTCGTGCGTCGGGTCCACCTGGTGCCGCTACGGCGTGCAGGACTCGGCCGCCATGGCGATCCGCCTCGAACTGCGCTACCGGGGACTGCGCGCCCCGCACAAGCTGAAGTCGGCCGTGTCCGGGTGCGCCCGCGAATGCGCCGAGGCGCAGAGCAAGGACTTCGGCGTCATCGCCACCGAGAACGGCTGGAACCTCTACCTCGCCGGGAACGGCGGCATGCGGCCCAGGCACGCCGACCTGTTCGCCACCGACCTCACCGACGACGAGCTCATCACCTACATCGACCGGTTCCTGATGTTCTACATCCGCACCGCCGACCGGCTGCAGCGCACCGCGACCTGGCTGGAGTCCCTCGACGGCGGCCTGGACTACCTCCGGGAGGTCATCGTGGACGACCGGCTCGGCATCTGCGCCGACCTCGACGCCGCCATGGCACGCCACGTCGGGACCTACTCCGACGAATGGCGCGACACCCTCGACGATCCCGACCGGCTGCGCCGGTTCGTCTCGTTCGTCAACGCCCCGAAGACCCCCGACCCGAGCATCGCGTTCGAGGTCGAGCGCGACCAGATCAAGCCGCTCCCGCTGGAGGTGAAGCGATGAGCCGCGGAGGTGAGGCGCGTCCCGGGGAGAAGGCCGGCATCGTCGTCGTCGGCAACGGCATGGCCGGGTCGCGGTTCGTGGGCGAGCTGCGCGCCCGCGACCGCCGCACGCCCGTGACGGTGTTCGGCGCGGAGCCCCAGGCCCCCTACAACCGGGTGCTGCTGTCGAACGTCCTCGCCGGGATGACGCGGCCCGACCACATCGGCCTCGTCGACGCCGCCTGGTACGCCTCGCACGGGGTGGACGCCAGGCTCGGCGTCGAGGTCACCCGCGTCGACCGGGCGGCGAAGACCGTCCACGCCGCGGACGGGACCGTCACCCCGTACGAGACCCTGGTCCTCGCGACGGGCAGCACCGCGTTCGTCCCGCCGATGCCCGGCCTGCGGGACGGGCTGCCGCAGGGCGCGCTGGTGTTCCGCACCCTGGACGACTGCCGCCGCATCTCCGAGCTGGCCGACTCGGCGCGCCGCGCGGTCGTCGTCGGCGGCGGGCTCCTCGGCATCGAGGCCGCCCGCGGGCTGATGGGCCGCGGCCTGGACGTGACCGTCCTGCACCTGGCCGGGCACCTCATGGAACGCCAGCTCGACCCCGCCGCCGGGAAGGTCCTCGCCCGGACCCTCGCGACCCTGGGCATCGGCACGCGCATGCAGGCCGACGTCGCCGCCCTGCGCACCGACGGCGGCGCGGTCACCGGCGTCGAGCTGGCCCTGCCCGGCGGCGGGACGGAGGTCATCGGCACCGACCTGGTCATCCTGTCGTGCGGCGTCCGCCCCGAGGTCGCCCTCGCCCGCGACGCGGGCCTCGCCATCGGCCGCGCCGTGATCGTCGACGACGAGCTCCGGTCGGTCACCGACCCGTCCGTCCGCGCCATCGGGGAGTGCTCCGAGCACCGCGACGAGGTGTACGGCCTGGTCGCGCCCGCGTGGGAGCAGGCGGGCGTGCTCGCCGTGCTGCTCGCCGGCACCGACCCCGCGGCGCGGTTCACCGGCGCCCGGCAGATCACCCGCCTCAAGGCCGCCGGGATCGAGCTGGCCTCGATGGGCGAGACGCACTTCGGCGACGATGACGACGACGTCGAGGTCGTCCGGTTCACCGACGCCGCGCGCGGCACCTACAAGAAGGCGATCATCCGGGACGGGCGGCTGATCGGCGCGATCCTGATCGGCGAGACCTCCGCGGCCGGGACGCTCACCCAGCTCTACGACCGCGCCGCGCCGCTGCCCGCCGAGCGGCTCGGCCTGCTGTTCCCCGGCCTCGGCGACGCGGCCGAAGCGGGATCGCCCCTGCGCATGCCGGACGCGGCGACCGTCTGCCAGTGCAACGACGTCAGCAAGGGACAGATCCGCGCGTGCTGGCAGGCCGGCGCCCGCACCGCCGGCGACGTCGCGCGCGAGACGAGGGCGGGCACCGGCTGCGGAGGCTGCCGAGGCGCGCTGGAGGGCATCGTGGCCTGGCTGGAGGGCCAGGAGTCCGCGGACGTCGCCTGAACCGCGGCGGGTAGGCTCCGCCGCATGGCCGTCTACGCGCTGGGAGACCAGGTACCCGACATCCATCCGTCCGCGTACGTCCACCCGGGGGCGACCGTCATCGGGTCGGTGACCCTGGGGGAGGAGGCCACCGTCTGGCCGGGCGCCGTCCTGCGCGGCGACTACGGCGCCATCGGCGTCGGCGCCCGCACGTCCGTCCAGGACGGCACCGTCGTGCACACCACGGCGCCGTGGCCGACCGTCATCGGCGCGGACTGCGTGATCGGCCACAACGTCCACCTGGAGGGCTGCGTCATCGAGGACCGCTGCCTCATCGGCTCCGGATCGGTCGTGCTCAACCGCGCGCGCGTCGGGACCCGGGGCGTCGTGGGCGCCGGGGCCGTCCTGACCGAGGACGGCGTCGTCCCGCCCGAGCACACCGCCCTCGGCGTCCCCGCACGCGCCAGGCGCGGCGGCATCGACGAGCGGTGGTACAAGGAGGCGGTCGCCATGTACGTCGCCAACGGCCACCGCTACGCCGCCGAGCTCACGCGGATCCGGCCCTGAGACGGGAGGCGTTCATGCTCGACGGACGTCCGCTCGTCGACGCGCACGTGCACGCCGCCCGGCTGCCGACCCTGCCCCCGGCCTGGCGGCAGTGGGCCGACGAGTTCGGCTCCGCCCACCCGTGGCAGGACCTCTACGACGCCGACGGCACCCTCGTCCCCGAGAGGGTCGACGCATACTTCGAGCAGGAGGGCGTCGACATCGCGCTCCTGCTGTGCGAGTACAGCCCCAAGACGACCGGCACGCAGCCCATCGAGGACCTGACGCCGCTGCTGAAGCACAACCCGCGCCGCTTCAAGCCGGTCGCCAACGTCAACCCGCACCTGCACTACCCGATCGGCGCCGAGGTCGAACGGCAGCTCCGTTTCGGCGCCGCCGCGCTGAAGCGCGCCCTCCACGTCTACAAGGGCCTGTCCGTTTAGCCCATCCCTGCAGGAAAGGACGATGCCATGACCGATGCGGGCCCCTTCACCGACGACGTCGTGAGTCAGATCATGCGGCACATGAACGAGGACCACGCGGCCGACTGCCTCACGATCTGCCGGGCGCTGGCCGGGCGGCCCGGCGCGACCGCGGCCCGGATGACCGGGATGGACGCCGACGGCATCGACTTCGCCGTCAGCGACGGCGGCGCCGAGCACCCCGTCCGGATCCCGTTCCGCGAGCGCCTCACCGAGCGCCCCCAGGTGCGGCACGAGGTCGTCCGCATGACCGAGGAGGCCCGCGCCGCGCTGAGCACGTGACTGGACGTTCCCGACGCCCTGTCGGTAAAGTAGCCGACGTCCCGTCGGGAAACATCACCGCAACACCTTCCCGGGCGACTTAGGTAAGGCTACCCTAAGTCCCGGACGAAGGAGGAGCCGGATGGACAGAGCTCGAACAGACGGTGCCCGGAACGGCAGTGCCCGGAACGACGGCGCCGCGGCGGGCGAGGCGTTCTCGGCGCGGCTGCGGGCCGCCACGTGGAGCGACCACGGTGACAACGAGACCTCCGCCTACATGAGCGCGCTCGTCGAGGGCCGTCTCGGCCGCGACGAGTACGCGGTCCTGGTGGCGCAGCTGCACCCCGTGTACGAGCTGCTGGAGGCCGCCGCCGACCGGATGGCGCCCGACCCGGTCGCCGGCCCGTTCGACCTTCCCGGCCTGCGCCGCCGCGACGCCCTGGAGGCGGACCTGGCCTTCTTCTACGGCCCCCGATGGCGCGCCCGCATCGAGCCCGGCGCGACCACCGCGCGCTACTGCGACCGGCTCCGCGAGGTGTGCTTCGGCTGGCCGGGCGGCTTCGTCGCCCACCACTACACCCGCTACATGGGCGACCTGTCCGGCGGCCAGTACATCGGGCTCCAGGTCCGCAAGACCCTCGACCTGTCCGCCGGCGACGACGGCGTCCGCTTCTACCGCTTCCCCGGCAAGCCCAAGGCGTACAAGGACCGCTACCGCGGCCTCCTGGACGCCGCGCCCTGGGACGCCGCCGAGCAGGACCGCGTCATCGACGAGGTCAAGACCGCCTACCGGCTCAACGCCGCCGTCACCGAGGAACTCGGCGAGAGCCTGCGCCCCACCGCCGCCTGACGCGGGAAACCGCCGTCCGCCGGGATTCGGACAGGCCGAAAAGGAAGACGCGGTTTGCGCGCCCGGTGCGCGGACATCTGGTGGGAGCGAGAGATGCCCCCGACCCACTGGAAGGCCCCCCATGCTCGCGATCGCCGCCGCGGCCGTCTTCGCCCTGGCCCTGCTGTTCGACCTGGCCGACATCTCCTCGGACGCCGTCAACAACGGGACGCTGACCCTGCTCGGCCTGCTGCTGATCGCGCTCCACTTCGCCGGCATCGGGACGAGCACGAACTGGCGCCCGCGCCGCCGCGCCCGCACCCGCCGCCGCTGACCGCCCGGGTGAGACCGGCCGGCCGGTCAGGCGGGGCGGTCAGGCGGCACGGGAGAAACGGACGTGGCGCCGCGCCGGGTCCGCCTCCTCCAGCCGCACCTTGACCTGCTCGCCGAGCGGCAGCCCGCCGCCGTCGCAGCGGCCGAACACCGGCGGCGTCACCAGCTGGACGCGCCCTCCGGAACGGTCGGCGCTCACGTCCACCACCACCGCGTCGAAGACCTCCCCGACGTGGTCGCGCAGCAGCAGCGCCTCGACGAGGTCGACGCAGGCGTGGTCGACGTCCGCGGCGCGGCGCAGCGCCCGCTGCATCACCTCCGGCAGCTCCGGCAGCGCCTCGCGCACCCACCCGGGGACGGGACGCCCCGCCGCCAGCGCCAGGCACACCTCGGTCGCGTGCCGGTCGGCCAGCCGCCGGATCGGCGCGGTCACGTGCGCGTACGGGGCGGCGACCGCGGCGTGCGCCGCCTGCTCCGGCGGCGTCCCGTCGAACGCGGTGTAGCCTGCGCCGCGCATCAGCCCCGCCGCGTCGTGCAGGAACGCGGCGTGCCGGGGCAGGGACGGGTCGAGCGCGCGGACGATGTCGCCGTAGGAGGAGTCGCCGGGCCAGGCGACGCCGAGGGCGCGGGCGGCCAGCCGCAGCCGCGCGACGGCCTCGGCGGGCGCGGGCGGCATGGTGCGCAGCAGCCCGACGCCGCCGTCCAGCATCATCCGCGCCGCCGCCCGCCCGGTCAGCAGCGAGATCTGCGCGTTCCACGCCTCGGTCGCGAGGTCGCCGCGCAGCTTCAGCGCCCATCCGCCGTTCGCGTGCACGACCTCCTGCTCGGGCAGGGGGAGGCTGACGCCGCCGCGCGCGGCCTCCGCCGCGATGAGCCGCTCGCCGATCTCGCCGAGCAGCGCGATGCGGGGGTCGCCGTCGTCGTGCCGGGCGCCCGCGTAGTCGAGCCGGTCGTGGCTGCGGACGACGGCGCGGCGGACGTCCACATCGGTGATCCGGCCGGTGTCGTCGACGTCGATCGTCCACGCCACGGCCGGGCGGTCCCGGCCCGGCAGCAGGCTCGCGGTGCCCTCCGACAGGCGGCGCGGATGCAGCGGCGCGTTGGCGTCGGGCAGGTAGAGCGTGACGCCGCGTGCGCGCGCCTCGGCGTCGAGCGCGCCGCCCGGCCGGACGAACCCGGCCATGTCGGCGATGGCGTACCGGACCCGGTGCCCGGACCCGCGCCGTTCCAGGTGCATGGCCTGGTCGAGGTCGAGGGAGCCGGGCGGGTCGAGGGTGAAGAAGGGGACGCCGCGCAGGTCGGCGCGGCCGTCCTCGGGCGCCGCGGGCCCGGCGGCCTCCGCGAGGACGGCCGGCGGGAACGGGCCGGGCACCGAGTACTCGGCGCGGACCCGGTCGAGCCCGGCCCGGACCTCGGCGTCGGCCTCGGCGGTACGCAGTCGCAGCGGTCGGCGCGGCACAGCATCGAGGGTACGGGACGGACCCCGCCGCCCCACAAAAAATCTACAATGTAAAGGCATCGGGCGGTGCGGCTACTCCGACCGCCGCGCGAACGCCCGCAGCCCCGGCGGATCCACCACGGTGATCTTCCGCCGCCCGGTGCGGACCAGGCCCTCGCCACGCAGCGTGCCGAGCGCCCGCGCGACCGTCTCGCGCGAGGAGTCCATCCAGCTGCCGAGTTCCTCCTGGGACAGCGGCGGGCCGATCACGACGCCGCCGGAGGCGTCCGGCGGGACCTGCCGCGCCGACCGCTCCGCCAGGTCGGACAGCAGGATCGCCAGCCGCCGCGCGCCCTGCGCGGACACGTGCGCCTGCAGCCGGCGGTCGGCGTCGTCGAGCCGGCCCACGAACGTGCCGCTGACCAGCAGCCACACGCCGGGATGGGCGTCCAGGAAGCCGGTGAACCGGGAGGCGGGCACGACCAGCCCCAGCAGCGGGCCGAGCGCGGTCACCGTCGCCGACCGTTCCCGGCGGCCGAGCACCGCGCTCTCGCACACCAGGTCGCCGGGCCCGCGCACGGCGAGCACCACCTCGCGGCCGTCCTCGCTGGCGGAGGTCACCTTCGCCCAGCCGGACTCGATGACGATGAGGTGATCGGAATCGTCGCCCTGGTAGCACAGCGGCATCCTCGGCTGGTACCTGCGCGGCCGCGAGACCCCGCGGAGCGCCGCGCGCGCCGCGGGGTCCAGGGCGTCCCAGAACGCGGCGCCGGGGCCGGCGGCCGGGCCGCCGTGCGCCGTGGTCCTCCGTGTCAGCGGATGCTCGCTCACGGGTGTGCGTCTCCGGTTCCGGCGGGCGGGTGAACCGGTACCCACGGCAGTTGGGGGGAGTGGGGCGGTGAGGCCCAGTGCCGCGGGTACCGGTCGCTCATGTGCCCATGAGAACCCATCACCGTTGTGGATGCTGCACGCGCGAGAACGCCCTGTCTGCGTCATCTGACACTTTTGGGGAAATTTGCAGCGACGATCGGCGGCCGGGGCGCGGCTAGCGGGCCAGGGCGTTCAGCAGGCGGTTGACGGGGCCGGTGAGGTTCCAGCGGTCGGCCAGCTCGATGAGCGCCTCGGGGTCGCGCGCCCCGGCGGGGAGCCGGTCGTCCAGCGCCGCCAGCTCGGGCGCGTCGATGTCGGTGACGACCCTGACGACCGTCTCGGCGGCCGTCAGGTAGTCGCGTGCGGCCTCCATCCGGCGCCGCGCGCCCGCCGGGAACCCCGCGTCGGTGCCGGAGTCCAGCGCGGCGAGGATCTCCTCGACCGAGCCGAACCGGGTGACCAGCGCGGCGGCGGTCTTGTCGCCGACGCCCGGGACGCCGGGCAGGCCGTCGCTGGGGTCG
Organism: Actinomadura sp. 3N407; assembly: GCF_052245875.1. Classification (NCBI taxonomy): domain Bacteria; kingdom Bacillati; phylum Actinomycetota; class Actinomycetes; order Streptosporangiales; family Thermomonosporaceae; genus Actinomadura; species Actinomadura sp. 3N407. The sequence goes on from NZ_JBQQBP010000016.1 coordinate 44,788, forward strand.
CCGCGCAGCGTCGCGTAGTCGCCGTAGCCGCGGCCCGGGATGCCGTACTTGGCCGCGATCTCCTTCTCGCCCATCACCTGCAGGTTCCTGATGCCGCGCGCCGTGTACAGGACGGCGACCGGGGCCCGGTCGTCCACGAGCTGGAACAGGTCGCGGTCCCCGGTCACGATGTCGACCGGGCCGTCCGCCGCGCCCCGCACCGCCAGGGTCCCGATGACGTCGTCGGCCTCGTACCCGGGGACGCCCGCGCGCGCCAGCCCGAACGCGTCCAGCACCGCGTCGATGAGGGGCAGCTGCGCCTCCAGCGCGTCGGGCGTCTGGTCGCCGCCGTCCTCGGCCACCCGGTGCGCCTTGTAGGACGGCAGCGCCTCGACGCGGAACGCGGGCCGCCAGTCGGCGTCCATGCAGCACACGAGGCGGTCCGGCGACCGGTCCTGGACGAGCCGCGCGATCATGTCGATGAGCCCGCGCACGGCGTTCACCGGCGTGCCGTCGGGCGCGGTGACCGACTCGGGGACCCCGAAGAAGGCGCGGAAGTACAACGACGGCGTGTCCAGCAGCATCAGCCCGCTCATGGGCCACATGTTCCCACGCCGGTCGGGGCGGCGGCGCGCGGACGCGCCTCTGGGATCCTGGTACCGGCCACTGGAGGGATCGGAGAAGGGAGACGGGTGTGACGACGGAGTTGTATCCGCGCGAGAGGCTCGGCCTGGTGCGGGACGCGGCGGCGAAGGCGGGACTCGGGGCGGTGCTGCTGACGCCCGGCCCGGACCTGCGCTACGTCACCGGGTACGACGCCAAGGAGCTGGAGCGGCTCACCTGCCTGGTGGTCCCGGCCGGAGGCGAGGCGTTCCTGGTCGTCCCGCGGCTGGAGCTGCCCGCGGCGCGGGAGTCGCCGGCCGGTTCCCTCGGCGTCGAGCTGGTGCCGTGGGACGAGACCGCCGACCCGTACGCGCTGGTCGCCGGGCGCCTGCCCGGGGACGTGCGGACGGTGGGCGTGGCCGACCGGATGTGGGCGGTCATGGCGCTGCGGTTCCGCGCCGCGCTGCCGGGCGCCGAGCAGGTCGCGGCCGGGGGAGTGCTGCGGGAGCTGCGGATGCGCAAGAGCGCCGCCGAGGTCGCGGCGCTGCGCGAGGCGGGCGCGGCGATCGACCGCGTGCACCGCCGGGTGCCCGGTCTCCTGAAGGCGGGCCGCACCGAACGCGAGGTCGCCCGCGACATCGCCGACGCGATCACCGCCGAGGGGCACGCGCGCGTCGACTTCGTCATCGTCGGGTCCGGCCCGAACGGGGCGAACCCGCACGCCGAGCCGTCGGACCGGGTGATCGGGCCCGGCGAGCCGGTGGTGGTCGACATCGGCGGGACGATGCCGAGCGGCTACTGCTCGGACTCGACCCGCAACTACTGCGTGGGGGAGCCGCCCGCCGAGTACCGGGAGTACTACGCGGTGCTGGAGGAGGCGCAGCGCGCGTCGTGCGAGGCCGTCCGTCCCGGGGCGACGCCCGAGGCGGTGGACGCCGCCGGGCGCGACGTCATCGCGGCGGCCGGGCACGGCGAGCACTTCTTCCACCGCACCGGGCACGGCATCGGGCTGGAGTCGCACGAGGACCCCTACATCGTCGCGGGCAACCTGGAGCCGCTGGAGCCGGGCATGGCGTTCTCGATCGAGCCTGGCATCTACCCCGGGCCGCACGGCGCCCGCATCGAGGACATCGTGGTGTGCACCGAGGACGGCTACGAGCCGATGAACGTCACCGGGCGCGGTCTGGTGATCGTGGACTGACCGCCTGGGCGCGGGCGCCGGCGCGGGTCGTCCGCCATGTACCACCTTCATTGTTACGCGGGGGTAAGTCATGTTCCTTCCGCATTGCGGGACCGGTCCCGCCGTGCTGGACGAATCCGTGCCGTAAAGAAGAGGAGACGCCGTGGCAGAGGTCGATCTGACCAGCGTCGGGAAGGTCTATCCCGACGGCACGCGGGCCGTGACCGACCTGAACCTCCACATCGCCGACGGGGAGTTCCTGGTCCTGGTCGGCCCATCGGGCTGCGGAAAGACGACCGCGCTGCGGATGGTCGCCGGCCTGGAGGACATCTCCGAGGGCGAGGTCACGATCGGCGGCCGGGTCGTGAACCGGGTGCCGGCACGGGACCGCGACGTCGCGATGGTGTTCCAGAGCTACGCCCTCTACCCGCACCTGTCGGTCCGCGACAACATCGGGTTCGGGCTGTCGCTGCGCAAGCTGCCGAAGGCCGAGATCAGGGAGCGGGTCGACCGCGCCGCCGAGACCCTCGGCCTCACCGAGCACCTGTCCCGCAAGCCGCGCAACCTGTCGGGCGGGCAGCGGCAGCGCGTCGCGATGGGCCGCGCGATCGTCCGCGAGCCGCAGGCGTTCCTGATGGACGAGCCGCTGTCCAACCTGGACGCCAAGCTCCGCGTCCAGATGCGCGCCGAGATCGCCAGGATCCAGCGCGACCTGGAGGTCACCACCATCTACGTCACCCACGACCAGACCGAGGCGATGACGCTCGGCGACCGGGTCGCGGTGATGAAGAAGGGCGAACTGCAGCAGGTCGCACCGCCCCAGGAGCTCTACGACAGGCCGGCGAACCTGTTCGTCGCCGGGTTCATCGGCTCACCCGCCATGAACCTGCTGCGGGGCACGCTGACCGGGGACGCGGACAACCCGCGCCTGGAGATCGGCGATACGACCCTGACGCTTCCGGCCCGGGTGCTGACCGAGCGCCCGGCCCTGGCGTCGCACCTCGGGGCCGACGTCGCCGTCGGAATCCGCCCCGAGGACATGGAGGACTCCGAGCTCGTGGAGACCCGGGAGGGATCCACGCTGACCTCCACCGCGGACCTGGTGGAGGCGATGGGCTCGGACGTGCTCGTCCACTTCGCGATCGAGGCGTCCCAGGTCGTCACCGAGGACACCAAGGAGCTCGCCCGCGACGCGGGCACCGACGTGCTGGGGAAGCTGGAGGCCCCGCGCACGGACCTGGTCGCGCGGTTCAGCCCGCGCACCCGCGTGAAGGTCGGCGACCCGGTGACGATCCGAGTCGACACCGGTCGCCTGCACTTCTTCGATATCGAGTCCGGCGCGTCGATCTGGGGATCGGACGACGCCGGGTCGTCCAGGGAGGATGAAGGATGAGGGTCAGCTTCGCTCGTGGGGGGACGACCCCCCACACCCCCCGGCCCGGCTCCGCCGGTTTCGGAAGGCGTGTGATGGGAGCCGCCGTAGCGGCGGGACTGCTCCTGTCATCGGCCGCCGCGTGCGGCGGCGACGACGGCGGCGGCGACGGGTCGACGCCCGCCGGCGGCGGGGAGCTCAAGGGCACCACGATCGAGGTCGCGGCCAAGTGGACCGGCCCGGAGGAAGAGAACTTCCGCAAGGTGCTGCAGGCGTTCGAGAAGAAGACCGGGGCGAAGGTCAACTACGCCTCCACCGGTGAGAACACCGACGCGTTCCTCGGCCCGCGCATCTCGGCCGGGAACCCGCCGGACGTGGCGGTCCTGCCGCAGCCGGGCCTGATGCGCCAGTACGCCGAGAAGGGTTCGCTCAAGCCCCTCGGGGCGGACGTGGTGGCGGAGATCGAGAAGAACTTCGCGCCGTACTGGAAGGAGCTCGGCTCCGCCGACGGCAAGGCCTACGGCGTGATGATCAAGGCCGCCTACAAGTCGATCCTGTGGTACCGGCCGCAGTCGTTCTCCGACGCGGGCGTGCAGCCGCCGGCGACGTGGGACGAGCTGGTGAAGAGCTCGACCACCCTGCAGAACTCGGGCACCACGCCGTTCACGCTGGCCGCCGGGCCGCAGGACTCCTGGACGCTGACCGACTGGTTCGAGAACGTCTACCTCTCGCAGGCCGGGCCGGAGAACTACGACAAGCTGGCCAAGCACGAGATCAAGTGGACCGACCCGACGGTCGGCAAGGCGCTGGAGACGCTCGCGCAGATCTGGGGCAAGCCCGACTTCCTCAACGGCGGTGTCGCGACCGCGACCAAGACCAAGTTCGACGAGTCGGTCACCCAGGTGTTCGGCCAGGAGAAGGCCGCCATGGTCTACGGCGGCGACTTCGCCGCCGCCAACATCGCCACCACCGAGGCCAAGGTCGGCACCGACGCCAAGGTGTTCGCCTTCCCCAAGGCCGGCGACACCGCCCCGGCGATCCTCGGCGGCGACACCGCCGTCGCGCTGAAGGACGGCAAGGGCGCGCAGGAGCTGATGAAGTTCCTCGCCTCACCCGAGGCCGGCAAGGTCTGGGCCGGGCTCGGCGGCTACCTGACGCCCAACAAGAACGTCCCGCCGGACGCCTACTCCGACCCGATCGCCAAGGAGCTGATCGCCCAGCTGCAGCAGGCCGGCGAGGCCGCCCGCTACGACATGTCCGACCTCGCGCCCGCCGCGTTCGGCGCGACCCCCGGCGCCGGCGAGTGGGAGGCGCTGCGCCAGTTCGTGGAGAACCCGACGGACGTCAAGGGCACCCAGGACAAGCTGGAGGCCGAGGCGGCCGAGGCGTACAAGTAGGGAACCCTGCATGAAGGCTCCGAAAGATGAGGGGGTGCCGCCGGCCGTGACGGCCGGCGGCGCCGCCGCCGTCGCCGAACCCGCCCCCGCCCCGCCCCGCGAGCGCCGGGGACGCGAGCGGCTGACCCCGCCGTCGTGGCTGGCCCTGACGTTCCTGCTGCCGGCGCTGGTGCTGCTCGGGTTCCTCGTGGTCTACCCGATCGTCTATTCGGTGATCCGCAGTGTGTTCGACGCCTCGGGCGACACGTTCGTCGGCGCGGACAACTACACCGGGGTCTTCCAGGGGCGCGAGAACCTCATCGCGGTCCGCAACACCGCCATCTGGGTCGTGGTGGCGCCGACCGTGGTGACCATCGTCGGGCTGCTGTTCGCCGTCCTCACCGAGCGGATCCGGTGGTCGACGATGTTCAAGCTCGTGGTGTTCATGCCGATGGCGATCTCGTTCCTCGCCTCCGGCGTGATCTTCCGGCTGGTGTACCAGCAGGACCCCGACAAGGGCGTGGCGAACGCCGCGATGGTCGCGATCCACGACACGTTCGCGAAGGAGACGAGCTACCCGGGCGCCGGGCCCCGCGGCGGCGACCAGCCGGTCCGCGCGGAGGCCGGCGGCGTGGTCACGGTCGACTCCTACACCGCCGGGCAGAGCGCGCTCGTCCCCCTGGTGAAGGTCAAGCCGGAGTACGTGCCGGAGGACGCCGAGCCGGCCGCGCAGCCGCCGCCCGCCAGGCCGGGGCAGCTGAGCGGGACGGTGTGGTTCGACTTCACCAAGGGCGGCGGCGGGCAGCCGAACGCCCCCAACGCGGGCGAGAGCGGGCTGCCCGGCGTCCAGGTCGAGGCGGTGCGGGACGGGAAGGTGGTCGCCACCGCCACCACCGGCGCCGACGGCACGTTCACGATGACGAAGGTGCCCGACGGCTCGTACACGATCCGGCTGCCCGCCGACAACTTCACCGCCGCCTACCGGGGCGCGGAGTGGCTCGGCGGCACCCTGATCACACCAGCGATCATCGGGTCGTACCTGTGGGTGTGGGCCGGGTTCGCGATGGTGCTGATCGCCGCCGGGCTCGCCGCCATCCCCCGCGACGCGCTGGAGGCCGCCCGCGTGGACGGCGCCACCGAATGGCAGGTGTTCCGGCGGGTGACGATCCCGCTGCTGGCGCCCGTCCTGATGGTGGTGCTGGTGACGCTGACCATCAACGTGCTGAAGGTGTTCGACCTGGTGTACATCATCGGCGGCGGCGATCCGAACGCCAGCGTGCTGGCGCTGGAGATGTGGATCGAGTCGTTCGGCGGCGGCAACAACCAGGGCGCCGGCAGCGCCATCGCCGTGCTGCTGTTCGTGCTGGTGGCGCCCGCCATGCTGTTCAACGTCCGGCGAATTCGGCAGGAGCGCAAATGAGCACCGCGGAGAAGGCCGCCCAGGTGCCGTCCGAGGCCGGCGGCGAGAACGGCGCGGCGGGGGCGCCGCGGCGGGGCGTGGCCGCCCGCGTCGTCGGCCGCGTCGGCGGCGGCGCGGCGCAGGCGGTGCTGGTCCTGATCGCGCTGTTCTGGCTGGTGCCGACGCTCGGGCTGCTGGTGGCGTCGCTGCGCTCCAACGAGGACAACGCCGCCGGCGGCTGGTGGAACGTGTTGACCGAGCCGACGCAGCTGACCGTCGAGTCGTACTCGGCGCTGCTGGACAAGGCCGACTTCGTCGACTCGTTCTGGAACACCGTGCTGATCACCGTCCCGGCGACGCTGCTGGTGGTGGCGATCGCCTCGCTGGCGGCCTACGCGTTCGCGTGGATGGAGTTCCCCGGGCGCGACTGGCTGTTCCTGGTGGTGGTGGCATTGCTGGTGGTGCCCGTCCAGGTGGCGCTGATCCCGGTCGCCAAGCTGTACGGGAACATCGAGTTCGGCGGGTTCCAGATGTTCGGGTCCGTCACCGGCGTGGTGCTGTTCCACGTCGCGTTCGGGCTGCCGTTCGCGATCTTCCTGCTGCGCAACTTCTTCGCGGCGATCCCCCGGGACCTCCTCGAGGCGGCGCGGATGGACGGCGGCTCGGAGTGGACGATCTTCCGGCGGGTGATCTTCCCGCTGGGCGGCCCGGCGATCGCCTCGCTCGGCATCTTCCAGTTCCTGTGGGTGTGGAACGACCTGCTGGTCGCGCTGGTGTTCGCCGACACCGAGGCGCAGCCGATGACCAAGTGGCTGCAGTCGCAGATGCGGCAGTTCACCGGCAACATCGACGTCCTGGCGCCCGGCGCGTTCCTGTCGCTGATCGTCCCGCTGGCGGTGTTCTTCGCCTTCCAGCGCTACTTCGTGCAGGGAGTGCTCGCCGGCTCGGTGAAGTGAGGACGGTCCGCCGAAGACCCCGGAAAGGGACGGTGCCCACGGCCTGCGCAGGCCGTGGGCACCGTCGTTCGGCGGGGGACGGTCAGCCGGACTTGCGCAGGGACGCCCCGTCCTGCGCGCCGTGCCGGAGGGCGGCGTCCGGGTGCCCGACGGCCAGGCCGCTGGACGGGTCGAAGAAGTGCAGCCGGCGGGTGTCGACGGCGAGGTCCACGTGCTGCCCCGGGCGCACGTGCGAGCGGGAGTTGACCCGGGCCGTCCACAGCGCCTTGTTGTCGATCAGCGGGATCGTCATGTCCTCCTCGCCTTCGGCGGCGTCGGAGGCCAGGTCGGCGGTGTCCTTGTGCTCGACCGGCGGGGCGTCGATGGCGAAGATGACGTTGATCTCGCTGCCCAGCTCCTCGGTGACGCTGCTGCGGACCGCCATCGGCGCCCACTCGGGCTTGGCGTGCGCGGCGTCCTCGAAGTCCGACGGGCGGATGCCGAGGACGATCTGGCGGCCGAGGTAGTTCTGCAGGCCCGGCCGGTCGCCGAGCACCGAGGCCGGGACGGGCAGCGTGTACCCGGCGAAGGAGACCTGGGCGCCGCCGTCGCCGGAGGTCAGCTCGGCGGTGACGAAGTTCATCGCGGGGGAGCCGATGAAGCCCGCCACGAACAGGTTGACCGGGTTGTCGAACAGCCGCTGCGGGGTGTCGACCTGCTGCAGCTGGCCGTCGCGCAGCACGCAGACGCGCGAGCCGAGCGTCATGGCCTCGACCTGGTCGTGGGTGACGTACACGGTGGTGACGCCGAGGCGCTCGTGCAGCTGGCTGAGCGAGGCGCGCATGGACACGCGGAGCTTGGCGTCCAGGTTGGACAGCGGCTCGTCCATCAGGAACGCCTGCGGCTGGCGGACGATCGCGCGGCCCATGGCGACGCGCTGCCGCTGGCCGCCCGACAGCGCGGCCGGCTTGCGCGCCAGGTACTGCTCCAGGCCGAGCATCTTGGCGGCCTCGCGGACCTTCTGCTTGATCTCCGCCTTCGGCGTGCCGCGCAGCTTGAGGCCGAACGCCAGGTTCTGCTCGACGGTCATGTGCGGGTAGAGGGCGTAGTTCTGGAAGACCATCGCGATGTCGCGGTCCTTGGGCGCGAGGTCGTTGACGACCTGCTCGCCGATGGAGATCTTCCCGCCGGTGATCTCCTCCAGGCCGGCGATCATCCGCAGCGCGGTGGACTTGCCGCAGCCGGACGGGCCGACCAGCACCATGAACTCGCCGTCGCGGATCTCCAGGTCGAGGGCGTCCACGGCTTTGACGCCGCCGGAGTACACCTTGTCGACCCGGTCCAGAACGATCTTTGCCATCGGAACCCCTTCATGGAAACGTTTCCATTAGCCCCTGACGAACAGGGATTATGTCGCACTTACCGGAGTAAACCCCATGGAATCGTTTCCAGGGGAGAGACGTTCATGAGATGGTGATCGAAAACCCCGGGCGGAAGGGCGGTGACCGGATGACGCCGCGGCCGGCGACGATCAAGGACGTGGCGGCGTCGGCGGGCGTCGGCATCGCCACGGTGTCACGGGTGTTCTCCGGCACCGGGTCGGTCAGCACCGCCACCCGCGAGCGCGTCCTGGCCGCGGCCCGCGACCTGGACTACCGCCCGAGCGCGCTCGGCCGCGGCCTCAAGCTGCGCCGCAGCGGCGGCATCGGCCTGATCGTCCCCGACGTCACCGACCCGTTCTGCGCCGAGCTGATCGCCGGCGTGCTCGCCTGCGCCCGCACCCTCGGCGAGCACGTCATCGTGGACGCCGCGCACGGCGACCCGTCCCGCGAGGCCGAGATCGTCGAACGGCTCGTCGGGCAGCGCGTCGACGGCGTCATCGCGATGCCCGCCGGGACCGAGGCCGACTGGCGCGGCGCCGCCCGCGTGTGCTCCAGCGTCGTGTTCGCGGGCCGCGTCCCGCCGGGGCTGCCCGAGATCCCCGCCGTCCTCGCCGACGACGCCGGCGGCGTGCGGTCGGTCACCGAGTACCTGACCGGGCTCGGGCACCGCCGCATCGGCTTCCTCGGCGCCGCCCCCGGCAGCCCGTCGCGCGTGCGGGAGGACGCGTTCCGCACCACCCTCGCCCAGCTCGGCGTGCAGGTGGAGGAGGACCTGGTCGTCGCCGCCCGCCCCGCCAGCGACGCCGCCTACGCGGCCGCCGCCGGGCTGCTGCAGCGCCGCGACGACGTCACCGCCGTCCTCGCCGCCGGGCACCTGCTCGGCGAGGCCGCCGTCCTGGTGGCCCGCGAACTGGACCTGCGGGTGCCCGCCGACGTGTCGATCGCGATGGTCGACGACGTCGCGTGGGCGGAGCTGTGCGACCCGCCGCTCACCGCCGTCGCCCGCCCCGGCCACGACATCGGTTACCGCGCCTGCGAGATGCTGCTGCGCGAGCCCGCCCGCCGGGGCAGGGGAGGGCCCGTCCTGCTGCCGACCGAACTCGTCGTCCGCGGCAGCTGCGGTCCCCTGCGCACCGCGCGCCGTTAGGGCCCGCGCGGCCGGCCGCCGCGGAAAAGGGTCCCGGAAACCGGCCCGGGCACGCTAGATTTCCCGCGTGGAGGAGATCGATCGTCAGATCATGGCCCTGCTGGCCGACGACGGGCGGATGAGTTTCACCGACCTGGCGAAGGAGACCGGCCTGTCGGTGTCGGCCGTGCATCAGCGCGTGCGGCGGCTGCAGAAGCGCGGGGTCATCACCGGGTTCGCGGCGCAGCTGGACAGCCGCCAGATCGGGCTGCCGCTGACCGCGTTCATCTCGATCAAGCCGATCGATCCGGCCGCCCCCGACGACGCGCCCGACCGGCTCGCCCATCTGCAGGCGATCGAGGCGTGCCATTCGGTGGCGGGGGAGGAGAGCTACATCCTCAAGGTGCGGGTCGGGTCGCCGAACGAGCTGGAGGACCTGCTGCAGAGGATCCGCGCCGCCGCGAACGTCGCGACGCGCACGACGGTCGTCCTCAGCACCCCCTGGGAGTCGCGCCGCCCGCCGCTCTGACCCGCCGGCCGCCAGGCCGGACCTTACAGCGTCAAGGGCGGCGGAAGGTCGTCCGGAGGATTTCGTGGGCGGCGGGCGGGGCGGACATGTGGTCCAAGGCGAGGAGGGCTGCGCCGAGGAGCGGAGGGTCGCCGGGGACCAGGAGGCGGGCCTGCGGAGCGAGCGCCGCGTAGCGTTCGGCGACGGCGTCCATGAGAAGCGGGCGGCGGGCGGCCAGGACGCCGCCGCCGAGGACCACGTCGGCGGGCGTGTCGAGCAGATCCAGGCGGCGGAGGGCGACCGAGCCGAGGATCGCGATCTCGTCGGCGAGCCGGGACACGACCCCGCGGGCCACGTCGTCGCCTGCCTCGGCGATGTCGAGGACGACCGGCGCGAGGCCGGTGAGGCGGCCCTCGTCGAACTCGCCGGTGTGAATCCCGAGACCGGCGTCGATGGCCCGGCCCACACCGAAGTGGGCGGCGACCGCGGCGGTCAGCGCCGTGCGAGGGCCGCGGCCGTCCTCGCCGCGGATGCCGTGCCACAGCGCCGCGCGGCCCAGTTCGGATCCGCCGCCCCAGTCGCCGGTGTGGGCGCCGAGCGAGGGGAAGCGGGCCGTGCGCCCGTCCGGGGCGACGCCGGCGCAGTTGATGCCCGCGCCGCAGACGACGGCGACGCCCCAGCCCCCGGTGACGGCGCTGCGCAGCAGCGCGAACGTGTCGTTGCCCACGGTCACGCTCGGGGCGGCGCCCCGGGTGAGCAGCAGTTTCTCCAGACGTTCCTCCTCGCCGGGCAAGTCCACGTTGGCCATGTAGGCGGCGAGGTGGACGACGTCGCCGGGATCGGCGCCGGCGTCGCGCAGCACGGCGCCGATGGTCTCCGACAGGACGTCGAGCGCGGCGTCGAGCCCGGCCGCCCGCGGGCGGAACCCCCCGCCTCGCGCGGTGGCGAGCAGTTCCCCTCCGGCCCCGACGACGGCCGCGTCGGTCTTGCTGTTGCCGCCGTCGACGGCGACCAGCACGCCCTCGAGAGCCCCCATCACACGGCCCACGGGAGGTGGGCGCGGTTGGCGGCGACCAGGTCGCGCGCGAGGCGGTCCGCCACGTCCGCCTGGCCGATGAGGGGGTGCGCGAGCAGCGCGGCGGCGACCCGGCCGACGCCGCCGCGCAGCGCCGCGTCCAGCGCCAGCTCCTCGTAGGCCGCCACGTGCGCGATCAGACCGGCGAACAGCGGCTCGACGGGCGGGACGGGCAGCGGAACCGGCCCGGACGCGGCGATCCGCGCCGGCACCTCGATGACGGCGCGGTCGTCCAGGAAGGGCAGCGTGCCGTGGTTGCGGACGTTGACGACCTGCGCGTCGCCGCGGTCGCCCAGCAGGGACGCGACGAGCTGCACGGCGGCCTCGGAGTAGAAGGCGCCGCCGCGTTCGTCCAGCCGGGCGGGCCTGGTGTCGAGGGCGGGGTCGGCGTACCCGGCCAGGAGGTCGCGTTCGAGCGCGGCGACGTGCTCGGCCCGCGACGGCGCGCCGCGCTGTTCCTCGACCACCCGGTCGTGCTCGTAGAAGTACCGCAGGTAGTACGACGGGACGGCGCCGAGACCGCGGACGAGGGAGGCGGGGAGACCGGCGATCGCGGCGAGCTCGTCCGGGTACCGGTCGAGCAGGCCGGGCAGGACGTCCTGCCCGTCCAGCCGCACCGACCGCACCCAGGTGAGGTGGTTGAGCCCGGCGTGGCCCAGGCTCACCCGGCCGGGCGGGACGCCGAGGAGGGCGGCGACGCGGCGCTGGACCCCGATCGCGACGTTGCACAGCCCGACCGCGCGGTGACCGGCGTCCAGCAGGGCGCGGGTGACGATCCCGACGGGGTTGGTGAAGTCCACGATCCACGCGCCCGGCGCGCGGGCGGCCACGCGGGCGGCGATGTCCAGCACGACGGGGACGGTGCGCAGCGCCTTGGCCAGCCCGCCCGCGCCGGTGGTCTCCTGCCCGACGCGGCCGCGGGACAGCGGGAGGGTCTCGTCCACGTGCCGGGCCGCCTGGCCGCCGACCCGCAGCTGCAGCAGCACGATCGTCGCGCCCGTCACCGCCGCGTCGAGGTCGCCCGTGGTCACCACCTTCGCGGGATGGCCGGCGCGGGCGAGCATCCGCGCGGCGAGCCCCCCGACGACCTCCAGCCGCGCGGCGTCCGGGTCGGCGAGTACCAGCTCCGACACCGCCGGCGACCCGTGCGCCCGCGCGAGCCCGTCGACCAGTTCCGGGGTGTAGGTCGAGCCACCCCCGATGACAGTCAGCTTCAACCCTTCACTCCCGTCAACGTGACGCCCTGGACGAAGACCCGCTGGGCGAGGAAGAACACGACCAGCACCGGCAGGATCGTCAGCAGCGTCGCGGCCATGGTGAGATTCCACTCCACATGGTGCGCCGCGCGGAACGTCGCGACGCCGATGGCGAGCGTCCAGTGGTCCGGGTCGGCGTACACGAGCGGCCGGAAGTAGTCGTTCCAGCAGTAGAAGAACTGGAACAGCGCGACCGCGGCCAGCGCCGGCTTCGCCATCGGCAGGACGACCCGCAGCATCGTGCGCAGCTCGCCGCAGCCGTCCACCCGGGCGGCGTCGGCGTACTCGCGGGGGATCGTCACGAGGAACTGGCGCAGCAGGAAGATGGAGAACGCGTCCCCGAACAGCTGCGGGACGATCAGCGGCCACAGCGTGCCGGTCAGGCCGAGCCGGGCCCACACGATGTACAGCGGCACCATGGTGACCTGCGGCGGCAGCATCATCGCCGAGATCACCACGACCAGCGCGAGCCTGCGGCCGCGGAAACGGAACCGGGCCAGCGCGTACGCCACCGGGACGCTCGACACCAGCATGAACACCGTGGACAGGGTCGCGTAGACGGTGCTGTTGACCGTCCAGCGGACCATGTCGCCGCTGAACACCTCGGCGAAGTTCGCCGGGTGCCAGCCGCGCGGCCACAGGTCGCCGCCGAGCGCCTGCCGGTCGGACATCACGGCGGTCAGCGCCATGAACGCCAGCGGGGCGAGGAACATCACGGCGATGGCGACGGCGGTGGCGTGCACGGCGATCCACAGCAGCATCCGCCGCGACCGGCTTCCCGCGGTCACCGGGCCTCCTCGCCGGCGAAGGCGTCGAACCGGCGGAGCAGGAACAGGGTGAACACCATGGCGGTGGCGAACATGACCAGCGCCAGCACGCAGGCGTAGCCCATGTTGAACTGCCGGAAGCCCTGGTCGTACAGCCATTGCGGGAACGTCAGCGTGGAGCCGTCCGGGTAGCCGGGCGCGTAGTGGGTGCCGGGCAGGTCGGCGCGGCCCGAGGCGACCTTGCCGGCCACCATCGGCTGGGTGAAGTACTGCAGCGTCTCGATGACCCCGGTGACGGCGCAGAACGCCAGCACGGGGGAGACGGTCGGCAGCGTGATGTGCCGGAACCGGGCCCAGGCGCCGGCGCCGTCGATGGCGGCGGCCTCGTACAGCGACCGCGGCACGTGCAGCAGCGCCGCCAGCATGATGATCATCACGTCGCCGGCGGCCCACAGGCCGAGCAGGGTCAGGCCGGGCTTGGCCCAGGCCGCCTCGTTGAAGAAGTCGGGCAGCGCGACCCCGAGCCGGTCGCCGATCGTGTGGAAGGGGCCGGTGCCGGGGTTCATCAGGAACACGAACGCGACCGTGGCCGACACCGGCGGGATCAGGTACGGCAGGTACAGGATCGAGCGCAGCACGCCGCCGCCGCGTCTGATGTGGGTGAGGAGCTGGGCGACGCCCAGGCCGAACAGCACCCGCAGCGGGACGAGCACCGCCACCAGCCACAGCGTGTTCCGCATCGCCGTCCAGGCTTCGCCGTCGCGCAGGAGGTAGGTGTAGTTGTCCAGCCCGGCGTACTCCAGCGTGAACAGGTTGTAGCGGGTGAAGGAGAAGTAGACGGTGGCGGCCAGCGGGTAGGCGAAGAACAGCCCGAACCCGGCCAGCCAGGGGGACAGGAACGCCAGGACCCGGAGCCGGCGGCGGCGGCGCGCCCGCGCCGCCGCCGTCCCGGTCCGCGCCCCGCGGAAGGGGACGCGCAGTGAGCCGGGGGCCACGGGTCAGCCGCCGGCGAGCTTCAGGGCGTCGTCGACCTCGCCGTCGAGATTTTTCAGCGCCCGGTCGAGGTCGCCGACCCTCCCGGGCTCCCACCGCTCCTGGACGAACTTCTGGAACCGCACGATGTAGTCGTTGCCGTTGGGCGTCGGCGGCGTCGTGGAGCTGGCCGGGTGCCCGAAGACGTCGAGGAACGTCCGGAACTGCGGCGGCAGCCTCAGGTCCGGTGACGACAGCGCCGGGATCGTGGACGGCACGTTCCCCAGCGCGTTCGCGAACGTGACCAGCGCGGCGGTGTCGGTGGTGAGGTAGCGGACGAACTCCCAGGCGGCCCGCCCGTGCTCGGCGCCGCGCGGGATCCCGATGACGGTGCCGGTGATGAACCCGCCGCCGTAGGCGGACGCGCGGCCGTCGGCGACGGGGGCGGGCGCGGTGCCGTAGTCCAGCCCGGGAGCCTCCTCCTGGATGAACTTGGTCCGCCACTCACCGTCGATGGCCATCGCGACCTTCCCCTTCTGGAAGGGGTTGGACGACTCGAACTCCTGGCCCATCGAGCGCAGGAACGTCTTGACGTTGTCGTAGCCGTACCAGTCGATGAGGCTCTTGTTCCATTCGAGGTACGCCTTGAAGGCGGGGTCTCGGGAGAAGTTCGCCTTGCCGTCGCCGGTCAGCCACGTCACGCCGAACTGCGGGGCGAGGTGCTGGGCCTGATGCTCGTAGTACTGGACGGACGGCATGAACCCGGCGACCTCGATCGTCCGGTCCGGGTCGCGGACGGTGAGCTTCTTGGCCAGCGCGGTCAGCTCGCTCATCGTCCTGGGCGGCCGCTCGCCCTTCATGAGGTCCTTGTTGTAGTAGAGGCCGTAGGCGTCGGCCAGCAGCGGCATCGCGCACCGGGTGCCCTTGTACTGGGTGTACTTCTGCACCGCCTGGGGGAACTGGTCCATGTCCAGCTTGGACTCGGCGATGTGGGGCGCGAGGTTCTGCCAGGCGCCGCTGCGGCACCATTGCCCGACGCTGTCGGTGCTGAAGGACGACACCACGTCGGGCGGGTTCCCGCCGCGGATGGCGTTGGTGATGCGCTCGTCGGTCTGGCCCTTGACGAGCTTGACGGTGATGTTGGGGCGGCTCTTGCGGAAGCCGGCGACGGCGTCCTCGAAGGCCTTCACCTCGTGCGGGGCGCTCCAGCCGTGCCAGACCTCGATGGTCTGCCTCTCGTCGGCGTCCGGCCCCGTGCCGGTCTGGTCGCCGCCCGCGGTGCAGGCGGCCGTGAGGCCGAGCCCGGTGGCCGCCAGGGCCACCGCGAAACGGCGCTTTGTGGTGGTGGGCACTCCGGTTCTCCTTCGGGGGGAGCGGATGGATTCCGGGTGTCAGGGGACGTCGGCGGAGAAGATCTCGTCGCGGGTCTCCCGGAGCGCCTGCTGGAGCGCCCCGGCGAGGACGGGGTTGCCCTGGACGGTGCTGAGCCGCACCTCGGGCCGCGGGATCGTCAGGCTGTGCAGGTGCTGTTCGACGCGTGCGCGGAGCGGTTCACCTCCGGCGCGCAGGACGTCGCCGGTGAGGACGACGAGGGCGGGGTCGAGGACGGCGACGACCGTGGCGAGGGTCGCGCCGAGGCGGGTCGCCAGTTCGGTGAGGGCCCGTTCCGCCCGCGCCCCCGCGTCCGCGGGCGTGCGCCGCCCGGCCGTCCCGGCCGTCCCGACGTCGGCGGCCGCGCGGCCGAGGGCGGTGGCGGCGTCCCGCCCCCGGAAGCCGTGCTCGCGCATCAGCCTCAGGACGGCCGCGCCGCCGGTGAGGCTGTGCACGCCGCCGGTGCGGGTGCGGCGCACGTCCCGCATCAGCGGCGCGCCGGCCGCGGGCATGTAGCCGATCTCGCCGGCGCCGCCGGTGGCGCCCCGGTGCAGCGCGCCGTTCAGCACGACGGCCATGCCGACGCCGTCGGCGACCCACAGCAGCACGAAGTCGCCGCCGCCGGCGGCCTGCCCGCCGGCCCGCTCGGCCAGCGCGGCGAGGTTGACGTCGTTCTCGATCGCGACGCGCACGCCGAGGCCGGCGCTCAGCGCCGCGGCCGGGTCCGGGATGTGCCAGCCGGGGATGTGCGAGGCGTATCCGAGCCTGCCGGTCGCGGGGTCGACCGCGCCCTGGATGCCGATGACGGCGCGGTCGAGGGCGCCGCGGGGAGAACCGGGACGCGGGAGCCCCGCGGCCGCGGTGGCGCCGTCGAGCGCCGCGGCCATGCGGGCGACCACGTCGACGCCGGTGCGCCCGGGGGTCGGCAGCGTGTGCTCGCCGATGACCGTCCCGGTGAGGTCGGCGACGCTGACCCGGATCCGGGCGGGCGTGACGTCGGCGCCCGCGACGTGCGCGGCGGCGCCGTTGATCCGGTACAGCTCGGCGGTGCGGCCGGGCAGCCCCTCCCGGATCCCGTCCCGGACGACGAGCCCGGCCTCCTCCAGCCGCGCGAGCAGCTGCGAGGCGGTGGGCTTGGAGATGCCGGTGAGGCGGGAGATCTGCGGCCGGGTCAGCGGCCCCCGGTCGAGCAGCGCCCTCAGCGCGGCGCGTTCGTTGATGACCCGCAGGAGGCCGGGCGTGCCCGGGACGGACGTGGTCACGGCGGCCTCCTAGTTAAGAAAGTTTCCTAACTAGGAAGAAAAAGTAAGGACTCTTTACCGATACGTCAAGAGACCCCGGGCGTCGTGTTCAGGGGGCGGTGGCGATGAAGCTGGAGTTGCCGAAGCCGACCTCGTCGCCGGGCCGGACGCGGGCCGGGCCGGTCAGCCGCCACCCGTTGAGGCGGGTGCCGTTCATCGACCCGAGATCGGAGATCATCCAGCCCTCCTCGGCCCGGTAGATCTCGGCGTGGAACCGGGAGACGGTCAGGTCGGTGAGGACGAACTGGCAGCCGGGGGCGCGGCCGACCACGATGCGCTTGAGGTCGCCGGGCGGCAGCATGAACCGCGGCAGCCGCGGCGCCCGCCAGGCCGCCTCCACCCGCGCCGTCACCTGTGACACCGAGGAGATGATGCCGGTCAGCCGGCGGACGACGCGGCCGGGCGGCGGCAGGTCGTGCACGACCTCGGCCAGCTCGGCCCGGTTGCGGGCCTGGAGCACCTGGTCGACGCGGCGCTCGAACGTCTCGTTCGACATCCGGCCCTCGGCCACGCGGTCGCTGAGGACCCGCAGAGCCCGGTCCCGTTCCATGTCGGACGCTCTCACCGGGAATGAGGGCTGACCGTCCATAGCTGTGAGTATCCAGTCCCCATCGTCGGCTTGTCCAGAAAGGACTTCGGCAGGGGACGGGCGATCGCCCTCACCCGCCCCCCGCCTTTTCGACGGCGAACCGCCCGCAAAAGTTCGCGGTGACGTCAGATGTCCACGATCGCCGGCCGGGTCAGGAGGACAGGAGGTCGCGGGCGATGTGGGTGATCTGGATCTCGTCGGTGCCGGCGTAGATCTGGAACGACTTGGCGTCGCGGGCGAGTTGCTCGACGCGGTACTCGCTCATGTAGCCGTTGCCCCCGAACAGCTGCACGGCCTCCTGCGCGACCTCGCTGGCGGCCTGCGCGGAGTAGAGCTTCATCGCCGACGCCTCCGCGAGGGTGGGGGTGCGGCCGGCGCGCTGCATCTCGATGTGCCGGAACACCAGGTTCTGGACGTTGAGCCGCGCGACCTCCATCTTCGCCAGCTTCAGCTGGATGAGCTGGAAGTCGCCGATCCGCTGCCCCCACAGCTCGCGGGTCTTGGCGTACTCGACCGACAGCTTCAGGCACTCCTCGATGACGCCGAGCGCCATCGCCGTGACGCCGGCGCGCTCGGTGACGAAGTTCTGCCTGGCGGAGTCCTTGCCGCTGCCGGAGCCGGACGACAGGAGCCGGTCGGCGCCCGCGCGGACGTCGTTGAGGAACAGCTCGCCGGTGGGGGAGGAGTGCAGCCCCATCTTGCGCAGCGGCCCGCTCTGGTCCAGGCCCTCCATGCCCCGGTCCAGAACGAAGGTGAGGATCTCGCGGTCGCGGGGTTCGCGCCCGTCGTCCAGCTTGCAGTAGAAGACGATCGTGTCCGCGTAGGGTCCGTTGGTGATGAAGGTCTTGCCGCCGTTGAGGACGTACTCGTCGCCGGCCTTCCTCGCGGTCGCCTGCATGCCGCCGAACGCGTCGGATCCGGAGCCGGGCTCGGTGATGGCCCAGGCGCCGACCTTCTCCAGGGTGAGCAGGTCCAGGGCCCAGCGCTCGCGCTGCTCGGGCGTCCCCCGCTTCATGATCGTCCCGGCGGCGAGGCCGAAGCTGACGCCCATCGCCGAGACCAGGCCGGGGGCGACCTTGCACAGCTCGATGACCGGCAGCATGGACATCGCCGGGTTGCCGCCGCCGGGCCGTTCCCCGTCCTCGCCGCCCGCCTCGTCCCCCGGTTCCCTCTCCTGGCGGGCGCGGAAGGACGCGCGGGCCATCTCGTCCATGCCGAACGTCTTGTAGAGGCCGCGGAGCAGGTCGTACGGCGGTAGGTCGCCCGAATCCAGCGCGTCCAGGTTCGGCCGGACCTCGGCGTCGATCCAGCCGCGCACCGCGTCCCGGATCATCAGGTCTTCGTCGGACCACTCGATCATGCTCGTCTCGCCTTCCTGCCGGGTACCGACCCATCCAAGCAGAACGCGCAAGCGAGCGCTTACTCGGGTGGCGGCGGAGGCGTCACCCGCCGAGGCGCACCACGTCGGCGATGACGCCGCCGTCCTCGGTCAGCCGGGCGGGGGACGGGCTGTCGTAGACCACCAGGACGCCGACCCCCGGGGCGTCGGGCTCGTCCAGGACGGCGATGCCCTCGGCGTGGTCGTCGCCGTCGCCGTAGGGCAGGTCGCCGAGCGGCTCCAGGTCCGCGGCCGTGACGATCTCGGGCGCGTCGGCCTTGGCCGCGCCCCGCCACCGCACGACCCGCACCGGCCCGTCCAGGTCCATGCTCGGCCCGGTGAGGACGAGCAGGTCGTCGCCGTGCGGGCACAGGTCCCGGATGCCGAGGCCGCCGAGGTCCATGAAATGGGTGCGGTAGAGCGCGCCGTCGTCCCCGACGGGGAGCGGCAGCAGCTTCTGCGGGTCCTTCGGGTCGGTGCCGGGGCGGATCTCGATGAGGACGGCCCAGCCGCGCAGGACCGGCCCGCGCAGGCCGATGTAGAGGCGGTCGCCGTGGGCGGCGACGCCCTCGATGTCGATGCCGTTGTCCTTGCTCGGGATCGACAGGAACGGCGCCAGGTGCGGGTCGTCCGCCAGCAGGTCGGTGATGGAGTCCTTGCGCAGGCCGAGCACGGCGGCGGTGCGGTCCCCGTCCTCGCGGACGACCTCGGGCAGCCCGTCGCCGCCGGTGACCAGGGGGAGGCGGACCAGGATGTAGCGGTTGTCCTCGCGCACGACGGTGGCCAGCCGCTTGCGGGACTTGGCGTCGCTCTGCCCCGGCTTGATCTTCTTGCGCTTGAGGCTGTGCGACCCGATCGCCCACAGCCAGCCGTTGCCGCGGGCCAGGCCCTCGATGTCGGCCTCCTCGTCGGGGCCGGCCGGCAGCGCGACGAGGTCGGCGAGGTTCACGGTGGCGTGCCCGCCGTAGCCCGTGACGCGCCCGTCCTCGCCGACGACGGCCGTGAGCCGCTCGATGGTGGCCGTCTCGTCGCCCGCCACCCAGAGGCAGCGGCCGTCCTGGCGCACGGCGGAAAGGTTGGTGTGCGTCTCGGCTTCGCGGCTCTGCTCGGCGAAGCGCAGCGTGACCCGGCGTTCGACATCCATTCGGAGATGCTCCCATAAGGGCGAGGTCAGACGGGCACTTGGAACGGTCCGGAAGCGGCCGTCAGGCGTCCCAGAGGACGTCCAGGCGCGTCGGCTTGCGGAACACGAGGCCGTGCGGCCGTGCGGGACGGGACGGGTCGAGCCGCAGTCCCGGAAGCCGGTCCAGCAGCTCGGTGAGGGCCGTCCGGGCCTCCAGGCGGGCCAGATGGGCGCCGAAGCAGAAGTGCGGGCCGTGCGCGAACGACAGGTGCTCGGCGGCGTTGTCCCGCCGCACGTCGAAGCGGTCCGGGGCGGGGAACACGTCCGGGTCGCGGTTGGCCCCGGCGATCGACACCCGCACGAGGTCGCCCGCGCGCACGGGCGTCCCGCCGAGTTCGGTGTCGCGGGCGGCGTAGCGGTCCACGACCGACGCCGACGGCTCCAGCCGCAGCGACTCCTCCATCGCGGCGGGCAGCAGCCCCCGGTCGTCCAGGACGAGCCTGAGCTGGTCGGGATGGCCGAGCAGGTGCAGGACGGCGTTGGCGATCATGCCTTCGGTGGTGTCGATGCCGCCGAACATCAGGATCGCCGCGTTCGCGACGACCTCGGCGGTGTCCAAGGGGCGGGGCCCGGCCGGCGGCGCCTCGTCGCGCGCGGCCTCGGCGAGCAGCGACCCGGGACGCGACGCGGTGATCGCCTCCTCGACGGCCGCGCCGAGCAGCCGGTACGCCTCGTCCGCGCGCGCCGGGGCGGTGCCGCCCGCGGTGATGGCGGACACGGCCTCGACGAACGCGCCGTACCAGGACCGGACGGTCGCGGCGTCCACCCCGTCCAGGCCCAGCGCCTCGGTGACGACGGCGACGGCCAGCGGCCCGGCCAGGTCGCGGCGCAGCTCGGCGCGGCCCGCGGGCGCGAGGCCGCCGACGAGCCGGCCGGCCTCGGCCTCGACGAACGCGGTGAACCGCTCGCGGGTCCGGGCGGGCCGGAAGGGGCGCGCGAACGCGTCGCGGTGGCGGGTGTGGGCGGGGCCGTCCAGCGACAGCATGCTCGGGCCGACGACCTGGGCGGTGGAGAAGCGCGGGTCGTCGACGGTGAAGGCGGCGGCGTCGCGCATCACCCGCAGCGCGAGGTCGCGGGAGGTCACCAGCCAGCCGTCCAGCGCCGGGAGCCAGGAGACGGGCTCGCGCGCCCGCAGCCGCGCGAGATGCGGATGCGGGTCGTCCTCCAGGTCGGCGGCGGTGATGGCCGCGCCGGCGGGGAACCGGGCGATCGGGTCGGATGTCATCCGCACGAGGATAGGCCGTCCCATATCTGATCTACAACGTAAAGGCGCCGGGCGGTCGCCGCGGGCCATCACGCGGCCCTGGACTGCTCCCGCCACCACTCCCGCCCCCGCTCCGGCAGCGTGTAGATCGGATCGTGGTACTCGTACCGCCTGGTCAGCGCGTCGGGGTCGGACATCTCCAGCCCGGTGCGGTAGTTCTTCGTCCAGTAGGAGACCCCGCGCTCGCGGTCGTAGCCGGCGAGCTGGTGCACCCAGCGCTTGCCGACGTAGGGGACGTCGCACACGATCCGGGGGGTGGCGAAGCCGGGCAGGTAGCCCATGATGGCGTGCTGGAGCTCCTGCGCCTCCCAGACCGCGAGCCGCCAGTGCTCGCTGTAGGGGATCATGTCGCACATGTAGAGGTAGTACGGCATGATGCCGGCCTCGTCGAGCAGCGCGAACGACAGGTCGAGGAGCGCGGCGGGGGAGTCGTTGACCCCGCGCAGCAGCACGCCCTGGTTGCGGACGTCGCGGATGCCGGTGTCGAGCATCGCGCGGGCGGCCTTCGCGACGAGGGGCGTCACCGACTGGGCGGCGTTGACGTGGGTGTGGATCGCGATCTGGGCGCCGCGTTCGTGCGCCTTGGCGGCGAGCCGTTCCATCCCGGCGCGGACGTCGTCCTGCAGCCAGTGCTGCGGCAGGCCCATGAGCGCCTTGCTGGCCAGGCGGATGTCGCGGATGTTGTCGATGTCCAGCAGCGAGTCGACGAACGACTCCAGCCTCGCCCACGGCATGTTGGCGACGTCGCCGCCGGAGACGACGACGTCGCGGACGCCGGGGGTGCGGCGCAGGTAGTCGAGCATGGCGCCGAGCCGGTCCGGCGGCTTGATCGTGAACTTGTGCTTGTCGACGTTCGGGGTGGAGTTGCCGACCAGGTCCATGCGGGTGCAGTGGCCGCAGTACTGCGGGCACGTCGGCAGCAGCTCGGCGAGGACCTTGGTGGGGTAGCGGTGGGTGAGGCCCTCGACGGCCCACATCTCGGCCTCGTGCAGCGAGTCGCGGGCGGCGTAAGGGTGGGACGGCCAGTCGGTGCGGCGGTCGCTGAAGACGGGGAGCATGTAGCGCCGGACCGGGTCGGCGTGGAACGCCTCGGTGGAGGAGGAGTCCATCGTGTTGAGCATCTGCGGCGGCAGCAGCATCGACATCGTCGCGCGCTCGGCCTGGTCGCGTTCCAGATCGGCGTAGAACGACTCGTCCAGCAGGTCGCCCATGACCTGGCGGAGCTGCCGCAGGTTCTTCACGCAGTGGGCGCGCTGCCACTGCGCCGACTCCCATTCGTCCCGCGTGACGTCGCGCCAGCCAGGCAGGCGCCGCCAGTCGGGCTCCACCAGGGGCCGCCGCCGGTAGGCGTACGGCTGGCGTGCGGTCTCTTCGGAAAGGACGGCCGCGTCCTGGTCCGGGTGCAGGGCAGTGGTCATCGTCGACCGCCTCCTCGCCTCATTGATCGCATAAAAATCTTGTATAGGGCCGACGTTACGGGAAGACTTCCGTTAGAACCAGTGGTACCCGCTATATCTTGCGTAAGACCATCCGGGCTCAGGGAGAGGACGGGACGACGATGAGCGACGGCGGCGGCACCGGCACGGCGGTGGGGCTGCACCGGGTGCTGGAGCCCGCGGGCGTGCTGCCCCAGGCCGCGCGGCGGCTGGACGCCGACCCGCGGATCCGGCCGGACGAGGTCCGCATCGGCGTCGAGCGACTCAACCTGGACGCCGCGTCCTACCGGCAGCTGCACACCGCGCACGGCGGCGACCCGGACGCGATCCGCGCCGAGGTGCTGCGGATCGTCGGCGAGCGCGGCAAGATGCACAACCCCGCGACCGGGTCGGGCGGCATGCTCGTCGGCGTCGTCGAGGAGGCCGGCCCGGAGTCGCCGCTCGGGCTGCGCCCCGGCGACCGCGTCGCCACGCTCGTGTCGCTGACCCTCACCCCGCTGTCGATCACCGACGGCCTCGCCCGCTGGGACGGGCTGTCGGAGCAGGTCCCCGCGCGGGGGCACGCCATCCTGTTCGCCCGGTCGATCGCCGCGGTGCTGCCGGACGACCTGCCCGTCCCGCTGGCCCTCGCCGTCATGGACGTGTGCGGCGCCCCGGCCCTCACCCACCGCGTCGTCGCATCCCGCGACGGCGCCCCCGCCGTGGCGGTGCTCGGCGCGGCCGGCAAGAGCGGCTCGCTGTCGCTGGCCGCGGCCCGCCGCGCCGGCGCGTCCCGGGTGATCGGCCTCGTGCCGACCGCCGCGGAGGAGGAGCGGCTGGCCGCCACCGGCCTCGCCGACGCCGTCGTCCGCGCCGACGCCCGCGACCCCGTCGCCGTCGCCGCGGCGATCGAGGGCGCGCACGGCGGCCCCGCCGACGTCACCGTCGTCTGCGTGGACGTGCCGGGCTGCGAGCACGGCGCGATCCTGGCGACCGCGCCCGGCGGTACCGTCGTGTTCTTCTCGATGGCGACGTCGTTCCCGGCCGCCGCGCTCGGCGCCGAGGGTCTCGCCGCCGACGTCACGATGCTCATCGGGAACGGCTACGTCCCCGGGCACGCCGAGACCGCGCTGGACCTGGTCCGATCCGAACCGGCGGTTCGCGCGCTGTTCACCGCCAGGACGGGGCGCGATTCGGCACAATGACCGGGAAAGCCCCGGCAGCGGCGGGGATCACCCGATCATCGAGGGAGAGCCGAGCATGGCGAGCATCACCGAGGACCTGCGCGGGCGGGACCCCAAGGAGCGTCAGGCGCAGATCGTCGACGTCCTGGTCGACGCGTTCTCGGACCTCATGGAGCGCAGCCCCGCCGAGTTCCGCCGCCGCTTCCGCAAGATGGCGTCCGACCCGTTCGCGTTCTACCGCGGCAGCGCCTGCCTGTTCTACGCCGACATCGTCCACGACGGCGACCCGTGGGCCGATGAGCGCACCGGCCGCGTGTGGATCCAGGGCGACCTGCACGCGCAGAACTTCGGCACCTACATGAACGACGACGGCGTGTTCGTCTTCGACGTCAACGACTACGACGAGGCCTACGTCGGCCACTTCACCTGGGACGTCAAGCGGCTCGTCGCGAGCCTGGCGCTGCTGGCGTGGCAGAAGGCGATCTCCGACGCCGACATCCGCCGGCTGATCGAGACCTACGTGCGCGCCTACGTCGACCAGGTCCGCAGGTTCGCCGCGCACGAGGGCGACGAGAAGTTCGCGCTGACGCTCGACACCACCGGCGGGTACATCCGGGACGTGCTGGTCGCCGCGATGGGCGGCACCCGGATCGGCCTGCTGGAGGGCATGACCGAGGTCGACGGGCCCGACCGCAGGTTCCGCGACCGCGCCGGCGTCCGCCGCCTGGACGACGCCGAGCACGCCAAGGTCGAGGCGGCCTACCGGGAGTACCTGACGACCATCCCGGCCGACAAGCGCTTCGGGAGCCTCACCTACCAGGTCAAGGACATCGTCGGCGCGTCCGGGTTCGGCATCGGCTCCGCGGGGCTGTCGGCCTACAACATCCTGGTGGAGGGCAACACCCAGGCGCTGGAGAACGACGTCATCCTGTCGATGAAGCAGGGCAACGTCGCCGCCCCCAGCCGTGTCGTCGACGACGCCCGCATCCGCGAGTACTTCCGCCACCACGGGCACCGCACCGCGGTGTCGCGCCGCGCGCTGCAGGCCAACAGCGACCCGTGGCTCGGCCACACCCAGATCGACGGCGTCGGCTACGTCGTCCAGGAACTGTCCCCCTACGAGGAGGACCTGGACTGGGGCGGCCTGACCGAGCCGGAGGAGATGCTGTCGGTCCTGGACGACCTGGGCCGCGCCACCGCCAAGGTCCACTGCGTGTCCGACACCGACTCCGACCACTCCCTGGTCGGCTTCCAGGTCGAGGACGCCATCCACGCGGTGATCGGCACCGACGAGTCCGCGTTCGTCGAGGCCATGATCGCGTTCGGCACCCAGTACGCCGAGATCGTCCGCGACGACCACAAGTACTTCGTGGACGCCTTCCGCAACCACCAGATCCCCGGCCTGTAGAGCGGGGGCCGCCCGGTCAGGCCTGCCCGCCCGGTTCAGGGAGGTCCGGGCGGATCAGCAGGAGGGCGATGTCGTCGTGGCCCTGCTGGTCCTCCAGCAGTGCCAGGACGCCGTCGGCGGTCTCCTCCAGGCTCGCGGACCGGGAGGCGACCAGCGCGGACGCCAGCCGGGCGATGCCCTCGTCCACGTTGCGCATCCGGCTCTCGACCAGGCCGTCGGTGTAGAGGGCGAGGGTGGCGCCCGGCGGGATCGCCGCGGGCGCCTGCCCGTACACGGGCGGGTGCGCCTCGTCCGACACCCCGAGCGGCAGCCCGTCCGGGACGGGGAAGTGCCGCGCCGTCCCGTCGGGCAGGGCCAGCAGCGGCGGCGGATGGCCGGCGCACGCCAGCTCGCAGCGCAGCGTCGCCGGGTCGCAGACCAGGCACAGGCAGGTGGCGAACTGCGCGGCGTCCAGGCCCTGCGCGATCTGGTCCAGCCGCTCCAGCACCTCGCCGGGCGGGAACTCGCAGCCCGCCAGGGTGTGCGCGGCGACCCGCAGCTGCCCCATCGCCGCGGCGGCGGTGACGCCGTGGCCGACCGAGTCGCCGATCACCACGGCGATCCTGTCGCCGGGCAGCGGCACTACGTCGTACCAGTCGCCGCCGACGCCGCTGCGGGCCGGCAGGTAGCGGTGCGCGATCTGCAGGCCGGGCGGGACGGCGACGGCGGCGGGCAGCAGCCCGGCCTTCAGCGCCGTCGCGGTGCTGTGCTCGCGCCGGTACTGGCAGGCGTTGTCGATGCACGTCGCGGCGCGTGCGGCGAGCTCGGCGGCCAGCGCGGCGT
This sequence comes from Actinomadura sp. 3N407, assembly GCF_052245875.1. NCBI lineage: Bacteria > Bacillati > Actinomycetota > Actinomycetes > Streptosporangiales > Thermomonosporaceae > Actinomadura > Actinomadura sp. 3N407. The sequence goes on from NZ_JBQQBP010000016.1 coordinate 70,633, forward strand.
CGGCGGAGGCGAACGGCAGCCGGCCGCGTTTGCGGCTGAACACCGCGAACCCGAGCGTGCGCCCCCGCGCGACCAGCGGCACCGCCAGCAGCGACACGTGGTCGAGGAGCCCGTCGATGATGCGGCCGGTGCGGTGGGCGAGGGTGTCCTGGACGGCGTCGCCGCCGAACTCGACCATGCGGCCGGTCGCCAGGCAGCGGGCGTAGGGGGTGGACGGCGGGTAGACGATGACCTCGTTGACGGGGAACTCGCGGGACCAGCCGCGGGGGTCGTCGTCGGCGAAGGACACCGCCAGGCGCCGCACGACCGCCGATCCGTCGGCCTCCGCGGCGGGCCGGTCGTCGTCGGCGAGGAGCCGTTCCAGGACGTAGATGGCGCCGGCGTCGGCGAACCGGGGGACGGTGACGGCGACGACCTCGCGGGCGGTGCGGTGCAGGTCCAGGGTGGAGCCGATGCGGCGGCCCGCCTCGCTCAGCAGCTCCAGCCCGCCCGCCCACGGCGGCGCCACGGTCAGCGCGACGGCGGTGCCGCCGTCGGCGCCGGTCATCGGGTCGCAGGAGGCCGACAGGCCCGCGTCCGACAGCGGCAGCACGCCGCACCACGGCCGGCCCTCCGCGGTGAGCTTGAGCGCGGCGGTCAGCGGCTCGGCGGCGGCGGGCCTTCCGAGCAGGTCGGTGAGCATCGCGCCGAGCGCCTCGCCGGCGGTGCGGCCGAACAGGCGCGCGGCGCCCTCGCCCCATCCGGTGATCCGGCCGTCGGGGGTCAGCAGGACGGTCACCGGGGTCGCGGGTTGTTCGGGCATCGGTCCTTCACTGTCCCGTTTGTCGGGGCCGCCGGCCGGTACCCGCGTTACGCTGATTCCGCCGCGGACGGCACCCCTCGGTCAAGGGAGAGACACGCATGGACCCCGAGTGGATACCACCCGAAGTCGACAGTCAGAGACCAAGCGTCGCACGGGTGTACGACTTCCTGCTCGGCGGTGACCACAATTTCGCCTCAGATCGTGATCTCGCGACGGGGCTGCTGCGGGTCGAACCGCAGGCGCGGGAGCTCGCGCAGGCGAACCGTGCGTTCCTGCGCCGCGCGGTCCGCGCGATCGCCGAATCGGGCGTCGACCAGTTCGTCGACATCGGGTCGGGCATCCCCACCCAGGGCAACGTGCACGAGGTCGCCCAGGGCGTCAACCCGGACGCTCGCGTGGTCTACGTCGACAACGACGACGTCGCGGTGGCGCACAGCCGCACGATCCTGGCGGGCAACGACCGCGCGGAGGTGATCCAGGCCGACATGCGCCGTCCCCGCGAGATCCTCGCCGACGACGGCGTGACCGCCCTGATCGACTTCACCCGGCCGGTGGCGTTCCTCCTGGTCGCGGCGCTGCACCTGGTCAAGCCGGAGGAGGACCCCGCCTCGATCGTCGCCGCGCTGCGCGACGCGGGCGTCCCCGGCAGCCATCTGGTGATCTCCCATCTGACCCATGAGGCGGAGCCGGGCAAGACCGCGGCGATCGGCAAGCTGTACGACCGCGCGACGTCCCCGGCCGTGGCCCGCTCGCACGCTGAGATCCTGCGGTTCTTCGACGGCTGGGAGCTGCTCGACCCGGGTCTGGTGTACGTGCCGGTGTGGCGTCCGGACGGCGAGGTCGACGACAAGCCCGAGCGGTTCCTCATGTTCGGCGGCGTCGGCCGCAGGTGACGCGCGTCAGCGGGCGAACGCGATGGCGGTGCCCGCGCTGACCACGACCGCGATGACCACCAGGACCAGCGAGGTGCTCAGCGGATCGCGGCGCTCGGCCGGTTCGTGCGCCTTCACCGCGCGCGGGGCCACGGGCTCCTCGCTCGGCGGGGCCTGCTCCGGTGCCGCCTGCTCCGGCGGGGCCGGCCGGGTGCGCGGCGGCGGCGCGGGAGCGGGCGGCGCCATCGCCGCGGGCGCCGGGCGGGGCTCGGAGGGCGGCGCCTCCGGGGCCGGTGTCCCGGGCGTTGACGGCTCGGTGGGCGGTTCCGGCGGCGGCTCGGGCGGTTCCGGCGGTGTTCCGGTCGGCGGCGGCGCCGGCGGCGCCGGCGTGGGCGGCGGCGTGCTCGATGGTGCGCAGCCGCCGGCGGCGGGCCCGGCGTCCACCCCGATCTCCACCTCGATGCACACGCTGACCTGGGGCGTCGGGGACGGGTCGGCGAGCGCGCAGGGCGGGAAGGCGAACACGCCGGCGAGGGCGGCGGGCAGGACCAGGCGGCGGCGCACGCTCAGCCACCTCCCGCGATGCGCTGCAGTTCGGCCCGCAGGCCGGTGAACGCCTCCGGGCCGACGGCCAGGGCCCCGTCGAACACGTGCGAGATGTCGATGGTCAGGTACGTGCCGGCGGCCAGCAGCGCGGCCATCAGCGACAGCGGCACCAGCGTCATGCCGCGCGGCCGGGCGCCCGACAGGAACGGCAGCAGCACGACCGCGGCGCCGGTCACGACGGTGACGGCGAGCAGCCCGGCCGGCGGCGCCGACCGCGCGTCCATGGCCCGCTGCCGGCGGGCCGCGGAGATCTCCCCGAGATGCGCGAGCACGGCGGCGCGGGCGTCCTTGAGCTCGTCGGTGCCGGCCTCGACCGCGATGACGTCGCGGCGCAGGCCGTCCAGTTCCGCCCAGCCGCGGGGGCTGAGCCGTCCGTTCTTCATGAGCCTCCATTCGGGGCCGCGGACGAGGTCGACGTACTCGCGCAGCTTCCGCTGGACGTGCCGGGCGTCCGCCTCGGGCAGCCGCGTCGCGGCCCAGGACGCCTCGGCGATCGCCTGGCTCTCGGTGTAGGTGTTGGAGCGCGCGGCGTCCGAGGACGTCCACGGCACGACGATGGCGATGGCGAACGCCAGCAGGAAGAGGGCGGACAGCATGGCCCCGGCGTGCGAGGTGGTGGGGCCGTCGGGGTCGGGGTCGTCGACGGCCCGGCGCGTCCGCCGGACCAGCCGGCTCGCGACGATCACCACGGCGACCGCGGAGCCCGCGGCCGCACAGTGAACGATCATGTCCCTCCCGGAGAGCCGTCCGCCGTCACCGCCGGTGAGTGTAGTTTTACGGATCGTCGCCACCGGTGGGTTCCGTTTGGGTCTCACCTGGAGGTGAGATGACCGCCCGGCCAGGGAAGATGAGCCTGTGCACCGGAGGCGGCCCGAGGGAGATGTACTGCCAGTTCTTGTGAAATACGGTGTTCATGCCGGAAGATCTCCGGTAGATGACCCGGTATGAAGGACGATTGTTGGAACCGGCCTGAGAGGGGCGGCTGCGTGAGGGGAGACGGCAATGGCGCCGCAGGGAAAGCTGGACCTCGACCCGGAGGTGGTGCGCACCGCCCGGCGGCTGGCCGCCCGGGCCGCCGAGCCCATCATCGACATGGCGCGCTCCCACACCACCGTCTCGGTTGAGCGCGCCCTGCTGCGGCTGGCCGGCCTCACCGGCGCCGACGACGGGGGACGCCCCTGGGCCAACCACCTCGCCGACGCCGTCCGCGACCAGGTCGGCCTGGAGCACGGCGTGGCCCTCCCGGTCTGGGACGCGCTGCTCAACGGCCCGCACGGCACCCTCGGCGACCTCGCTCAGGCCGCCGCGCGGGGCCGCGTGTCGTTCCGGCTTCCGTCGGGGACCGACGCCGCGCACGCCCGCGAGGCCGCCGGGGAGGCCGCCCGCGGCGGGATCGCCCGCGTCGACCGGCGCCGCGCCGAACGCGACCGGCTGCTGGCCGAACTGCCGCCGCCCGACGCGGCCGACCCGCCGAGGCCGCTGGTCTACCTGATCGTCGCGACCGGCGACATCTACGAGGACATCCCCCAGGCGCAGGCCGCCGCGCGCGAGGGCGCCGACGTCGTCGCGGTCATCCGCTCCACCGGCCAGTCGCTGCTGGACTTCGTCCCCGAGGGCGCCACCCGCGAGGGCTACGCCGGCACCTACGCGACCCGCGAGAACTTCCGGCTCATGCGGTCCGCGCTGGACGAGGTGTCCCGCGAGCTCGGCCGGTACGTGCGGCTGACGAACTACGCGTCCGGGCTGTGCATGCCGGAGATCGCGACGCTCGCCGGGCTGGAGCGCCTGGACATGATGCTGAACGACTGCATGTACGGGATCATCTTCCGCGACATCAACCCCCGCCGGACGTTCATCGACCAGCGCTTCTCCCGGCAGATCCACGCCCGCGCCGGCATCGTCATCAACACCGGCGAGGACAACTACCTCACCACCGCCGACGCCGTCGACGCCGCGCACACCGTGATCGTCAGCCAGCTGCTGAACGAGCGGTTCGGGCACGAGGCGGGCCTCGGCGACGCCCAGCTCGGCCTCGGCCACGCCTTCGAGATCAACCCGGCGATCTCCGAGTCGTTCCGGCTGGAGCTCGCGCACGCCCAGCTCGTCCGGGAGCTGTTCCCCGGCGCGCCGCTGAAGTACATGCCGCCGACCAAGCACATGACCGGCAACATCTTCGCCGGGTACCTGCTGGACGCCTTCTTCAACCTCGCCGGCGTGATGACCGGGCAGTCGATCATCCTGATCGGGATGATGACCGAGGGTATCCACACCCCCTGGCTGTCGGACCGCGACCTCGCGCTGGAGAACGTCCGCTACGTCCGCGACGCCTGCGGCGGCCTCGCCGAGGACTTCATGCCGCGCCCGGACGGCATGCTCGTCCAGCGCGCCAGGCGGGTCCTGTCGGAGTCGGTGGAGCTGCTGGAGCGCGTCAGCGACGACGGCCTGCTCACCGCGATCGCCGAGGGCACCTTCGGCGTCACCCGCCGCCCGCCCGACGGCGGCAAGGGCCTGGACGGCGTCGTCGCCCGCGCCGACGGCTACGTCAACCCCGCGATCGAGATCCTCGACTCCGAGGACCCGCACGCCGCCCGCCCCGCCGCCGACACAGCCGGACAGGAGGTGCCCGCATGACCGTCGAGAGCCCCGGAACCGGCGCGCAGGCCCCGGTCGAGCCCGCCGACACCCGCCAGGTGATCCGCCCCTACGGCGACACCACCGGCGACGGCATGGTGCAGATGTCGTTCACGCTCCCGGTCCCGGCCGGCAAACGCGCCGACGCCGCCGCGCTGCAGCTCGCCGGGAAGATGGGCCTGGAACCGGCCAGCGTCGTGCACGCCAAGCCGATGGGGCCCGACTTCACCTTCTTCATCGTGTACGGGAAGGTCGGGCACCTCGTCGACTACGCCTCCATCCCCGTCCCCGAGGAACGCGCCTACCCGCTGCTGACCGCCCAGGAGGCGAACCTGGCGATCCGCGGCGCGCTGAACCGGCGGCTGGTGGTCGTCGGAGCCTGCATCGGCACCGACGCCCACACCGTCGGCATCGACGCGATCCTCAACGTCAAGGGCTTCGCGGGGGAGAAGGGCCTGGAGTACTACCGCGAGATCCAGGTGGTCAACATGGGCGCCCAGGTCACCGTCGCCGAGCTGGTCGAGCGAGCCAAGGCCGAGGACGCCGACGCGGTCCTGGTGTCGCAGGTCGTCACCCAGCGCAACGCGCACCTGCACAACACCAAGCAGATGGCCGCCGCGTTCCACGCCGAGTACCCCACCGCCGTCGCCGGCGGCATGGGACGGCCGCTGCTGGTCGTCGGCGGTCCCAGGTTCGACACCGTCACCGAGGCCGACCTGGGCGTCGACCGGATCTTCGGCAGGGGCACCACGCCCGCCGAGGTCGCCAGCTACCTTGTGCACGCCCTGCTCCCCGGCGAGAGCCCGGCGGGGGACGACGATCCGGAGGACGAGTCATGAGCGACCCGCGCGAGGGACTGACGGTCACGCACCGCCGCTACATCCCCTACTCCCACGCCCACTACGCGGGCGACCTGGTCGACGGCGCCTACGTCCTCGGGCTGTTCGGGGACGCGGCGACGGAGCTGTGCATCCGCGCCGACGGCGACGAGGGACTGTTCGCCTCCTACTCCGACGTGCAGTTCCGCGCCCCGGTCAGGGCGGGCGACGTCCTGGAGACCACCGCCGTCCTGGCCCGCGCCGGCACCCGCAGCCGCGTCATGGACTTCGAGGCCCGCGTGGTGTGCCGGGGCCGCCCGGACAAGGGGGGGTCGGCCGCCGAGGTCCTGCCCGACCCGATCGTCGCGGTGACCGCCACCGGAACCGTCGTCGTCGCCCCGCCCGGCCCGTGAAACCGGGCGCCCCCGCCGCCCGCCGCGCCCGGGATCGTCGATCTTCCGCAGGGAAAACGCACACCACGCGATCATGGTGCTGAGCTGGGAGAACATGGAGTCGCCGCAGAACATGCGGCGGTTGACAAGGTGGCTGAAGCCGGTAGTTTTGCTGCAGTCCAGCACGGGACTCACCGATCGGCCGCCCGAGGCGCCGCCGGGCACCGCGCCACGACGGGGACGGGGGATCACGCGAGTGGTCGACGCCGCGCCCGCCCGAGCCAGCGCGGTGATCCGGAGCCGTGCCCGGGCGGAGCCGCCCGATCGCGCGGGGGGTTGGACCCGGGAAGGGCCCGGACATCCAGTAGAAAACGGAGGCTCGTTCTCACCGCCTGTGGGACGACTCCGGCCCGACGGGTGTCACGGGCCCTCTTCCGTGTGCGCGCCCCCCTTCCGTGTGCGCGCCGTCGTTCCCGCTGCGGGCCGTGGTCGCCGTGACGGCCGGAGCCCGGTAGCGTTCCCGGGAGGGAACGAGGGAACGAGGTGGGGACGTGGCCCAGGAGACCCTCCCGGATCGGTCACCGGCCAGGAGCACGGGCACCGGCACGGGCACGGGCACGGCGGGTGAACCGGGCGCCGGGACGCGCCCGGGCTGGGCGTCCCGCCTGAGCGACGGCCTGCGCCGCGGCGGCCGCGCGGGCTGGCCCCGCACGCTGCTGGCCGTGGCCGCCGGGCTGATCATGTGGCTCGCCTTCCCGCCCGCCGACCTGACGCCGCTGGCCCCCGCCGGGGTCGCGCTGCTCACCCTCGCGCTGCGCGGCCTGACCGCCCGCACCGCCGCCTGGCTCGGCTTCGTCGGCGGCGCCGCGTTCTTCGTCCCCGTCCTGGAGGGCATCGGCCAGATCGGCCCGGACGCGTGGATCGTGCTCGCCCTCGTCCAGGCCCTGTACTTCCTGCCGCTCGGCGCCGGCATCGCCATGGTCGCGCGGCTTCCCGGCTGGCCGGTGTGGACGGCCGCGCTGTGGATCGGCGAAGAGCTGATCCGCGGCCACGTCCCCTTCGGCGGTTTCCCGTGGGCGCGGCTCGCCTTCAGCCAGACCGCCACGCCGCTGACGCCCTACGCCTCCCTGGGCGGTGCGCCCCTGGTCACGTTCCTGACCGCCCTGATCGGCGGGCTGCTCGCCTACGCTGCCGTCGCCGCCCACCGCGCCTACCGCGCCCGCGCCGCCCGCACCGCACTCCCGGACGAGGACTCCGGCGGAGACGGCACGGGCGGCGGCGGTGAGCAGGCGCCCGGGACGCGCGCGAGATGGCGTCCCCTGGTGCCCGTCGCCGCCGCCCTCGCCGCGATCGCGGCCGTCGTCGGGGGCGGGACGCTGATCCCCACGCCCACGGCCGGGCGGCCCGTGACCGTCGCCGTCGTCCAGGGCAACGTGCCGCGCCTCGGCCTGGACTTCCTCGGCCAGCGCAAGGCCGTCCTGAACAACCACGTCGAGGCCACCCACGAGCTGGCCGCGAGGGTCCGCGCCGGGAAGGTCCCCAAGCCCGAACTGGTGGTGTGGCCGGAGAACGCCAGCGACCTGGACCCCTACACCGAGCCGGAGGCCTACACCGCCATCGACGCCGCGGTGAAGGACGTCGGCGTCCCCGTCCTGGTCGGCGCCCTCACCGACACCCCCGACGGCGAGAAGGTCGAGAACCGCGGCATCGTCTGGGACCCGAAGACCGGGCCCGGCGACTACTACGTCAAACGGCACCCCGTCCCGTTCGGGGAGTACCTCCCGTTCCGCGACGTCCTCACCAAGCTCATCACCCGGTTCGAGCGGATCCCGCGCGACTTCGCCAAGGGCACCCGGTCCGGCGTGATGCGGCTCGGGCCGGTCACCATCGGCGACGTCATCTGCTTCGAGGTGGCCTACGACAAGGAGGTCCGCGACGTGGCGCGCGGGAACCTCCTGGTCGTGCAGACCAACAACGCCACCTACGGCAGGACGAGCCTGCCGCCGCAGCAGATCGCGATGTCGCGGCTGCGCGCGGTGGAACATGGCCGTACGATCTTGGTTGCCGCGACCAGCGGGATCAGCGCGATCGTCGCCCCGGACGGGCGGATGATCGACAGGTCCCGCGAGTTCGTCCCCGACATCCAGGTCGAGACCGTCCCGGCGCGGACGGCCACCACGCTGTCGGACCGGCTGGGCGCCGCGCCCGAGTGGATGCTCGCGGCGCTCGGGCTCGGTGCGATCTTCGCGGCGGCATGGACGGCGGCGCGCGAGAACGAGGGGAACTGACACCGATGGAGATCCCAGCCGACCTCGGCCGGGTGCTCGTGATCATCCCGACCTATAACGAGCGGGACAACATCGAGGGCATCGCCGGGCGGGTGCGCGAGGCGGCCCCGCCGGTGGACGTCCTGGTGGTCGACGACGCCAGCCCCGACGGCACCGGCGAGGTCGCCGACGCCATGGCCGGCGAGGACGAGCAGATCAGCGTGCTGCACCGCGAGGGCAAGGACGGCCTCGGCCCGGCCTACATCGCCGGGTTCCGGTGGGCCGCCGAGCACGGCTACGACGTCATGGTCGAGATGGACGCCGACGGCTCCCACCAGCCCGAGGAACTGCCGCGGCTGCTGGCGGCCCTGGCGGACGCCGACCTGGTCATCGGGGCCCGCTGGGTACCGGGCGGCGAGGTGCGCAACTGGCCCAAGCGGCGCGAGGCGCTGTCGCGGGGCGCCAACACCTACGCGCGGCTGATGCTCGGCATCCCGCTGCACGACGCCACCGGCGGCTACCGCGCGTTCCGCGCCGCGACGCTGGAGAAGATCGGGCTGGAGGACGTCGACTCGCGCGGCTACTGCTTCCAGATCGACCTGGCGCTGCGGGCGCTGCGGCAGGGGCTGCGGGTCGTGGAGGTGCCCATCACGTTCGTCGAGCGGGTCCACGGCACCAGCAAGATGAACCGGGACGTCATGGCCGAGGCGGCGCTGCGCATCACCCAGTGGGGCATGTCCGACCGCGCCGGCAGGCTGCGCCCGCCCCGCTGAATCCCGCGCCGGCGGGTAACGAACGGGGGCGGTGCCGCGTTGTACGGGATGAGGCTTTCGACGACCCCGAAGATGGAGCCATGCTGCCGCTGCTGATCGTCCTGGCGTTCCTGCTGGTGCCGGTCCTGGAGATCTACGTCCTGATCCAGGTCGGCGAGGTGATCGGTGCCTGGCCGATGGCCGGGCTGCTGGCCGCCGAGGTCGCCCTCGGCGCGTGGATCATCAGGCGGGAGGGCCGCCGCGCCTGGGGCGCCCTGTACGACACCGTCCGCAGCGGCGTCCTGCGGGACCGCGAACTCGGCGACGCCGTGCTGGTCATGGCCGGCGGGGTGCTGATCCTGCTGCCCGGGCTCGTCACCGACGTGCTCGGCGCCGCGCTGGTGCTGCCGTTCACCCGGCCGCTGCTCAAGCGGGCGCTGTCGGCGTTCGCGATGCGGCGGATGCGGGCGGCCGAGGCGCGCGGGGTGAGGTTCCCGCCGCCCGGCGCCGGCGGCCCCGGATTCGATCCCTTCGGCGGGCGGCCGGAGCCCGGACGGGTGGAGACCCCGCCCGGGCCCGTGGTCCGCGGCGAGGTCGTCCACGACGACGACACGACCTCCCGGACCTGACGCCCCGCACCCCGGCCTCTCAGGCATCCCGCCCTGCCTCTCAGGCGTCCCGCCGGGCGAACAGGACACCGCCCGCCAGCATCGCCGCCGCCGCGTACCCGGCCAGGACGCCCATGCCCGCCCACGGCCCGATCGGCAGCCGGTCCAGGTCGCGCGTCGACTGGACGGCCAGGCCCGCCGACATCGGCGCGAGCCTATCCAGCCGCTCCTGCCACCGCGCGTCCCCGATGAGCTGCGTGATGATCGGGACGATCCACAGCAGCGCCAGCACGGCCGTGACGGCCGCCGCCTGCTCCCGCACCGCCGTGCCCACCCCGAGCGCCAGCAGCGCCACCAGCACCAGATACAGGACGGTCCCGGCCGCGGCGCGGGCCGTTGGCCCGTCCGTCAGCGACAGCGGCGGGTAGCCGTTGGCGGCGGTGAACCCGTTGCCGGGCAGGATGCCCCGCCCCGCCGCCAGCGACGCCAGCACCCCGGCCGTCCCCGCGGCGGCGACGGCGGCGGCGACGACGGCGGCCTTGGCGGCCAGGACCGTGCCGCGTCGCGGGACCGCCGCCAGCGTCGCGGCGATCGTCCCGGTGGCGTACTCGCCGCCGACGGCCAGCACGCCCAGCACGATCGCGGCGACCTGCCCGAGCTGGACGCCCGACAGCGACAGCTTGGGCAGGTCCTCCCGGCAGCCGGCGGGGCTCGGGCAGTGGGCGGTGTCGACCGCGGCGGTCACCGCCGCGCCGACCGCCAGGGTGATCCCCGCCAGGGCCGGCAGCAGCCACATCGTGCTCGGCAGCGTCCGCAGCTTCGTCCATTCCGCATGCAGCGCACGCACGGCCTCGCTCATGGCGCGCTCCCCGCAGGGGGACGACCGCCCACGGCCCCCGGTTCGCTCCGCTCAAGCGTTCTCGCTGTGGGGGGACGACCCCCCACGCCCCCCGGTTCGCTCCGCTCAAGCGTTCTCGCTGTGGGGGGACGACCCCCCACGCCCCCCGGTTCGCTCCGCTCAAGCATCGCGCCGCCTGACCAGCCACGCCGCGGCCGCCAGCGCCACCACCGTGTAGGCGCACAGCACCCCGAACCCGGCCCACGGGCCGATCGCCCGGTCGAACCGCGTCACCGTCTGCTGGATCGCGAACCCCGCCGACGGCGTCAGCCGCTCCAGCCACCGCGCCGCCGACAGCGGCAGCCCCGTCGCCACGATCTGCGGCAGGAGCAACAGCAGCAGCACCACCGTGATCGCCGGGGCGCTGCGGCGCACGATCACCCCGGCCGCCACGCCGAACACCGCGATCACCCCGAGCAGCGCCGCCGTGCCGAGCACCGCCCGCAGCACGGCCGCGTCCCACAGCGGCGGCGGCGCCAGCCCGTTCGAGCGCATCAGCGGCCCGGCCAGAAGCATCGACCCGAACGCGGCGGCCAGACCCGCCGCCAGCGACACCAGCCCCGCCACGACCGCCTTCGCGGCCAGCACCCGGCCGCGCCGCGGCGCCGCGGCGAACGTCGTGCGCACCATCCCGCGCCGGTACTCGGCCGTCACGAACAGCACCGCCAGCGCGACGATCGCCGTCTGGCCGATGAGGACGCCGGTGAGGGTGATCCGGGTGAGGTCGTCGGCGAACAGGTTGGGCCCGATGTCGCCGTACCCCGACAGCGTGAACGTCCCCCCCGACCGGGTGCGGCCATCGGACCCCGGGTCGGCGGTGCCGCCGGGCGCGCGCCGGTCCCGCCACGCCGCCCCCGGCTGCACCGGGGACACCGACACGTGGTCGAACGTCGCCCTGGTGTCGGCGGGCTCCCCGGACACGTCCTCGCCGCCGAACTGCCGCCGCACCTCGACCCTGTCCGGGGCGGCGACGACCATGCCCGCCAGCGCCGGTGACGGCAGCCCCTCCAGCCGCACCGACCCGACGCGGCGCCAGTCGCGGCCGTCCGGGGACTCGTGGCCGGTCACCGTCGCCCCGGACCGGGTCAGCCTGAGCCAGCGCGGCGCGGTGCCCGTCCCCCCGCCGGCGCCGCCCTCCCGGTAGCCGGTCTGCAGCCGGACGCCGTGCCCCGGCGTCACCACCAGCGCCGCGTACGGGGCGCCGCGTTCGGCGCTGCCCCGGATCATCAGCCCGGCCTTCGCCCACGGCCCGCCGCCCTCCTGGGAGGTGACGCGGGCGACGACGGCGCCGTCCCCGGCCAGCGGGCGGTAGGTGAAGTGCCCCTGGTCGAAGATCGCCGCCCGGGCCGGGTCGGAGGTCCCCTCCCCGGTGCCGCTCGACGCGCTCCCCGCGGCCGTCAGCAGCGCGACGAGCACCGTCAGCGCGACCGACGCCACAAGGGTCAGCACCCACCGCGGGACGGTCCTGAGCTTGGTCCACTCGGCCAGCAGCAGCCGGCCGAACCCGTCGCGGGCCCGCGCCTGGACCGTGCTGCGGTACGACGCCGGCGCGGTCACCGGGCCTCCTGCCCGGCCACGGCCTGGAACTCCACCGCGTCCCTGGTCAGCTCCATGTACGCCTCCTCCAGCGTCGCGCGGTGCTCGGAGATCCCGGTGAACGCCACCCCCGCGCCGGTGAGCAGCTCGATGATCCGCTCCGCGGGCGGTCCCGCGACGGTCACCGTGTCCCGGCCCGTCGCCGCGACGGTGGCGCCCGCCCGCGCCAGGACCGTCATGGCCTCCTGCCGCTCGGCGGTGCGGACCTCGACCCGCCCGCCGGACGCGGCCGCCAGCAGGTCCGCGACGCTGGTGTCGGCGATCACGCGGCCCCGCCCGACCACCACCAGATGGTCGGCGCCGCCCTCCAGCTCGCTCATCAGATGGCTCGACACCAGCACCGCCCGGCCCTCGGCGGCCAGCGACCGCAGCAGCCCCCGGATCCAGGTGATGCCCTCCGGGTCGAGCCCGTTGACCGGCTCGTCGAACATCAGCACCGGCGGGTCGCCGAGCAGCGCCGCCGCGATCCCGAGCCGCTGCCGCATGCCGAGCGAGAACCCGCCCGCCCGCCGCCGCGCCGCGCTCGCCAGCCCCGCCAGCTCGATCACCTCGTCGACGCGGCGGCCCGGCAGGCCGTTGGCGTGGGCGAGCCACCGAAGATGGTCGCGGGCGCGGCGCGCCGGATGCACCGCCGACGCGTCCAGCATCGCCCCGAGGCGGCACAGCGGCGTCCGCAGCGACCGGTACGGTTTCCCGCCGACCAGCGCCGTTCCCGCGTCGGGCCGGTCCAGGCCCATGATCACCCGCATGGTGGTGGACTTGCCGGCGCCGTTCGGGCCGACGAACCCGGTGACCTGCCCCGGACCGACCGTGAACGACATGTCGTCCACGGCGAGCGTCGGCCCGTACCGTTTGCGCAGGCCCCGCACTTCGATGGTTGCTTCCATGCTCCGGGAGGCTACGGACCGCGGCGGCCCGCGGTCGTCACGCCGGGGAGCCGTTCGCGGCGGTCGGCGGCGGGGGACCCGGCGTCCCCCTGGGGAGGGACGCCGCCGCGCCGCCGTTCACGCCACAATGGCGTCCGTGGGGCGGAGCGGGGAAGGGGCCGGGCGCCGGCCGCGCCTGCCGGGGCGGTGGCCGGTGGCGGGCGCCTGCCTGGCCGCGGCCGGGGCCGCCGAGGCCGTGTACCGCGCGCACGGATCCGGGGCCGTGCTGTCCCTGGCGATCCTCGTGGACGTGGCCGCGACGCTCCCGCTCGTCCTGGCCCGCGACCGCATCACCGCCGCCGCCGTCGCGGTCACCGCCGCGGCCGCCGCCGCCTGCGTGCTGCACGGAGGCGTCGCCGTCGCCGCCCTGGCCGCGCTGGTCACCGCCTGGACCGTGCTCGTCCGCCGCGTGATCGCGCGGCGCCGCGCCGGCGCCGCCGCGCTGGCCGCCTCCCGCCGCGCGTTCGAGGACACGCTCCTGGAGCACACCGCGCGCGGCGAACGCGCCCGCATCGCCCGTGAACTCCACGACGTCGTCGCCCACCACATCTCGATGATCTCCGTCCAGGCCGAGACCGCCCGCCTCGCCGTGCCCGGCATGCCCGACGAGGGCGCCAAGCGGCTGCTGGCCATCGGCGACACCGCCCGGACCGCCCTCACCGAGATGCGGCGGCTGCTCGGCGTGCTGCGCGAGGACGCCGGCGCCGAACCCACCCGCCTGCCCCAGCCCGGCCTGCGGCAGCTCCTCGACCTCGTCGACGAGACCCGCGACTCCGGCGCCGCCGGAGTCCGGCTGATCCTGCGCGGCGGCGTCGCCGCCCTCGACCCCGGGCTGGAACTGGCCGCGTACCGGATCGTCCAGGAGGCCCTCACCAACGCCCGCAGGCACGCCCCCGGAGCCGCCGTCGACGTGGAGATCGAGTACACGGCGGGGGGCCTGCGCGTCAGCGTCCGCGACAACGGGCCCGGGCCCGCGCCCGGTGCCGTCCCCGCCGGTCACGGGGTGCTCGGCATGCGCGAGCGCGCCGCCGCCGTCGGCGGCGACCTGCGCGCCGGCCCCGGCCCGGTCGGCGGGTTCCTGGTGGAGGCGACGCTCCCCGCCGCGGAGACGCCATGACCGATGAGAACGCCGCGATCGTCCGGGTCGCCGTGGCCGACGACCAGGAGGTCGCCCGCGCCGGGTTCGGCGCCCTGCTGGGCACCCAGCCCGACCTGGACGTCGTCGCCACCGCCGCCGACGGCGCCGCCGCGGTCCGCGCCTGCCGCGAGCACCGGCCCGACGTCGTGCTGATGGACGTGCGGATGCCCGTCATGGACGGCATCGAGGCCACCCGCCGCATCACCGCCGAACCCGGCGCCCCCCGGGTGCTGATCCTCACCACGTTCGACCTCGACGAGCACGTCTACGACGCGCTGGTCGCCGGCGCGAGCGGCTTCCTGCTGAAGGACGTCACCGCGGAGCGGCTGTTCGACGCCGTCCGGGTCGTCGCCGGCGGCGAGGCGCTGCTCGCGCCGGCCGTCACCCGCCGCCTCATCGGCGAGTTCGCCCGCCTGCGCCCCCGCCCCCCGTCCGGGGCGCCGGACGTCCTGGACGCCCTGACGCCCCGCGAGACCGACGTGCTGCGCCTGGTCGCCGAGGGCCTCGCCAACGCCGAGATCGCCGCCCGCCTCGTCGTGGGGGAGGAGACGGTCAAGACCCACGTCAGCCGCATTCTGCGCAAGCTGGGGCTCCGCGACCGCGCCCAGGCCGTCGTCACCGCCTACGAGAGCGGCCTCGTCCTGCCCCGGACGGGCCGCTGACGCGCCGGGCGCCCGGACATGGGACGGGCCCGTACCGGCGACCGGTACGGGCCCGTCCCACTCGAAAAATCAGATGCTCACGCTGACTTCCTGCGCCCCGCCCGCAGGATCTCCAGTCGCTCCGCCAGAACCTCCTCCAGGTCCTCGACCGTTCTGCGTTCCATGAGCATGTCCCAGTGGGTGCGCGGCGGCTTGCCCTTCTTGCTTTGGGGCAGTTCCCCGTCGACCCGCAGGGCCGTGGCGCCGCAGTTGCGGCATTCCCAGGTCATCGGCACCTCGGCCTCGGCTGCGAGCGTCACGGTGAACCGGTGGCCCTTGGTGCAGGTGTAGTCCACCTCTTGCCGAGGGGCTAGATCGGTGTTGCGATCGTTCTCGTAGCTGGTCGCTCCGAGTCGGGTGCCGCGAAGTGCGCGCTCGGCCATCGTCACGTGCCTCCCAGACGGCTTGCGGTCTTGCCCTGACCAACGCTGAATACCACCACAAGATTCCCGCACCCAGCGTGATCCAACCCTGCTGTTTCCGGCCGCACCGGGCCGCCGGGGAGGAACGTTCCGCCCGGACGCTAGTTACGGGACGTGAGCACCTCGTCGATCAGCCCGTAGTCCTTGGCCTCGGCGGCGCTGAAGAACCGCGCGCGGTCCAGGTCGCGGCGCACGGTCTCGGGCGTCCGACCCGTCGCCTCCGCCACGATCGCCTCGGTCTGCTCCCGCAGCCGCAGCACCTCGCGGGCCTGGATGTCCAGGTCGGTGGTGTAGCCGCGCGACACCTCGATCGCCGGCTCGTGCAGCAGGATCCGCGCGCCGGTCAGCGCCGCCCGCCGGCCCGGCGAGCCCGCCGCCAGCAGGACCGCCGCCGCCGACCCGGCCTGCCCCACGCAGGTCGTCTCGATCGGCGGCGCGACGTAGCGCATCGTGTCGCAGATCGCCAGCATCGCCGTCAGCGACCCGCCCGGCGAGTTGATGTACAGGGCGATGGGACGGTCGGCGTCCATGCCCTCCAGTGCCAGCAGCTGCGCCGTGACGTCGTTGGCGCTGACGTCGTCCACCGGCGCGCCGAGGAACACGATGCGGTCCTCGAACAGCTTGTTGTAGGGATCGGTGTCCTTGCGGCCGTAGGTCGTCTGCTCCTCGAACTGGGGGACGAGGTAGCGCTTCTCCGCGCGTGTCATGTGCCCACCCGGTCGGTGCTGTCGATGACATGGTCGACGAAACCATAGTCGCGCGCCTCCTCCGCCGTGAACCACGCGTCCCGGTCCCCGTCGGCCTCGATCTGCTCCAGAGTCTGCCCGGTGTGGAACGCCGTCAGCTCCGCCAGGGTCCGCTTGAGGTACAGCGACTGCTCCGCCTGGATCTTGATGTCGGACGCGGTGCCGCCGATCCCGCCGTGCGGCTGGTGCATCATCACCCGCGAGTGCCGCAGCGCGTACCGTTTGCCCGCCGTCCCGGCGCACAGCAGCGTCTGCCCCATGGAGGCGGCCATGCCCATCGCGACCGTGGATATGTCGTTCGGGACGAACCGCATCATGTCGTAGATCGCCATCCCGGCGTCGACGACGCCGCCGGGCGAGTTGATGTAGATCGTGATGTCGCGCTGCGCGTCGTGCGCCGCGAGCAGCAGCAGCTGCGCGTTGACCCGGTTGGCGACCTTGTCGTCGATCTCGGTGCCGAGGAACACGATCCGCTGCGCCAGCAGCCGCTCGTACAATTGCGCGTCCATCAGCTGGGGCAGCTCCGCGACACTGGCCCGAGACCTTCCCACATACGTCTCCGCCCGCCGGGGCAGGTCGTTCTCCGGGGCGTCGAACATGCGTCCCTCCTCTTGATCATCTGTACATAGCGTACGCTGTGTACGTATGCGGAGCGTACATCCGCGCGGCACGGAGGACCAGGAAAGTTCGCTATACGATGAACAACGTGGAAAAGCCGGTGACGGAGGCACGCAAGGAGTTCGCCGATCTGGTGAACCGCGTCGCCTACACGGGAGAGCGCGTGGCGCTGACCCGCCGCGGGAAGATCATGGCCGCCCTCGTGTCGGCGGAAGACCTCGAGCTGCTGGAGAGCCTGCGCGCCGGGCGGCTCGACTTCACCCAGACCGGCCCGGCGGCACCGCCGGAGGACCGTCCCCAGCACGGCCCGCTGCGGATCGCCGCGGAGTACCGTCCGGGCGGTCCGCCGCGCCCGCCCGGTTTCGGCCGGTGACCGGGCGGCTTCGGGCGCCGGGCCCCGGAACGCGCGTCAGTCCGTGGCGGCGGTGGAGTCCGTCCAGAGGCCGCGCGCCTTCATGATGCGGCGGAGGGCGATGATCTCGTCGGTCATGATGCCGTCGATGCCGAGGTCCAGGAGGTGTTCCATCGCGGCGGGGTCGTTGACCGTCCAGGCGTGGACCTGCAGGCCCAGTTCGTGGGCGCGGGCGATGAACGACTCGGTGACGAACGGGACGGGCCCCAGGCCGTAGGGGACCTGGGCGCAGGCGACGCCGGTGGCGGCGAGCCGGATGAGCTTGGCGGCGGGGCCGCCGTAGGACTTGGCGCGCAGGGCCATCACGCCGCGCGGGTCGAGGGCGGTGCACACGTCGCGGTCGGTGAACAGGGGGAGGCGGGCGCGCATCTGCGCCAGCCGGCGGGTGGAGAAGGACGTGATGCACACCCGGTGCCAGGCGTTCGCGCGGTGCAGCGTCGCCGCGAGGGGGCCGATGACGGGGGCGTCCTTCAGATCGATGTTGACGCGCGCGTCGGGGAAGGCGCCGAAGATCTCCTCCAGGCGGGGGATGGGCTCGGTGCCGCCGATGCGGGCCTTGGCGACCTCGGCGTAGGGGAGCCTGGCGATGGTGCCCGTGCGGTCGGTCACGCGATCGAGGGTGCGGTCGTGGAAGGCGACGACGACGCCGTCCGCGGTGGCGTGGGCGTCGGTCTCCAGGTAGCGGTAGCCGAGGTCGACGGCGCGCTGGAACGCGGCCAGGGAGTTCTCGGGGCGGCCGTCCGCGCCGCCCCGGTGGGCGAAGGGGATGGGCCCGGGGTGATCGAGGAATTCGTACGAGCGGCGCACTCATCCGATTATGGCGGACCGCGCGCTCCGGCTGGACCTTACTACGTAAAGGCAGGGGGCCGGACTGCCGGTGCTAGCGTCGCCACGGCAGTCGATCAGCAAGGAGCACACGCGCATGGCGGACGTGAACGACTACCGGGCGACGTTCGAGCTCGTCGACGCCGACGGTGACGGGTACATCTCGACCGACGAGCTGAAGAACCTCATGACCGCGCTGGGCGAGGAGGTCACCGGCACACGCGCGGTGGAGGTGGTCGTGGCCGCCGACGCGAACCGGGACGGGAAGATCTCCCTGGAGGAGTTCGCCGCCCTGATGGAGCGGACCGCCCGCCCGGACTGACCGCGCGCCCGCGGACGGCCGGGACTGGCCGGGGCGGAGCTCGACGCCACCGGTCGTTTCAGACCCGGCCGCCGACGCGGCGCAAAGGCGCCCATCCGCCAACCCCCACCGGAGGGGCGCCTTCAGCGTGTCGGAAACGTCCTTCAGGGCCGGGTCAGGCCCGCGGGATGGCGTCCAAGGCGCCGACGCTGCGGGACCTGGAGGACCGGCGGCAGACCGCGACGCTGCTGGCCACGGTCCGGCACCTGGAGACCTCGTCCATCGATGACGCCCTGGACGTGCTGGACCTGCTGGTCACCTCGAACCTGCTGGCGCGGGCCGAGCGGGAGGGCAAGGCCGAGCAGCTGCGGACGCTGCCGAAGCTGCGCAGTGCGGCGCGTCAGGTGGCCTCGGCGATGGAGGTGGTGATGGGCACGCCGCAGGCCACCGAGGACCGGCTGGTGTCGCTGGCGGAGGTGTGGAACGCGATCGAGGAGGTCGTGCCGCGCGAGAAGCTGGCGGCCGCGGTGGAGACGATCGCGGCGTTCATCCCGCAGACCGATGACGACGCGGCCGCCGCGTGGCGGGCCGAGCTGGTCAAGCGCTACCGGACCGTGCAGCACTTCATCGAGCTGCTGCTGGAGGTCATCGACTTCCGGGCGGTGGAGGCCGGGCAACAGGTGCTGGCCATGGTCCGCACCGCCGCGGCGATGGCCAAGGCCCGCCGCAAGTACGACCGCGGCGACGTCGCCGCGCACGAGGAACTGATCACCGGGTCGTGGCGGCCGCTGGTGTTCGCCAACCCCGACCTGCCCGCCGGGCAGGTCGACAAGGCCGCGTTCGTGCTGTGCGCGGTGATGCACCTGCACCAGGCGGTGCGCCGCCGGGACGTGTTCGCCGCCGGCGCCGACCGATGGAGCGACCCGCGGGCCCGGCTGCTGGAAGGCCCGCGGTGGGAAGCGGCGCGGCCGCGGGTGCTGGCGGCGCTGGAGCTGGAGACCGAACCCGCCGGGCACCTGGCCGAGCTCGCCTCCGCGCTGGAAGGCGCCTACACCCGCGTGCTCGACGGGCTCGGCGGCAACACCGCCGTCCAGTTCGTGGGCGGACGCCTGCAGATCGAGAAGCTCGGGCCGGCCGCCGAGCCGCCGCTGATGAAGGAGTTCCGCGTCCTGGTGGACGGGATGCTGCCCCGCCTGGACTTCCCCGAGCTGCTGCTGGAGGTGTTCGACCGCACCGGCCTGCCCGCCGACTTCACCCACATCTCCGGCGCCGACTCCCCGATGGAGGACTTCGCGGTCAGCCTGTGCGGGCTGATCGTCGCCGAAGCCTGCAACGTCGGCCTGGTCCCGATCGAGAAGCCAACGTCCCGGCGCTGACCCGGGCCCGGCTGCAGCAGGTCGACCAGGGCTATCTGCGCGCGGAGACGATCTCGGCGGCCAACGCCCGGCTGATCGCCGCCCAAGACGACATCGACATCGTCGCCACCTGGGGCGGCGGGCAGATCGCCTCGGCCGACGGGCTGCGGTTCGTGGTCCCGGTCGCCAACCTCCACACCGGTCACAACCCGGTCTACTTCGGCCGCCAGCGCGGAGCGACCTGGCTGAACGTGGTAAACGATCAGGTGATGGGCATCGGCGGCCTGGTCGTCCCGGGCACCCTGCGGGACTCCCTGTTCATCCTGGACGCCATCCACACCATCGACGGCGGCCCGCGCCCCGAGATGGTCATCACCGACACCGCCTCCTACAGCGACATCGTCTTCGGTCTCTTCGCAATCTGCGGATACCAGTTCTCCCCGCGCATCGCCGACCTGGCCGACACCCGGCTATGGCGGACCAACACCCGAGCCACCTACGGCCCGCCGACGGGTTCCCCGCCACCGACGAGATGTGCGCCCGGCTCTCGCCGATCTGCTACGACCACATCAACTTCCTGGCCGCTACGCCTTCACCCGCGCCGAGCTCGACGCCGGTCTCCGCCCCTTCCACGACCCCGCCCAGGAGTCATAGAGCGGCGGCCGGAACAGGGTGGGGCGCTCTGCGCGGGATTGCCTACTTCTTTCGAGGGATCGACGGGTCTTCCACCAGGTCCAGATAGGAGTTCCACAGGTGTGCCAGGGCGGCTCCGATCCCGCCTTGGCGCTGGTGCTGGCGCAGACGCTGGTCTCCCAGATCGCCCTCGTGCTCGTACAGGCGGTTCAGATGCCGGGTGGCCTCGGCGGCCGCCGCCTGGGAGTCGGGGAGCACCGTGAAGATGACCAGGGCCTTCATCGCGCTGAGGATCACCTCGGCCTTCGCCAACTCGCTCTCTTTGAGCAGGAGGGTGTCTCACAACTCGGTGATCTCGTCGTATCGCCGGGCCGGGGGCCGATGAGCGCATCCATTTCCTCGGGATCGAGGTAGGTGAACCGCTTGCCCGCAGTACTCATGGGCCCTCCTCCCCACCCTCGTGGGCTACGGCTGCTGCTCTTGCTGCCTGGCGTCGGTGAGGGTCTTGTGGACGACGCCGACGGAGACGCCCACGTCGGCGGCGATGGTGCGGATGGATTGGCCGCGCTTGCGGCGGTCCAGGATGGCAGCGCGTTTGTCGGCGTCAACGACGGGCCGCCGGCCGCCGACGCGTCCGCGTCTGCGGGCGGCTTCCAGGCCGTTGTTGGTCTTGCGGACGATGTCGCGGCGGCGGTCCTCGGCCAGGGCGAGGGCCAAGTCGAGGATGAGGGAGCGTTCGGTGTGCTCTCCGGCCGCGATACCGTCCAGGACCTTGACGGCGATGCCGCGCTGGAACAGGTCGTTGAGGACGATCAGTCCTTCTAGGAGGTTGCGGCCGAGGCGATCGACCTCCTGGACGGTGAGCATGTCGCCGTCGCGGATGTGGGACAGCGCCTCCAGGAGGGCGGGCCGGTCGTCGCTGTTCAGCTTGCCGCTGATCTTCTCCTCGAAGACCTTCCAGCAGATGGGGTCGAGGGCGTCGTGTTGCCGTTGGGTGTTCTGCTTGTCGGTGCTGACCCGGACCAGACCGATGAGCGCCACGACGACCGCCTTCCGTTCATCAAACGTGCTGCGCGAGGTAGATGAACCCTAGCGGACACAACCGGAAAATGAACGGCCAAATGAACGCTCGAATCGGACTCGCAGTACATCTGGCGCGGCCCAGGTGCGTGTCCGGCGAGCGTTCGTCAAACGCTCGTTAGACGAACGCCCGGACGGGCCGCCGTCCGTACCGCGCTGGCCGACCTACTGCCCGACCCATCGGCACGGCAGACGGCGGTAACACTCCGCAGCCAGCGATCACCAGCGGCCTACTTTGCGGCTCGCCGTGGCTTCGGGAGTTCTAGTCCATAACGGCCGCCACCTCAGCCACAAGACTGGCGGGCAGTCATCGAGACGACTTGACCGACCGCTCGCCTACCTGGCGGCCGGGGACACGTTCGGAAGAAGGACGTCGGCCAGACGGCCCGGTGGCGTCCGCAGGACGGATGAAAACATGACGCAAGATGTCAGGTTTTAAAGCGATCATGGTTCACCGGTCGGCGCCGATGGGGGGCGTGGATCGAGCCCTACGGATGGACAAGGACCGCAATGCGCGAAACGCGAGAAGATCTCAAAGAGCTGCAGGCCCTGCTGGACGCCTCTCTGTCCCGCTCCACCTCGCACCTCCGTTCGATCATCAACACCGAGAGCACACTGACCGCAGAGCAGCTCACCGGGGTCCTCACCGGCATGTGCACCCTGGCCCTGTCCACCGTGACGGCGAAGGGCGAACCGCGGATCAGCGGCGTGGACGGGCACTTCCTGCACGGCAAGTGGCACTTCGGCACGGCGCGCGGTGCCGCCAAGGCCCGCCACCTGGCCGCCCGCCCGGCCGTCAGCGCCGCGCACATGCGTGGTGAGGACCTGGGTGTGTTCACGCACGGCACGGTGGAGATCCTCAACCCCCAGCACGGCGAGCCGGCCGCGGACTGGCCGGACCTGCTCGCCTACCTCAAGGACTTCTACGGCGGCGACTCCTTCGACTTCGACTGGGACAACGACGTGGTCTACTACCGGCTGCATCCGCACTGGATGAGCGTCTACGCCCCCGATATCGCCAAGCTAACTGCGGTGTCCCGGTCCTGATCCGCAGCACGGGCCGTATCGGGACGGCCACGTGCTGGCTGACAGATCTGGTGAAGCGGCCGCTCGGCGCCATTGGTGACGAGCGGCCGTCGCGTAGTGGCGTGATCGGTTTGTTCGGCATGGGTGGGGGCCTGGCCGCCCATGTCCTGCTGCGTTGCGAGGGGGTGGACGAAGGTTGACTGTATTCGTACGGGACGTCGCGAGTATGGGGCGCGAGACCATCGACGTGGTGGGGGCTCGTACCAACAATCTGCGGGACGTGTCGGTGAGCATCCCCAAGGGGCGGCTCGTCGCCTTCACCGGAGTGAGCGGCAGCGGCAAGACCTCGCTGGCCATCGACACTCTGCACAACGAGGCCCAACTGCGGTATCTGGAGGGACTTTCGCCGTTCGTGCGGCAGTACATCACCCAGCGCAATCGGCCGAAGGTCGACCGCGTCCTGGGACTCGGCGCGACGCTCGCGGTCGACCAGCGCCGCCTGAACCGCAACCCCCGCTCCACGGTCGCGACGATCACCGGCATCGACGGGCACCTGGGGCTGCTGTACTCGCGCCTTCCGGGGATCGGCGCGGCCCCGGCGGCGGAGAGCGGGGACGGGCACCTGACGGTCGCTCACTTCGACCGCAATACACCAGAAGGGAGCTGCGTGGACTGCCACGGGGTGGGCGGTCGCTGGCAGGCGCAGGAGGACCTGGTCATCACCCGCCCGGAGCTTCCGCTCTTCGAGGGCGCCTCGCCCTGGTACGCGAAGTGGCGGTCGGGGGAGCACGCGTTCGTGCCGGCGCTCGCCGAGAAGCGGGGCGTGGACCTCGGCCGGCCGTGGCAGTCGCTGCCTGAGGAGTTCCGTCACTGCGTGCTGTACGGCACGGGTGAGGAGAAGGTCGAGGCGACCGTCGACATGCCGAACAAGAATGAGACGGCCCTGATGACCTACACCTCGAGCCAGCCGCTGCGGGGCGCGCTCGCCGAGGTGAAGCGGGTGTTCGTGAACGCCCAGACCTCCAGCGCCAAGCAGCGCTACCTGCCGTACATGCGCAAGCAGCCCTGCGGCACCTGCGGCGGCAGCGGGTACGACCAGGTGGCCCGGTCCATCCGGCTCGGCGGGCTGACCTACCCCGACCTGCTCGCGGTGGAAGTACGGGAGGTACGCGACTGGGCGAAGCGCGTGGCGGACGACCTGGACGCCCGGCAGCGCGAGGTGGGTGAGCCGCTGCTGCAGGACCTGGGCCGCAGGCTCGGAATCCTTGACCGGCTCGGCCTGGCCCATCTCCAGCTGTCCCGGAGCGCGGCGACACTGTCGGGCGGTGAGCTGCAGCGGACCCGGCTCGCCGCGCAGCTCAGCACCGAGCTGAGCGGCATCGTCTTCGTCCTGGACGAGCCCGGGACCGGGCTGCATCCGGCGGACAAGGCGCACCTGCTCGACATCGCCCTGGAGCTGCGCGAGGCCGGCAACACGGTGCTCCTGGTCGAGCACGACCCTGAGCTGATCGCCCGGGCCGACTGGGTGATCGATATGGGGCCCGGCGCGGGCCGCCTCGGCGGTGAGGTCCTGGTGTCGGGGCCTCCCGCCGCCGCGGCCGCCCACCCGAAGTCGCTGACCGGGCGCTATCTGGCCGGTGAGGGGCCGCGGCTGCGCCGGACCCGCCGCCCGGCCGGGGATGACACCGGCTGGGTGGAACTGCACGGCCTGCGTGCGCACAACGTGACCGCGGACCTGGTGCGTTTCCCCGCCGGTCGGCTCACCTGCCTGACCGGGGTGAGCGGCAGCGGCAAGAGCAGCCTGCTCGGCGCGCTCGGGGCGAGCGTGGAGGCCGCCCTGAACGGGACCGCGACCGACACGGTGCGGGAGGTGACCGGCCTCGAGGGGTTCGGCTGGGTCGCCGTCGCCGATCAGGAACCGCTCGGGCGAACGCCGCGGTCCAACCCGGCTACCTACAGCAAGGCGTTCGACATCGTCCGCAAGCTGTTCGCCGAGACCGACGTGGCGCGCGGGCGCGGAGTCAACGCCTCCTGGTTCAGCTTCAACACCGCGGATGGCGGCCGCTGCGAGACCTGCACCGGTTACGGCCGCAAGCTGGTCGACATGCACTTTCTGCCGGATGTGTGGGTGGTCTGCGACGCGTGCGAGGGCCGACGTTACAAGCCAGAGGCATTGGAGATCAGGTATCAGGGGTTGGCCATCGATCAGGTGCTGGAGCTGACCGTCGCCGAGGCCGTAGAGCGGTTCTCCGAGCCCCGGCAGCTCGCGGAGACCCTGGGAGCCTTGAACCAGGTCGGGCTTGGCTATCTCCAACTCGGCCAGAGCGCCACAGAGTTGTCCGGCGGCGAGGCGCAGCGGCTGAAGCTGGCGTCCGCAATCCAGCGCGGTGCCGCGAGCCGCAAGGCGGGCCTCGTCGTTCTCGACGAGCCCGTCTCAGGCCTGCACCCGTCTGACATCCAGCGTGTGGTGGACGCGCTCGATGTGTTGCTCGACTCGGGCAACACCGTCGTCGTGGCCGAACATGACATCCCCGTCGCTGCGTCCGCGGACTGGGTGATCGACCTGGGGCCGGGAGCCGGCCCGGACGGGGGCACGGTGGTCGCGGAGGGCACCCCGGACACCGTCGCGACGACGGACACCCCGACCGCCGGTTTCTTCCGCCGGTACGCGGCGGGCCTGCCGCTCCTGGAGGTACGGGAAAACGCGCGCTGCTGAAAGGCCAGAGCGCGTCTTGCGTCACGTCCTGCGCTTGTTCCCCAAGGGCACTCCTGGCCCGAAGGCAACTGGAGATTCCTATCGGACCTCCGAGAACTCCACTAACGGCGGTTTCCGTTCCGATTCACTCCGAGCCCCGTACCGCTCCAGCTCACGGTAGATCCGGTGGGTCTGGCGCAGCAGATCCTCGTAGGTCGCCGCAGCCGAGTCCGGTGTCTCGTTCATGGCTCCCACGGTGCCACCCTCTGTTCCGCAACGCTGGTACCGCCAAAATCCGGTCCGATCCTCCTTGCTGGCCGGTCAGGCGGCGCGTCGCCGGAGTTTGAGGGCGTTGTCGGTGCGCGTCATGACGCGTCCGTCCGGGGCGGTCTGGACGCGTTCGTGCTCGCCGCTGCGCAGCACCTCCCAGTCGCCGTCCGGGAGTCGCAGGGACTTCAGTACCTCGTCGGCGCTGGGCAGGTGCACATCGGGGTGGGCGTCGGGGTCCCATGGCGGTGGGCCGGCGTGCCCGACGATGAGCAGCGTCCCGCCGGGTGCCACGGCCGCCGCGGCGGCGGCGAGGATCTCCTCGCGCGGCATGCCCTCCTCGGGGGAGTGCAGGAACTGGGCGGAGACCAGGTCGTAGGTCCCCTCGGGGAACGACGCGCCGAGGTCGTGGCGGCGCCAGCCGACGCGGTCGGCGACGCCGGCTTCCTCGGCGTGGCGGGCGGCGCGTTCGAGCGCGACGCGGGAGATGTCGGCGGCGGTGACGCGCCAGCCCCGCCGCGCGAGCCAGATGGCGTCGGCGCCTTCGCCGCATCCCAGGTCCAGTGCGGTGCCGGGCTCCAGCCCGGTGATCTCCTCCACGAGGACGGTGTTGGGTTCGCCGCTCCACAGGTGGTCGTGCTCGGCGTATCGGGTGTCCCAGAATTCTTCGCCGGTTGTGTGGTCCATGGTCCGATGATGCGTCGTCACCGCGCCTTTCGGCGAAGCGTGTTGCCGTTCCGGCAAACCGGGCAGGAGGACCGGGGCGAGGACGGCCGGTACCGCGGCGAGGGCGCGTGGTTCCTACGCGTATATGAGGAACTGCACGGGGGGTGATAGCGCCTGGGGCGCGGGCGATGCGCGAAGGAGGGTCAGCGGCCCACGCGTTACACGGTGAGGTGCCGTTCCAGGCCGTCGAGGAGCGCTTGGAGCCCGAACTCGAAACTCTGGTCGGGGGCGGCGGCATAGTCGTCCGCTGCCGGGGTTCGCAGGCGTGCTCGCAGGCGCGGGTAGCCCATCGCGATCTGCTGGGCACTGTTCATGGCGTCGTGGAACTGCTCGCCGGTGAGCTTGCGGCTCAGTGAGGCGGTCGCGGCGGTGCCGGCGGCGTTGCCGAGCACGTAGGTGAACACGGCGGCGGTGGCCCGGTCGGCCTGGTCCCCGGTGAAGCCGGCGGTCTCGTAGACGGCCAGGTGGTGGTCGTCGTGGCGGGCCTTGCTCTGCCCGTAGACCAGGTGCGCGGCGAGCACCTGCACCAGCCACGGGTGCCGCGTGAACATCGCGTACAGGTCGGTGGCCATGGCAGTGGCCGCGGTGCGCCAGCCGGCCGCCTCCAGGTCGGGCAGCGTGAGCTCGCCCCAGACCCGGTCGGTGGCGAGCAGGACGAGGTTGTCCTTGTTGGTGACGTGCCAGTACATCGCCGTGGCAGCGGCGTTGAGCCGTTTGCCCAGAGCGCGCATGTTCAGGCCTTCCAGACCCTCGGCGTCCATGAGGTCGATGGCGGCGCGAACGATCTGGTCTCGGGTGAGGGTGTCGCGTGGCATGTGCCCACGGTACGGACTCGGTTTAACTTAGTTCAAGGCAGGACTTGTACTTAGTTCAATTCGCGTCTAGAGTCAGGCCCGTCAGACAGTTGAACTAAGTGCAAGACCGCTGGGAGAGGACACCCGCCATGAACACCGTCGCCGCCGTCATGCAGCTGCTCGTCGCCGTCGCCTTCGTCAGCATCCCGGTGGTCCGCCACCGCTTCGGCCCCGCCGCCGAGGCCGCCGCGGTGGCCGAGCTGCGCCGCCAGAACGTCCGCCCCGAGGTTCTGGAAGAGAACAAGCTCCGCTTCGACGCCGGCGGCCACGAGACCGCCGCCCCCGCCGCCGTCGCCGCGGTGATGGTCGCGACCGCGGTGCTCAACCTCTCCGGCGCCGGCCTGGCCCAGCCGCTGACCTGGGTCTTCTCCTCACTGGTCCTGCTGCTGAACGCCGGGATCGTCTACAGCAACCTCACCGCGGCCAAGTCCGTCCAGGCCGCCTTCCGCCGCAAGGGAGACCCTGAGCTGGCCCGTGTCAGGGTCGCCCCCTTCCTCAAGGCCGCCGAGGACGCCTTCCCCGCCTGGGTCCGCGCCCAGACCTACATCCGCAACACCGTGGTCTTCGCCGGCTCCGCCATCGCCCTGGCGGCCGTCTCCCTTGCCTGACCACCGCGCGGGGTCAGGTGCTCCACTCGCGGCGGCGGGCCTCGGCGAGGGCGACGGCGGCGGCGACGGCGACGTTGAGGGAGCCGACGCGTCCGATCTGGGGGATGTAGGTGACGGCGTCGGCGGCGGCGAGGAGGGCGGGGGAGCAGCCATGGTCCTCACCGCCGACGGCGAGGCAGACGTCGCCGCCGAGGGGAGCCTCGTGCAGGGGGAGGGCGTCGGTGGTGAGTTCGACGGCGATGAGGCGCAGGCCCTCCTTGCGGACGGCCGCGGCGGCCTCGGCGGCGGTGCCGGCGTGTTCCCAGGGGACGAGGCGTTCGGTGCCGAGGGCGGTCTTGGCGACGTTGCGGTGGGTGGGGGGCGTGGTGTTGCCGGCGAGCCAGAGGTGTTCGACGCCGAACACGGCGGCGCTGCGGACGATGGAGCCGACGTTGAACGGCTGGGTGACCGATTCGACCAGGAGCCCGAGGCGGGCGCCGGTGCGGCGGCGCCAGTCGCGGTTGAGGCGTTTGACGTCGGTGGGGCGCAGCTGCCTGCGCTCCTGCGCGGGGCCGGGGGTGGTCATGGGGTGGGGTCCTCCGTGCGGGGTGCGACGCGCAGGACGCGGTAGGCGGACCGGGAGGCGATCCGTTCGGTGGGGAAGCCCTGGCCGTTGAGCCACCGCTGGAGGGAGTCGGAGCCGAGGTGCTTCTGGACGACGAGGTGGGCGCGGCCGGCGGGGGTGAGGCGGGGGAGCCAGGTGAGGAGGAGGTCGTGCAGGGCGGCCTTGCCGATGCGGATCGGGGGGTTGGACCAGATCGCGGTGAAGCGGAGGCCGGGGTCGATCTCGTCCACCAGGCTGAACCTTACGTTGTCAAGGCCGGCGGCTCGGGCATTGCTCTCAGCGAGAGTGAGGGCTCGCTGATTGACATCTACTCCCCAAACCCTCGCCTGGGGCGAACGCTTCGCCAGGGTGAGGGCGATGGGGCCGTACCCGCAGCCGAGGTCGAGGAGGTCACCGGCCTGTGGAGGGGCGGGGACGGTTTCGAGGAGGACGCGGGTGCCGGGGTCGACGCGGTCGGGGGAGAACATGCCGCTGTCGGTGTCGAGGCGCAGATGCAGGTCCGGCAGGACGAGGTCGACGGAACGGCGGCGGCTCGCGGCGTCCGGCCGTTCGGCGAAGTAGTGTTCCCCCACGTCGGCCGACCGTATCAGCGTCCGGAGGGTACCGGCGCCGGGGCGGGCCGTCAGGGCAGGCGGGAGAACCAGGCCAGCGAGGCGCCCGCGGCGGAGAGCGCGAACAGCAGGGCGATGCCTGTGTAGCGGGCGGCGACGTCGCGGTGCTCGATCTTGAAGCCGAGGGAGCTGCCGATGTTGGTGTAGACGTCGCGGAGCTGGTCGGCGTCGGCGGCCTCGTAGGCCTTGCCCTCGGTGCTGTCGGCGAGGGCGCGCAGGGTCTCCTTGTTGACCGAGACGCTGGTGGTCTCGCCCTCGATGTCGACGGTGCCGTAGGGGGTGCCGAAGGCGATGGTGGAGACGGGGATCTGGGCGACGCGGCTGGCGTCGATGGCCTCCTGGACGGTGCGTCCGGTGGTGTTGTCGCCGTCGGACAGCAGGACGATGTGGGCGGGCGGCGGGTCCTGGCGGGCTTCGGCGTCGAAGGACCGGACGGCCTGCAGGGAGGTGAAGACGGCTTCGCCGATGGCGGTGCGCTTGGCGAGGACGAGCTGGTCGATGGAGGCGATGGCGGCGCGGCGGTCGGCGGACGGCGCGGCGACGAGGTTGGCGCTGCCGGCGAAGGCGACGACGCCGACGTTGAAGCGGCCGGGGAGTTCGCCGATGAACGTCTTGGCGGCGACCTTGGCGGCGTCGAAGCGGCTGGGCGGGACGTCCCTGGCCATCATGGACAGGGAGACGTCGACGGCGACCATGATGGTGGCGCGGTCGCGGGGGACTTTGACGGAGTCGGCGGGGCGCGCGAACCCGACCATCATGAGGGCGATCATGACGAGGAAGAGGGTGGCGGCGACGTGCCGGCGCCAGCCGGGTCGTTTGGGGGCGACCTGGGACAGCAGCGCGAGGTTGGTGAAGCGGACGGCGTAGGTGCGGCGGCGGATCTGCAGCAGCGTGTAGGCGGCGGCGAGGAGCGGCAGGAGGGCCAGCAGCCACAGGCGTTCGGGTGACAGGAAGGTCATGGGCGCGCTCCCGCGGTGGTGACGGTCCGGCCTGCGGCGCGGCGCTGGCGGAGGGCGAAGCGGGCGATGTCGGTGATCCAGTCGCGGTCGGTGCGCAGGACGAGGTGGTGGGCGCCGCTGCGGCGCAGTGCGTCGCGGGTGCGGTCGCGTTGTGCGGCGGCCGCGGCGGCGTACTGCTCGCGGACGCGGCGGTTCAGGACGATCTCGTGTGCGGTTCCGGTCTCGGGGTCGGTCATCTCGACGAGGCCGACGTCGGGGAGGTCGAGTTCGCGGGGGTCGATGATCTCGATGGCGAGGACCTGGTGGCGTGCGGCGAGGCGGCGCAGGGGGCGTTCCCAGTCGGGCCGGCCGTGGCGGTCGGCGGGGTCGGCGGGGTCGAGGCCGGGGGTGGGGTCGCCGCCGTCGGGGGCGAGGAAGTCGGAGATGACGACGCGGAGGCCGCGGCGGGTCTGGCCGCGGTCGAGGGAGGTGACGGCGGCGGCGAGGTCGTGGGGGGTGGCGGCGGTGCGGGCCGTGCCGGGGCGGCCTGTGCCGGTGCGGGGGGCGCCGTCGTGGACGGATTGGGAGTCCAGGGCGGCTTGGAGGAGGGCGTACATGGCGGCTTTGCCGGTGCGGGCGGGCCAGCGGCGCATGCCGTCGGCGTGCAGGAGGTAGGCGCCCGCGCGGTCGCCGAGTCGGACGGTGAGGAAGCCGACGGCGGCGAGGGCGGCGACGGCGAGGTCGCGTTTGATCATGGTGCCGGTGCCGAAGTCCATGCTGGGGGTGAGGTCGACCAGGACCCAGGCTTCGAGTTCGTGGTCGGCGATGAGGTCGCGGACGTGGGGGCTGGTGGTGCGGGCGGTGACGGCCCAGTCCATGTGGCGGACGTCGTCTTCGCCGGGCTGGTAGAGGCGGGCTTCGGCGAGTTCGGTGCCGGGGCCGGGGAGCAGGCCGAGGTGTTCGCCGTTGAGGAGGCCGTCGAGGCGGCGGGTGACCTGGAGCTGGAGGCGGCGCAGGGTGCGTTCGGGGGCGAGGTGGGCGAGTTTGCCGCTGCGCCGGCGCCGGGCCGGGTGGAGCTCGTCCCTTGATGGATGGTGGGCGGTCATGCGGTGGTCACCGCCGCTGCTCCGTGGTTCCACACGACGCGGGGCGGGGGGACGGCGGTGATGATCTGGGCGATGACCTCGGCGGTGTCGACGCCGTCGGCGAGGGCGTCGAAGGTGAGGACGAGGCGGTGGGACATGACGTCGCGGGCGACGGCGCGGACGTCGTCGGGCAGGACGTAGTCGCGTCCGGACAGCAGGGCGAGGGCGCGGGCGGCGGAGGCGATGCCGAGGGTGGCGCGGGGGCTGGCGCCGATGTCGATGACGCCGCGCAGGTCGGGCAGGCGGTACTGCTCGGGTTCGCGGGTGGCCATGACGAGCCGGACGATGTAGTCGGCGATGAGTTCGTGGACGGCGACTTCTTCGGCGGCGCGCTGGAGTCCGGCGAGGCGTGCGGTGTCGAGGATCCGGGTGGCTTCGGGTGGGTCGACGCTCATCCGCTGGAGGATTTGGAGTTCTTCGTGTGCGGCGGGGTGGTGGACGTCGATCTTCATGAGGAAGCGGTCGCGCTGGGCTTCGGGGAGGGGGTAGACGCCTTCGGATTCGATGGGGTTCTGGGTGGCCAGGACGATGAAGGGGGTGGGGAGGGGGTAGGTGTTGCCGCCGAGGGAGACCTGGTGTTCGGCCATGACCTCCAGGAGGGCGGACTGGACTTTGGCGGGGGCGCGGTTGATCTCGTCGGCGAGGACGAAGTTGACGAAGACGGGGCCGAGTTCGACGTCGAACTGTTCGGTGGAGGGGTGGTAGATGCGGGTGCCGACGATGTCGGAGGGGACGAGGTCGGGGGTGAACTGGAGGCGGGCGAAGGTGCCGCCGACGACTTGGGCGAGGGTGCCGACGGCGAGGGTCTTGGCGACGCCGGGGACGCCTTCGATGAGGCAGTGGCCGCGGGCGAGGAGGGCGACGATCATGCGTTCGACCATGTGGTCCTGGCCGACGATGACTTTTTTGACCTCGGCGAGGGTGTTCTGCAGGAGGGCCGCGGCCTCGTCGACGTCGGTGGCGGCGATGGTCATTGTGGGTTTCCCTCACTAGTCCCTGTGGTGCCGGGCTCGGCGCCTTTACGACCCTACGCGATCACTTGTACCCGTTCGTTGGGGATACGTGCGCGTTGCCGGTGATCGGTTCGGGGGTCGGGGCCGGGGGGTGACGCGGGCTGTGCTGGGTCGTTGCCTGAGCCGATGGTAGGGCGTGGTTGTTAGTGTTGCGGCCATGTCGAGGCCGTTGCCCCCGGGTGATCCTGCTCAGCTGGGGCCGTTCCGCTTGTCTGCGCGTTTGTCGGAGTCCGCCGCCGGGATCGTGTTCCTGGGGGTGGACGGTGAGGGGCGGCGCGCGAGTGTGGCGGTGCTGAATCGGGGTGCCGCGGGGGATGCGGCGGCGCGGGACCGGTTCCGTGCGGCGATCAATGCGGCGGTGCCGGGCCGGGGGCCGGGGCGTGCGGGTGGGCCGGTGGTGGGTCCGGGTGATCCGGCGCCGGTGGTGGCGGCGCAGCCGGATGGGCCGGCGCCGTGGGTGGCGACGTTGTACGAGGCGGATCGTGCGGGGGCGGAGCGGTTTCTGGAGCCGGTGGTGTTCCAGGGGTCGGGTCGGGCGTGGTGGGGCGGGCGTCGGCGTGGGCCGCAGTTTCAGCCGTATTGGCTGGGGTCGGGGGAGCCGGCGTTGGCGCGTCCGGGTCCGCCGCCGGGTGCGGGTCCGGTGCCGGTGGGGGAGCGGGCGCCGGAGCGGAGTCTGGTGGCGGTGGTCGTGGTGCTGGCGGCGGCGTTGCTGGTGCTGGTGTTGCTGATGGGTGTGCTGTTCGCTTGTCAGCCGGAGGTTCGGGAGCCGCCGCCTCCGCCGCCGGAGCCGACGCCGACGTTCGAGCGGCCTTCGCCGTCGCGGACGCCGACGTCGCCTTCTCCGTCGCCTTCTCCGTCGTCTCCGGTGCCGACGCCGACGCCGTCGGGTACGGGTGGCGGTGATGGCGCGCCGCTGTAGCTGAGCGCGGCGCTGTGGCCGGACTCGGCGCGGGAGGGGCGTTGCTCGGCGGGTGCGCGGCGGTCAGCATGGGGTGATGCTGGAGACTCTGGTGGCGTTCGTGGGTGCGGCGGTGCTGATCGCGATGGCGCCCGGCCCGAGCACGGTCGTGATCATGCGTCAGTCGATGCGGTCGGGGCGGCGTGGCGGGCTGGCGACGGTGCTGGGGAATGAGGCGGGGGTGCTGGTGTGGGGGGTGGCGGCGGCGGTGGGGTTGTCGGCGCTGCTGGCGGCGTCGCAGCTGGCCTATGACGGGTTGCGGGTCGTGGGGGCGGTGGTGCTGGTGTGGTTCGGGGTGCGTGCGCTGTGGCATGCGCGGCGGGGCGGGCCGGCGGCGGTGGAGCCGGTGGAGCGGGGTGGGGGCGGGTTGTCGTGGTGGCGTTGTTTCCGGTTGGGGTTGGTGACGAATTTCGCGAATCCGAAGGCGGGGGTGTTCGCGGTGTCGTTCCTTCCGCAGTTCGTGCCGGCGGGGTGGCCGGTGCCTGTGGTGCTGGTGGTGCTGGCGGTGTTGTGGGCGTTGATCGATCTGGCCTGGTACACGGTGGTGGTGTGGATGGTGGGGGCGGCGCGGCGGCTGCTGGGGCGTGCGGGGGTGCGGCGGCGGCTGGAGCAGGTGTCGGGTGTGGTGCTGGTGGCGCTGGGGGTGCGGCTGGCGGCCGAGGCCCGCTGAAGCGGGCGTGCCGATTTGGCACATTTTCATGATCACTTCTGGGGTGGCCGGTCGTAGCCTGGGGCGATGACGGCTCTGGATGACTTCGCCGACCGGTATGTGGACGAGTTCGCCGCGTTGGATCCGTGTCTGGCGGCGATGATGGGGATCTCGGGGCAGGACGGGCGGCTGACCGACTACGGCCCGGACGGGGTGGCGGCGCGGGCGGATCTGGCGCGGCGGGCGCTGGTGGAGCTGGAGCGGACGCCGGTCGGGGGTGACCGCGGGCGGGTGGCGGCGGCGGTGCTGCGGGAGCGTCTGCGGGTGGACGCGGCGTTGGGCGAGGCGGGTGTGCGGGACGGTGTCCTGGACACGATCGACGGGCCGGTGCAGCGGATCAGGACGGCGGTGGAGCTGCTGGATCGGGGTGCGGAGACCGACTGGGAGGCGGTCTGCGGGCGGGTCGGGGCCGTCGCGGGCGCGCTGGGCGGGTTGCGGGTGACGCTGGTGGAGGCGTGCCGGGCGGGGCGGTCGGCGGCGCTGCGGCAGATCGTCCGCAATGCGCGTGAGTGCCGGGAGGTTCCGGCGTATCTGGCGGGTCTGGCGGCGCGGTACAGGGAGGGGCCGTTGCGGGGCGGGCTGGACGCGGCGGTGGCGTCGGCGTCGGCGGCGCTGGTGGAGTTCGCGTCGTTTCTGACGGGTGAGCTGGCGGCGCGTGCGCCGGTGCGGGACGCGCTGGGCGCCGACCGGTACCGGCTGGGGGTGCGGGATTTCCTCGGGACGGATCTGGATCTGGAGGAGACGTACGCGTGGGGGTGGGAGGAGCTGGCGCGGATCGAGTCGGAGATGGCGGACGCGGCGGAGCGGATCCTGCCGGGTGAGCCGCTGGCGGCGGTGCTGGCGGCGCTGGACGCCGACCCGGCGTACCGGGTCGCGGGGGCGGAGGCGTTCGTGGCGTGGATTCAGGAGCTGGCCGACCGCGCGATCGGGGACCTGGACGGGGTGCATTTCGATGTTCCGGGGCCGTTGCGGCGGATCGAGTGCCGGGTGCCGCCGGTGGAGTCTGGTGTCTACTATCTGGCGCCGGCGGAGGACCTGTCGCGTCCGGGGACGGTGTGGTGGACGGTGCGTGACCGGTCCGCCGACGTCGTGACGTGGACTGTTCCGGCGACGATGTTCCATGAGGGTGCGCCGGGTCATCATCTGCAGCTGGGCGTCACGACGCTGAACCCGGGTTTGAACCGGTTCCAGCGGGTGGCGGGGGAGTTGCATCCGGGGCACTGCGAGGGGTGGGGGCTGTACGCGGAGCGGCTGATGGACGAGCTGGGGCATTACCGGGATCCGGCGTATCGGCTGGGGATGCTGGCGGGCGGGCAGCAGTTCCGGGCCGCGCGGGTGATCCTGGACATCGGGATGCATCTGGAGTTGGAGATTCCGCGGGGGGCCGGTTTCCATGAGGGGGAGCGGTGGACGCCGGAGCTGGGGTTGGAGTTCCTGCGGGCCCACATGGGTCCCGAGGCCGGTGCGCCGGCGGCGTTCGAGATCGACCGGTATCTGGGGCGGCCGGGGCAGGCGATCGCCTACAAGGTGGGCGAGCGGATCTGGCTGGAGGCGCGGGAGGCGGCGCGGCGCCGCGAGGGTGCGGCGTTCGATTTGAAGGAGTTCCACCGCAGGGCTCTTGATCTGGGTCCGATGGGCTTGGATCTGCTGCGGGCCGAGCTGGCGCGGCCCTGACCGGCCGGGCCCGGGTGCGGACGGCAGTCCGGGCGCCTGGGCGAGCTTCACCACCGCGCTGCGGCCGTGCACGGTCAGCCGCGGGTCCGGGTCCGGGGGTGTGTGGGAGGGATGCGGGGGTCAGGGTGGGCTGACGGGCGCGGTGTAGGTGTCCATGCCGGTCTCGCGCAGCCACCGGCCGCCGTTGCGGCTTTGCGCGGCCGCCGCCTCGTCCACGCCCGTGTCTCCGCTCGTGTCCCCGCTCGTGTCCCCGCCTGGCTCGCCCATGTCCGCCGTGGTGTCCGCGGGCGGGGCGTCCGGCTCCGGTGGCGTGTCGGCGGCGCTGCCGACGTGGCAGGCCTTCTCATCGCCGGGTTCGATGATCTGCTTGTCGTAGTCGGGGGGCCAGCGCAGCAGTATCCGGCGGCCGCAGGTGGGGCAGGCCCATTCCTCGTGCCCGGATTGTTCGGCCCGGACCATCCGCATCTCGTGCGTCCTGTACACGATGGGGCCTCCTCGACCGTGGGCGGGTTCCGGTTACCGGGTTCTGCCTAGGGTGATTGCCCACGTCAAGCCGGTTAAACGGTTCAGGCAAGCGTCTTTAAGGTCTGCGTCACGATATTTGTGTGCCGTCCGGAACCACGGTTGGTCGGCGGAGGGCGCGGCCGACGGCGGCGCCGATCTCGGCGACGGCCTCGGCGGGCCGGCGGGCGAACGCGCCCCAGCCGAGGAACCCGTGGTCCAGGCCCGTCCCGGCGATGAGGGTCACCGGGACGCCGGCGCCGGTCAGCCGCGCGGCGTGCCGTTCGGCCTGGGGGCGCAGCCGGTCGTGCTCGGCGGTCGCGATGATCGCGGGGGGCAGGCCGCGCGGGTCGGGTTCCAGCAGCGGCGACACGTCCGGGCGGGCCGGGTCGGTGCCGCGCAGGTAGGCGCGCAGGGCGCGGCCGACGCCGGAGGGCGGGAAGACCAGCCCGTCGGGGTCGGGCGGCTGCGGGGGGTCGCGGCGCAGGTCCAGCGCGGGGTACAGGAGGACCTGCAGGACGGGCCGCGCGGGGCCGGGGGCGCGCAGCCGCCCGGCCGCGGCGGCGGCGATCTGGCCGCCGGCGCTGTCGCCGGCCACGCCGACCCGCGCGGGGTCCAGGCCGAGGCCCGCGGCGTTGGCGGCGACCCAGCCGACGGCGGCGACCGCGTCGTCCGGCGCGGCCGGGAACGGGTCCTCGGGCGGGCGCCGGTGATCGACCGACACCCACGCGACGCCGCTGGCGGCCGCCAGCGCCCGCACGACCGGGTCGTAGGAGTCGACGTCGCCCAGCACCCACCCGCCGCCGTGGAAGAACACCAGCGCCGGTGCCGGGCCGGTGGACGCGGGGCGGTAGAGCCGCGCGGGCAGCGGTCCCGCCGGGCCGTCCAGGGCCAGGTCCTTCACCGTCTCCACCGGGGGGCGCGGGGACCGGGCCAGGTCGGCGGCGTGCTCGCGGCGTGCGTCCTCGACGCTGCGGCCCGGCGCGGGGGGCTCGGCCAGGCGGCGGCGCATGAACGCCAGGTACTCCGGATCGCGGCCCATCGGTCCCTCCCGCGGCAGAGCCTACGGCCCCGTCCGGCCCGCGGACGAGCCTGTCCGGGGCCGGGCCGGTGGGGTTCAGGCGGCGGGCGGGTGCCAGCGGTAGAGCATGTCGGCCTGCCGCAGGATCGCGGTGGGGCCGAGGCGCCCGGCCAGCCGCATCAGGCCGTCGCGGGCCGCGACCGGCGCGGCGCCCGACAGGGCGGTCAGGCGCGCGATGCGGTGGGAGCGGCGCATCACCGCGGTGGTGCGGGGCAGCCGCGCGGCGCTGTAGGCGGGCAGGCCGCCGCCGCCGGTGACCTCGTGCGCCAGGACGACCGCGTCCTCGATGGCCTGGCAGGCGCCCTGCCCGAGGTTGGGCGTCATGGGGTGCGCGGCGTCGCCCAGCAGCGCGACGCCGCCGCGGTGGAAGGCGGTCAGCGGCGCGGGCAGGTCGTAGATGTCGTTGCGGAGCAGCGCGCCGGGGGAGACGGCGTCCAGGAGCGCGGGGATCGGGTCGTGCCAGCCGGTGAACAGGCGCCGCAGTTCGGTGCGTTCGTCGGCGGCGCGGGCTCCCTGGGCGGCGCGGGCGGTGGCGTAGAAGTAGGTGCGGCCGCCGGCCAGCGGCATCGTCCCGAAGACCCGCCCGCGGCCCCATGTCTCGGCGGGGGTGACGCCGGGCACCGGTGCGCCGGTGATGCCGCGCCAGGCGGTCAGGCCGGTGTGGCGGACGGGCCGGTGGCCGGGGAACAGGGTGTCGCGGACGCCGGAGCGGACGCCGTCGGCGGCGACGACCAGGTCGGCGTGGTGTTCGGCGCCGCCGGCGGTGACGGTGCCGGCGGGCGACACCGAGGTGACGGCCGAGCCGAGGTGCAGGGCGCCGCCGGGCAGGCGCGCGGCGAGGACGTCGACGAGGGCCGAGCGCAGGAGGACGACGGTGGGGTCGCCGTAGCGGGCGGCGGCGGCCTCGGCGGAGGTGCGGCTGAGCCAGGTGCCGTCGGCGCGGCGGACGCCGCCGTCGCCCTGCATGGCGGCCAGGTCCCGGACGGCGTCGCCGGCGCCGATGGTGTCCAGGGCGCGCAGGGCGTTGGGCCCGATCGCCAGGCCCGACCCGGTGGGTTCCAGGGAGGGGGCGCGTTCGTGCAGGTCCACGTCCCAGCCCCGGCCGTGGAGGGCCGCGGCGGCGGTCAGGCCGCCGATCCCTCCGCCGATCACGATCGCGTGCGGCATCGCTCACTCCTCGGTGACTACATCCGTAGTGGCGATACTACGCCCGTAGTGTGAGCAGGTAGGATCCGGGGGTGACCTCACCGCGCGCCAGGCTGGTCGCCGACACCGCCATCGCCCTGCTCGCCGAACGCGGCATGCGGGGCCTGACCCACCGCGCCGTCGACGCGGCCGCCGGGCTGCCGCCCGGGTCGGCGTCCAACCTGGCCCGCACCCGCGCGGCGCTGCTGGAGCTGACCCTGACCCGCCTCACCGAACTGGAACGCGGCCAGTTCGCGGACCTGGACGGGACGGACGGCGCGTCCCCCGGCGCGTCCCGGGACGCGCTCGCCGACGGGCTGGCCCGCGTCCTGCACGCCCAGCTGACCGGCGACCGGCGCCGCGCCACCCTCGCCCGCTACGAGCTGGCGCTGGAGGCCACCCGGCGCCCGGAGCTGCGCGTCATCTACGACGAGGCCGGACGCGGGTTCCGCCGCGCCGCGTGCGCGCTGATGGCCGCGGCCGGGTCGCCCGACCCCGCCGCGCACGGCCCGCGGCTCGTCGCGTTCGCCGAGGGGCTGATGTTCGACGCGATCGCCGGCGCCGGCCCCGAACCCGGGCCGGGCGAGCTGCGCGCCGCCGTCGCCGGATACCTCGCCGGTGTCCAGCCCCGCGCCCGGCCGGACACCGCCCCCGCCCGCCGAGCCCCCCGGAAGGGGCCTCAGAAGGGGCCTCGGAGGGGGCCTCGGAGGGGGCCTCAGAAGGGGTAGGTGGCGATCTCGCCGCGGACCGTGACCCACTGCGTCTCGGTGAACGCCTCGATGTTGGCGTCCGGGCCGCCGAACCGCGACCCGTTGCCCGACGCCGCGACCCCGCCGAACGGCACGACCGGCTCGTCGTTGACCGTCTGGTCGTTGATGTGCACCAGCCCCGTCGGGATCGCGTCGGCGATCTTCATCGCCTCCCCGACGTCGCCGAGGACGCCCAGCGACAGCCCGTACTCGGTCGCCGACGCCAGCTCGACCGCCTCCTCGGCCGTGGAGAACGGCACCACCGGCGCGACCGGCCCGAACACCTCCTGCGCGTAGGCGGGCATGTCCGGCGTCACCTCGTCCAGGACCGTCGGGCGGTAGAACAGGCCCTCGGCGGTGCCGCCCGCCGCCAGCCGCGCGCCCGCCGCGACCGTGTCCTTCACCAGGTCGTCGATGCGCGACAGCTGCCCCTCGTCGATGACCGGGCCGAGCGCGACCTGCCCGCCCGCCGGGTCCCCGACCGGGAGCTTGTCGGCCTTGTCGGCCAGCGCCGCCACGTACTCGGCGTGCAGGCTCTCGTGCACCAGATGACGGCCGGCCGTCATGCAGATCTGCCCCTGGTGCAGGAACGCGCCCC
Source organism: Actinomadura sp. 3N407 (assembly GCF_052245875.1). NCBI lineage: Bacteria > Bacillati > Actinomycetota > Actinomycetes > Streptosporangiales > Thermomonosporaceae > Actinomadura > Actinomadura sp. 3N407. The sequence continues at coordinate 109,974 of NZ_JBQQBP010000016.1, forward strand.
ACGCGCCCGCCGACACCGCGTCGGGCACGTGCGCGCCCGGCAGGACGATCAGCGCGTTGTTGCCGCCGAGCTCCAGGTGCGCGCGCTTGAGCAGCCGCCCGCACACCTCCCCGATCGCGCGTCCGGCGGCGGTGGAGCCGGTGAACGACACCACCCGCACCTCCGGCGCCGCCACCACCGCCTCCCCGGCCTCGCGGCCGCCCGGCAGCAGATGCAGCAGCCCCTCCGGCAGGCCCGCCTCCTGGAGGATCCGCGCGATCGCCACGCCGCCGCACACCGCGGTGCGCGGGTCCGGCTTGAGCAGCACCGCGTTGCCGAGCGCCAGCGCCGGCGCCACCGACCGCATCGCCAGGATCAGCGGGAAGTTGAACGGCGCGATCACGGTGACGACCCCGGCGGGACGGCGCCGCGCCAGGCTCCACCGCGGCTGCGCCGACGGCAGCACCAGCCCCTGCGGATGCGAGGCCAGCGCCGCCGCCTCGTAGCACAGGCTCGCCGCGAAATGCGTCTCCAGCTGCGCCTTCGGCGGGATCGACCCGGCCTCCCGCACGATCCAGTCCTGGACGCCGGCGGCGTGCTCCTCGAACAGGCGGCCCGCCCGCCGCAGCACCGCCGCACGCTCCTCGTAGGTGCGGGCCGCCCAGTCGCGCTGCGCCGCCGCGGCCGACCGCGCCGCCCGCGCCGCGTCCGCGGCGCCGGCCCGCCCCAGCGTGCCGAGCGTGCCGCCGGTCGCGGGCTCGGTGACGTCGTAGACGCCGCCGTCCGCGGCGACCCAGCCGCCGTCGAAGATCTTCCCGGTCCACACGCCGGGATCGAGCAACGTCATCGTTCCTCCTCGTTCGGGTGCGCGCGCCGGGGCCCCGCCAGGCGCGGGTCCCCACCCGTCCACCCTCCCCGCACACGCCGCCCCCGGGAACATCACCTTTCCGTTCACCGGAACCATCGCCCGCTGGAAAACCCGTTGCGGCCGCCGGCGCCGCCCGGCAGTCTGATTCGTGCGGACGCCGGAACGCCCGGCCCGGGAACGAGAAAGGGGGGCGGTCATGACCTGTCGCCGCGACGACCGCACCCGGTCTCGGACCCCCGGGCGGGCGGCCCCCTGACACCCGGTGTCCCACCGGCGCGCGGCGGCCGCCTCCCCACCCGGGAGAGCGGCCCCTCGTCTTTCACGACCACATCTTTCACGCCTCGTCTTTCACGACCTCGTAGCTCAGCGGCCAGAGCACCGGCCCGTCACGCCGGAAGCCGTGGGTTCGAATCCCATCGGGGTCGCACGGCCCGCACCACACCGCGCCGCGGGCCCGTGACGTCGTAGCCGAGTGGCTCAGGCGGCGGTCTGCAAAACCGTCTCACGTGGGTTCGAATCCCACCGGCGTCTCCGGCTCCGCCCCCGCGTCACCCTGGGGGCGGGGCCCCGACTCCCCGTAGCTCAGCGGACAGAGCACCGGCCTCCGAAGCCGGGAGCCGCAGGTTCGACTCCTGCCGGGGAGGCGCCCCACCCCCGGTCAAGGAGGCCGCATGCGCAAGATCCCCACCGTGTTCGTCCGCGACTGGGACGGCGACCCCTCCCGCGTCACCCGCGAACCCGACCCGGCCTGCGCGTGGGTGCTGGCCGGGGAGGGACGCGCCACCCGCAAGTACGACGGGACCTGCGTCCGCTTCGACGGCGAGCGGTGGCTGGCGCGCCGCGAGGTCAGGGCCGGGCGCGCCGCCCCGCCCGGATTCACCGCCCTGTCCGCCGACCCCGCCACCGGCAAGACGATCGGGTGGGAGCCCGCCGAGCAGTCCTCGTTCTGGAAGCACCTGCGCCCCGCCATCGGCGGCCGCGACTGGGACGCCGGCACCTACGAGCTGGTCGGCCCGAAAATCAACGGGAACCCGGAGGGCCTGGACGCGCACACCCTCGTCCCGCACGGCGCCGACGACCTCGGCGAGGTCCCCCTCGACTACGACGGGCTGGCCGCCTGGCTGCGTTCGCGCCCCTACGAGGGCATCGTCTGGCACGCCCCCGACGGCCGCATGGCCAAGCTCAAGCGCCGCGACTTCCCGCCCTGACCCGCCACCCCGACCCGCCACCCTGTCCGGCCGCCGGACCGTCCGGCCGGCCTCGCCGGCCGGACACGGCGCGGTCCCGGGGGCGGGCTACCGCGGTATGACGGCCACCGCCTCGACCTCCACCAGCTGGTCGTCATACCCCAGCACCGTCACCCCCAGCAGCGTGCTCGGCGGATCGTGCGCGCCCATGTGCTCCCGGTACACCTCCCACGCCTCCACCAGGTCGGCCCGCCGCGGCGACGCCACGTACACCGTCGTCTTCACCACGTCCGCCGTGGACGCCCCCGCGCCCTCCAGCGCCGCCCGCAGGTTCCGCATCACCTGCCGCGCCTGCCCGGCGTAGTCGCCCACCGCGACCGTCGCGCCCGCCTCGTCCAGCGGGCACGCGCCCGCCGCCCACACTGCCCGCACCGGCGTGTCCGCGACCGCCGCGTACGCGTAGTCGGCGCCGGCCAGGCCCACGTCCCGAACCAGCCGCACACCCCTCACGCCCATCGGTCCCCCTCTCGCTCACGGCCCGCCCCGTGCAACGCCCCGCCCACCAAGATCGTTCCGCCGGGGCGGGGCGCCGGTCAGGCGTGGCCGCCGACCGTCACCGGCCCGACCGTGAGGCTCGCCCGGGACGCCTCCAGCACGTGCGCGACCCGCTCCACCTGCTCGTCCAGCTCCGCCCGCCGCGCCCGGGTCAGCGTGACCAGGGGCTCCACCGTGACGTCGACGCGGCGGCCCGACCGGCGCTGATGCCACAGGCCGCCGGCGACGCCGTCCACCAGCAGCACCTGGAAGTTGCCGCGCAGCCGCTCACCGGCACGCCCCGGATACAGCAGCTCCGGCGGCTGGTTGCCGACCCGGTAGGCGTAGCCGTCGAAATACGGCAGCAGCCGCACCCCGCGCGGCGGATCCGGCGGCGCCGCGGTGTCGCCGGCGGCAGCGCCGCCAGCGCCCCCGTCCACATCGGCAGGTCCCGCGCCGCCAGCACGTGCACGGTGCCGCGCGGCCCGTGCGCCTTGACCAGCGTCCGGTCCTCCCACAGCGCCCGCCGCACGTCCGCGCGGGTCGCGCCGTCCACCCGCAGCCCGATCCCCAGCTCCGCCGCCGCCATCACCTGCGCGTGGACGCCCGCCACGGCCGCCGCCACCTCCGCGCAGCCGCCGCCGGACGGGACCGCCAGCGCGTGCCGCTCCAGCCGCCGCGCGCACACCTGCCCGAACGACATCTCCACCGTCACCGCGCGCCTCCCCGCTCAAGCCCTCCGGACGCGACCCACACTAGAAGCCGTTCAGGCCGGATTCCGTCCTGAATGTGCGGCATGCTGGGCGGCATGGCCGACCCCGCGATCCGGTTGCTGAACCTGCTGTCGCTGCTGCAGACGCCCCGCGAATGGCCCGGGACCGAACTCGCCGGACGCCTCGGCGTCAGCGGGCGCACCGTCCGCCGCGACATCGACCGGCTCCGCGAACTCGGCTACCCCGTCGAGGCCGCCCGCGGGCAGGGCGGCGGCTACCGCCTGGTCGCCGGGACCGCGATGCCGCCGCTGCTGCTCGACGACGAGGAGTCCGTCGCGATCGCCGTCGGGCTGCGCACCGCCGCCGCCCACCCCGTCGACGGCATCGGCGAGGCCTCCGCCCGCGCCCTGGCCAAACTCGAGCACATCCTGCCGTCCCGGCTCCGGCACCGCGTCGCCTCCCTCGGCGCCGCCACCGAGCCGCTCACCACCGCCGCCGAACCCGGCGTCGACCCCGCCGTCCTGGCCGCCCTCGCCACGGCCGCCGCCGCCCGCGAACGCGTCCGCTTCACCCACACCGGCGGCACCGGAACCGAGACCCGCCGCCACACCGAACCGCACCGCATCATCGCCGCCGGACGCCGCTGGTACCTCATCGCCTACGACCTCGACCGCGGCGACTGGCGCACCTTCCGCGCCGACCGCGTCACCGCGCCCCACCCCACCGGGCAGCGCGCCGAACCACGCGACGTCCCCGGCGGCGACGCCGCCGCCTACTTCAAGGACACCATGTACTCCCGGGCGCCCACCCACCGCGCCGAGGTCACCCTCCACCTGCCCGCCGACCGCGCCGCCGCCCGCCTCGGCGCCGCCCCCGCCGACGTCCGCCCCCTCGACGGCGGCCGCTGCCTGCTCACCACCGGCGCCGACACCCTCGGCTGGCTCGCCGCCCGCCTGCTCATGCTCGGCTGCGACTTCCACGTCCACACCCCGCCCGAACTCATCACCCACCTGCGCGCCCTCGCCGCCCGCGCCACCGCCGCCGCCACCCGGCCCGGCGGCGCCCCTCCCGGCGGGCCGGGAGGCGATGGAGCGGCCCGCGAGGACGCTGAGTGCAGGAATCAGCGGTAGGGCGTCCCGGTGGCAATCCCGGAAAATCCAACGAACCTACGTCTAACCTGCGCTGAGGAACCCGGCGAAGGGCTGATCACTCACTGCTCGACGACCGGGGACACCGGCCCCTGCGGACCGTGGCCACCGACCGGCCCGGCGCCGGGCTGTGGAACCTCCCACGCACCAGCAGGAGGAAAGGTGTCCTATCCGGGCGTGCTCGTCACGTCTTTCCACGGCAACGGCCCAGGTCAGCGGCTACTCCGTAGTTTTCGTCGAGGACTGCTGGGACAGCGTCAACGCCCCCTCGACGCCCTGCCAACTAGCCGGGACTGCTCAGAACGAAGGGCGGCTCAGACCAGGTGATGCGCGTAGGCGAACGCCGCGGCCGCGGTTCGGGAGCCGACATCGAGCTTGGCGAAGATGTTGGACAGGTGCCGGGCCACGGTTTTCTCCGAGAGCACCAGGGTCTCGGCGATCTCCGGGTTGCTCCTGCCCGCCGCCACCAGCCGGAGGACCTCGACCTCCCGGGGGCTCAGCCCGCCGGGAGCCTTCTCCTCGCCCAACAGCGCCGCGACCTCCTGCTCCGCCGGCTTCGCCCCCATCTCCGCGAACGCCCTCCGGGCCGCGCTCAGGTCGGCCGCGGCCGACTCCTCGTCACCCAGCAGCCGGAGCGCGCGCCCGACGAGCACCCGGGAGCGGGCCACCTCGTACACCGCGGAGAGCTGCGCCCAGGTCTCGGCCGCCTGCCGCGCGCAGACGAGCCCGCGGTCCGCCTCGCCCCGGGCCAGGGCGACGGTCGCGGCGGCGTACTGCCCCGATGCCTGCAGCGCCGAGCACCCGAACGAGCTCCCGATCTGCCCCAGCTGCTCGGCAAGGGGTGCTGCCGTGTCCACCTCGCCGGTGGCCACCAGCACCTCGACCGCCGCCGGGAGCATCTGCGACCGGTGGACGGGATCGTGCACCTCGGCCACCACCCGGTGGATCGCGGCCGACGCCGCATCCCGCCGGCCGTGCTCCAGCCACAGCAGTGCCCGGCCGGGCTGGGCCGAGTGGCCGAACTCGGCGGCCTCCGCGAAGGCGGCCTCCGCGGCGTTGTGGTCGCCGCGAAGCCGGAGGGTCTCACCCCGCTCGTAGTGGGCCTGACCGACCGCCAGGTCCCCGCCGGCAGCGGCGTACCGCCCGACCGCGCGCTCGAGTTCCCTGACGGCGTCGCGGTAGGCGCCGTGCAGTCGCATCAGCTGGCCGCGGTGGACCGCACACTGACCGGTGAACGCGACCAGGCCGGGCTGGCCGTCGCACCAGGTGGTCAGCGCGTGAGTCCACTCGCCCATCCGGCCGAAGTCGGAGATCTGCTGGCAGGCCTCGACCGACGAGCAGTAGATCACCCCGGAGAAGATGGGTGAGACCTCCCCGGCCAGGACCGAGACCATCGCCTCGTCGAGGAGGCTCAGCCCGTCGGCGACCTGGCCCGCGAAGATCTTCATCCGACCCTCCATGTGGAGGCCCATGGCTGTCAGGTCGGGGTCGTCGAACCGTCGGCCGCACTCGGTGACCTTCGGCACGGCAACGAAGGCCTCGGCGAACTCTCCCTTGATGATGTGCCCCATGGTGGCCCGCTCGAGCAGATAGCCACGCTCCACCACATCCCCGCCATGGTCGCCGAGCAGCCGCTCGGCCCGGGCCAGCCAGCCACTGCCGATGGCGACCTCGCCGCCCTGCCACAGGACCACGGTCAGCCAGTACGCCGCGCGCACCGCGCCGAGGGTATCGTCCCTGTCACGGTAGGCCTGGAACGCCCGTTGCAGCGCCTGGACACAGTCGTTGCGGTGGCCCAGGAGGTGCGCGGTGACCGCCAGCGCCATGAAGTCGTCGGCCTGAAGCTCGGTCTCGTCCAGGTCGGAGAGAGCGCGGTACGCCGCCACCCACTCCTGGCGCTCGTACTCCTCGCGAGCTCGGCGTAGATCGTCGACCATGCTCATCTCGCAACACCTCGATTCGAGGCTAGTCGACGCTCATGATCCGCAGCATTCCTCGCCTGGATGATCAGGCACGGGTGTCTGGAGCCACCGAAGAAGAGCAACCCATCGACCCAGTGGAGGCCCGCGGGCTCGTAGATCTCCCCGGTCGTGTCCCCTGCGAGCGGGAGGGCTGCCGCGGTGAAGAGCCCGCAGCCGACGGCCACCAGCAGGGCCGTGCGTCTCAAGCCGCGACCGCGGTTTGCCGCGCCCGGGGGTGGGCGGCGATCTTGTCGGCGACGTACGCCGCGTCCCGGCCGACGCCACTGATCTCGCCCGAGGCGAACGCGTACTGGAACGCCAGGCCGCAGAAGTAGAGGCCCGGCACGGACTCGACCACGCCGCGGTACTCCACCGGCCACCCGTCCTCGATCGGCAGCGGGAGGTCGATCCAGTCGTAGACCTGCCGGAACCCGGTGGCCCAGACGATGCTCGCGACGTCGAAGGCGCGGCCGTCCTCGAGGCGCGGTAGCCCGTCGGCGACGCCCACGACGTGCTCGGTGATCCATTCCACATCGCGCACCCCCAGATGATGGCGCTTGATCCGCAGCTGCGGGGCGCCGTGGTGGCGAATCTTCTGCATCACCTTGCGTCCCATCGGCGTGCGCCGGGTGAGCACGTGATTGAAGGCGAACTCGATGAACGGGAATGCCGCGTGGAACCGCCGCGAGCCCCATTCGAGAGGGATGTTCCCGCGGTCGGGTCCGACCAGCGTGGTGGGACGGTCAGCGGCCAGGTCGTAGGCGATGTCCAACCCACTGTGCGAGGCACCGACGACCAGCACCGGCCCGTCGGGCAGCTGGGAGGGCCGGCGGTACTCGCCGGAGTGGAGCTGTTGGATCCGGGGGGTGATGTCGGCGGCGAAGGCCGGGATCTGCGGCGTACGGCCGAAGGTGCCGGTCGCCAGTACGACGTTGTCGCAGGTGACCTCGTCGGCTCCGAGGACCGCGGTGAAACCTCCGCCCTCGAGGGCCGCGAGCCGATCGACCCGGGACTGCGTCCGCACCGGCAGGCCGTTGGTGACGGCGTACAGCTCGAGGTACTCGGCGAACTCGTCCTTGGTCGCAAACTCCCACGGGTCGCCGGGGAACGGCATCCCGTCCAAGCCATTGGCCCGGGCGGGCGTGAACAGCCTGAGGCTGTCGTAGTGGCAGCGCCAGTTGTCACCGACCCGCTCGCGCTCGTCGACGATCAGGAACTCCCGACCGAGCCGCTGGAGGTGGTAGCCGACCGCCAAGCCGGCCTGGCCGGCACCGATGATCAGGGTTTCGATGTGTTGGGTGGTCATGGTTCGTTCTCCTTGGTTCCAGCCACTCACGAGTGATCCCGGCGACCAGGTCGGCGTGGCGGCACCGCGGGCGCGTGCCCGCCGGGCACCGGGTGAAAGTCCGGGTCGGGATCGGCATCGCGCCGGCCGGAGTCGGGGCCTCTCATGACGCCTACGCTAGAAACCCGACGGCCCGGTGCGCGTCGGCCGCGATACCCATTCCCTCCTCGGCCCGATGGGTGGATCGACGCACGACCCGCCACCGGTCACGGACACAGGACCCGCCCGGTCGCGCGGGTGCCTCCCGGCCCGCTCGCAGTGCCGCTCCAGCGCCGCGGCCAGGGCGGCGTTGAACGCGACGGCGTCGCCTTCGGCGATCGCGCGCAGCATCCGGCCCTCGGAGATGTCCGGGTACGTCTCGGCGGGCCGCTTCATTTTCCGTCCGCATGTCACAGGCGGCCGGACTGTCTCGTCTCGGGTCTCGAAGAAGGGTTCGAGAAGAACCACCATCCATAGCGAGGAGCCGGTCATGAGCGGGCAGACCACACAACAGAAGGTCGCTCTGGTCACCGGGGCGAACAAGGGGATCGGCCGTGCGGCCGCCGAGCAGCTCGCCGGGCTGGGCATGACGGTCCTGATCGGCGCCCGGGACGAGCGGCGCGGCGAGGAGGCCGCCGCGGCGCTGCGCGCAGCGGGCGGCGACGCGCACGCCGTCACCCTGGACGTCACCGACCAGGCCACCGCCCGGGCGGCCGCCGAGCGGATCCGGGAGCGCTTCGGCCGCCTCGACGTGCTGATCAACAACGCCGCCATCACCGGCTCCGGGCAGGTCTCGCCCGCCGACGCCCACGACCAGGTCCCCAGCTCCGTCGACCTGGACATGGTCCGGGCGGTGTTCGAGACCAACGTCCTCGGCGTGATCGCGGTGACCAACGCCATGCTGCCGCTGCTGCGGCGCTCCCCGGCGCCGCGCATCGTCAACGTCAGCAGCCACGCCGCGTCGCTGACCCTCACCGGCGACCCCGACGGCCCCTTCGCGGCGCTGCTGCCGTCGGCCGCGTACACGCCCTCCAAGTCCGCGCTGAGCGCGCTGACCGTGCAGTACGCCAACGAGCTGCGCAAGGACGGCGTCCTCGTCAACGCCGCCGCCCCCGGATTCGTCGACACCGACAGCAACGACCACACCGGCCACCTCACCCCCGCGCAGGGCGCCGCGGTCGTGGTGCGCCTGGCCACGCTCGGCGCGGACGGACCCACCGCCGGGTTCTTCGGCGAGGACGGCCCGGTGCCCTGGTGACGGCGGTCCCGGCCGCGGCCGAGGCGGCCGGCGTCCCCCATGTCGTCGCGCAGGGCTACGGCGCCTGGAACGGCATCCGCGAGGGCGGCTGGGTGAAGACCGAGGACGACCCGGTGGACCCGATGAGGGGAACGCCGGCGGAACCGGGGATGGCGGCGATCGGCCATGTCGAGGACGTCGTCGTCAAGGCCGGCGGCGCCGTCCTTCGCTACGGCTGGTTCTACGGGCCGGGCGCCACCGGCGACCTGGCCGAGCCCGTGCGCAAGCGGCGGTTCCCGGTCGTCGGGGGCGGCGCCGGCCACTGCTCGTGGGTGCATCTGGACGACGCGGCGAGCGCCACCGTCCTGTCCGTGGAGCAGAAGGCGAGGGGCGTGTTCAACATCGTCGACGACGAACCCGCCCCGGCCCGGGAGTGGCTGCCCCACCTGGCCGGGTGCGCGGGCGCCAAGCGGCCGATGCGGGTCCCCGCGTGGCTGGCCCGGCCGCTGGCCGGGGACGTGGCGGTGATGATGATGACCGAGGGCCGCGGCTTCTCCAACGCCAAGGCCAGGCGGGAGCTCGGCTGGGAGCCGCGCCACCCGTCCTGGCGGCAGGGCTTCAAGGAGGAGCCGGCGTGAGCAGGGCCGACGAGTTCGTGGACCTGCGGCCCCTGCTGTTCTCGATCGCCTACCGGATCCTGGGCAGCGTCAGCGAGGCCGAGGACGCGGTCCAGGACGCCTGGCTGCGCTACGAGGCGACCCCCGCCGTGCCCGCCTCGCCCAAGGCGTTCCTGTCGGCCGTGGTCACCCGGATCTCCATCGACGTGCTGCGCTCGGCCCGCGTCCGCCGCGAGGAGTACGTCGGGCCGTGGTTCCCCGAACCCCTGCTGGCCGACCCCTACCAGGACCCGGAGCGCTCGGCGGAGCTGGCCGACTCGATGTCGATGGCGGCCCTCCTCCTGCTCGAACGGCTCAGCCCCCTCGAACGCGCGGTCTTCGTGCTGCGCGAGGTGTTCGGGTTCGGCTTCCCCGAGATCGCCTCTGCCGTGGAACGCTCGGAGCCCGCCTGCCGCCAGCTCGCGGTCCGGGCACGCCGCCACATGGACGCGGGCCGGCCCCGGTTCGAGGCCGGCCGCCGAAAGCGCGAGGAGCTCGCCGGCCGGTTCCTCGACGCCTTCCGGGACGGGGACGTCGACGGGCTGACCGGACTGCTGGCCGCCGACGTCCAGATGGTCGGCGACGGCGGCGGCAAGGCCCCCCAGTGGGCCGACCGCTTCATCGGCGCCGAGAACGTGGCCCGGGTCCTCGCCGCGCTCGCCCGCCCGTTCGCCCGGATCGAGGCGGAGGTGGAGCCGCACCAGGTGAACGGCCAGCCGGGCGCGATCTTCCGCGACCGCGACGGCAGGATCCTCACCACCTGGATCCTCGACATCCTCGACGGGCGGATCCAGACGATCCGCACGGTGATCAACCCCGACAAGCTCGGGCACCTCGGCCCCGTGGCGGACGCCTGGGAGGCACTCCGCGAGGCCGGCCAGGCCCGCCGCCCCCGGCCTCATCCCGGGTAGAGCGACGGGCGCGCCATGCCGCGCCCGAAGCCCGGGCCCCGCCCGAGCCGCACGCGGGGCCGCACAGGGCCGCACGGGGCCCGGCGGGTCATCTGGTGATCTTGCCGAGGAACGCGTCCAGGTTGGCGTGCAGGCGGGCGACCTTCTCCTCCAGGGACAGCGACTCCTCCAGGTCCCTCCCGGCCACGGACTCCTTCTTGCCCCGCAGGTACAGGGAGCAGTCCAGGTCGCCGCACAGGTACTGCCCGACGGTGTTGCCCTGGCGGCCGGCCTCGCCGGTGCGGCGCGCGGTCATCAGCGCCACGCCGCCGCCGGTGCGCGTGGTCAGGCACAGCGAGCACATGCTGCGCGCGGTGAAGCCGCGTCCGCCGCCGGAGGCGGTCACCCGCAGCGCGATGCCGACCAGCCCGCCACCGCGTTCGGCGATCAGATGGGCGCGTCCGGGCGCGCCCGGATCCCGCCAGCCGAGGAAGTCCAGGTCGTCCCACGGCCGGTCCGCGAGGTCCCGGGGGAGCCCGAGCCGCCTGGCCTCGCCCTTGGTGGAGTTGACGAAGGATGCGCGGATGTCGCTCTCGGTCATCGCCCTCATGGGCACCGAGGCTAGCTAGGCTGACTCTGTTAGGCAAATTCCTAAATTGCTTAGCTTCTGGGAGGATGGCCGCATGAAACGCGCGGGGGTGACCGCCGAACGCCTGACCCGGGTGGCGGCGGAACTGGCCGACGAGATCGGCTTCGACAACGTCACGGTCACGGCGCTGGCGCGCAGCTTCGGCGTCAAGGAGGCCAGCCTGTACTCCCACATCAGGAACATGCGGGACCTGCGGGTCAGGGTGGCGCTGTTCGCGCTGGCCGAACTCGCCGACGCCGCCGCCGACGCCCTGGCCGGGCGCTCGGGCAAGGACGCCCTGGTGGCCTTCGCCGACGCCTACCGCGACTACGCCAGGAGACATCCGGGACGGTACGCCGCCAGCCGGTTCAGCCTCGACCCGGAGACCGCGGCGGCCAGCGCCGCCGTCCGGCACGTGGAGATGACCCGGGCGATCCTGCGCGGCTACCGCATCCCCGAGTCCGACCAGATCGACGCGATCCGGCTGCTGGGCAGCACCTTCCACGGATTCGTGAGCCTGGAGGCCGCGGAGGCCTTCCGGCACTCCCGCGACGCGCGCGGCACCGACGCCTCATGGTCGAGGATCCTGGACACCCTCCACGCCGCCCTCACCAGCTGGCCCCCGCCCTGACCGCCGCCCTGACCGGCCGTCGCCGCCGGCGGCGGACCGGCGACGACGCCCGCAGCGGCCGGCCCGGCGCCCGCCGCACGCCCCGCTCCACCGACACCGGCCGGCCGGGGGAGCCGCCCCCGCGGAAGGGCGGGCATGGCGGGGCCGCTCACGCCCCATCCCCGAGGTCCGCGGCCGCCGGGCGTCACCCGCTACTTCACGATGCGGTAGAGGAGGTGGGTGGCGTGCGGGGTGTCGGTCACGCTCGCCACTTCGAGCTGGATGTGGTCATCGCCGATGTGGTCCAGGAGCCGGGTGCCCCCGCCGAACAGCACGGGGACCAGATGGATCCCGATCTCGTCGACCAGCCCCGCCCTGACGAACTGGCCGGCGACGTCCGGGCCGCCCATCACGTAGACGTCCTTGCCGGCGGCGGTCTCCCTCGCCCGCCGCAGGGCGCTTTCCACGCCGTCGGTCACGAACGTGTAGACGCCGTTCTCGGGCACGTCCCCGGGCGCGGGCGCCCGATGGGTCACGACGAACAACGGCAGCCGGGCGGAGCCCGTCGGCCCGTCGGCCCCCCACCAGCGCAGCGAGTCGTCATAGGTCCGCCTCCCGCCGATGAAGGCGCCCGCCCCCGCCCTGGCGGCGGCCAGCAGCTCGCCGCCGGCGGTGTCGCCGCCCATCGCCCACTCGTGCAGCCGCTCGCCGCCCTTGCCGAGCGGCTCCTCCGGCGTGGGGGCGGACGCCCGGACGAACCCGTCCAGCGACATGCTCACATCGAAGATCACCTTGCTCATGGGACTCCCTCGGTGGATCACACTCGTACGGATCGGCCGCCAGCCTGGCGGACCGCGGTGGCAGAGTCGTGTCAGTCCGGTGAAACGTCCCGCCGGGCCGGGAAGGGGTGATCCGCGTGCTGAGCGTCGAGCTGCTCGGGCCGCTGCGCGTGTCGGTGGCCGGGCGGCCGGTGGAGCTGCCGGCCGGGCGGCTGCGCGCGCTGCTGGCCGTGCTGGCCATGTCGGCGGGCCGCACCGTCCCCGCGGACAGGCTGGCGACCGCCGTGTGGGGCGCCGGCGCGGGCGGCGACCCCGGCGCCAACGTCCGCACCAACGTCAAGCGGCTGCGCCGCGCCCTGGAGGCCGAGGAGCTGATCGCGGCCCGGCCCGGCGGCTACCTGCTGGCCGCCGCGCCGGGCGACGTGGACGCGCTGCGCTTCGGCCGCCTGCTCGACGACGCCGCGGCCGAGCACGACCCGGCGGCCGAGCGGCCCCTGCTGGCCGCCGCGCTCGCGCTGTGGCGCGGTGTCCCCTTCGACGGGATCCGGTCGGACTGGCTGGAGCAGTCCGCGGCGCCGGCGCTGCGGGAGCGGTACCTGACCGCGCTGGAGCGGCGGGCCGACCTGGACCTGGCGGCGGGAACGCGTCCCGACCCGGCCGGGCTGGCCGATGCCGCCGCGCGGCATCCGCTGCGGGAATCGCTGTGGGCGCGGCTGCTGCGGGCCCTGGAGGCGGCCGGGCGGCCCGCCGAGGCGCTGGAGCGGTACGAGACGATCCGGCGCCGCCTCGCCGACGAACTCGGCGCCGACCCCAGCCCCGAGCTGCGGCAGGTCCACGCCGACCTCCTCGCCGGCGGCGCGCCGCCCGAAGTCCGCGCGGTGCCGCGGCAGCTGCCCGCCGCCGTCGCAGGGTTCGCCGGGCGGGAGGACGAGCTGGCGGCACTGGACGCGCTGCTCGGCCCGCCGGACGGGCCGCCGCCCGTCGCGGTGATCACCGGCACCGCCGGGGTCGGGAAGACCACCCTCGCCGTGCACTGGGCCCACCGGGTCGCCGGACGCTTCCCCGACGGCCAGCTCTACCTCGACCTGCGCGGATACGGCCCGTCGGGCGAGGCGCCGCAGCCGTCGGCGGCCATCGCCGAGTTCCTCGGCGCGCTGCGGGTGCCGCCGCACCGGATCCCCGGCGGCACCGCCGCCCAGGCCGGGCTGTACCGCAGCCTGCTGGCCGGGCGGCGCATGCTGGTGCTGCTGGACAACGCCCGCGACACCGACCAGGTCGCCCCCCTGCTGCCCGGGACGCCCGGCTGCCTGACGCTGATCACCAGCCGGGACCACCTCCCCGGAGTCGTCACGGCCTATGGCGCGCGTCCCCTCAACCTCGGCCTGCTGCCGCCGGACCAGGCCGGGCGGCTGCTGGCCGCCCGGCTCGGGAGGGACCGCGTCACCGCCGACCCCGCCGCCGCCGACCAGATCGTCCGCCGCTGCGCCGGGCTGCCGCTGGCACTGGCGATCGTCGCCGCCCGCGCCGCGATCCACCCCGCGCACCCGCTCGGCGCGCTCGCCGGCGAACTCCGCGACACCCTCGGCACACTGGACCGCACCGCCGGCGTCCGGGCGATCTTCTCATGGTCCTACGACACCCTCGGTGACGAGACGGCGCGGCTGTTCCGCCTGGTCGCCGGGCTGCACCCCGGCCCCGGCGTCACCACCGACGCCGCCGCGAGCCTCGCGGGCGTCCCGGCCCCGCGGGTACGGGCGCCGCTGGACGCGCTGACCCGCGCCAACCTGCTCACCGAGCACGCCCCGGGCCGCCACTCCTGCCACGACCTGCTGCGCGCCTACGCCGCCGAACTCTGCGAGGCCCGCGACCCGGACCGCGACGCCGCGCGGCACCGCATCGTGGACCACTACGTCCACACCGCGCACGCCGCCGCGCTGCACCTCCCCGGGCCCACCGGGACCACCGCCCCCGCCGCGCCCCGCCCCGGCGTGTCCGTGACCGGCTTCGCCGGGCCCGGCGACGCGGCGGCATGGCTCGCCGCCGAGCGCCCGGCCCTGCTGGCCGCCCTGAAACTCGCCGCCGATCTGCGCCTGGACCGGCACGTCTGCCACCTGGCGCGGGCGCTGTTCGTCTTCCTGCACCGGCGGGGCCGCTGGCTGGACCGGGCCGAGACCCAGCGGGCGGCCGTGGCCGCCGCCCGGCGGCTGGGCGACCCGGCCGAACAGGCACGGGCGCACCGCGACCTGGCGCTGGCGCTGGCCGACCTGGGCCGCTTCGGCGACGCCCACCGCCACCTCGACACCGCACTGGAACGTTCGCACGACGACCCGGCAGGTCAGGCGTGGGCGCACTACCACCGCGACCTCGTCTACGCCGCGCAGGGACGGGAGGCCGACGCGCTCGACGCCGCCCGCCGCGCCCACGACCTGTTCGACCGGCTGGGCGACGAGGCCGGCCGGGCCATGGCGCTCACCGACCTCGGCTGGCATCACGGCCGCCTCGGACACCACGGCCGGGCCCTCGACCTGTGCGAGCGGGCCCTGATCCTGCACCGAAGGTCCGGCAACCGCCCCCATGAGGCCCACACGCTGTCCTGCCTCGCCGACACCCGGCTCAAGCTGGGCGACCCCGCGGGGGCCGACCCCCTCTACCGGCGGGCCCTCGACCTGTTCCGGGAGTTCGGCGACCGGTACGCCGAGGCCGGCGTCCTCGCCCACCTCGGCGCCTGCCGCCACCTCACCGGCGACCACGCGGCCGCCCGCGAGCACTGGCGCCGCGCCCGCGCCGTCCTCGGCGACCTCGACCCCACCTCCGCCGACCTCGTCCGCGTCCAGCTCACGATGACCGACGCGTCCGCCGCCGCGGCCTTCCACCGGCACCGCTGACCCGCCGCTTCCCGGCGCGCACGTCGGCGGTGACCGGACCCGACCGAGCGTCCGGCCATGAGGCACCCATGCAGACGATCACCGTGGACGGGTTCACCGCCTTCGGCGCCGACACGGTGGGGCCGCATCGTGCGCCGTTCCCGCCGACGCCACCGCCCACGACAGGCGTGCCACGCCACATCGGGGTCAGGCGCCGGGACGGGAGGAGCCGACAGGTGTCGAGGGTCAGGCGAGATGGGCGGCGAGCAGCCGGTGGAGGTTGCCGCCGAGGATCCCGCGGATGTCGGGCTCGGCCCGGCCGCGGGCGAGGAGCTCGCCGGTGACCAGGGGCAGGCCCGAGGGACCGGCGAGGCCGGGGAGAGTGGCCATGACGTCGAAGTCGACGGTCGCCGCGGGATCCTCGCAGCAGGGCGGGGTGAGGTCGGTGAAGACCTCGCGGACGAAGTCCGGGCCGAGGCCGACGTGGTCGGCGCCCGCCACCGACGCGACGTGCTCGATGTGGTCGGCCAGCCGCGCGACGGTGTAGCCGGACGGATCGGCGGCCAGGAAGCCCGGCAGGAAGTTCACGCAGACCACACCGCCGGACGCCGAGCCGGTGCACGGTCGCGAGCAGCTCGACGTTCGCGTCCAGCCCCGGGCATGCTCTCCAGCGCCAGGACCAGCGCGATCTTCCCCTCGGCCAGTGCCGCGTCGATCTGCGGCCCGCCGAGGCAGAGCCGGACGTCCCCGGCGCTCCCCTCGGCGATCGCGTGCGCGCACTCGATCATCCGGAGCGTCTCGCGCAGCGCCCCCTCGGGCCGGAACCGGTCGTCGATGAACACCGGGAGCACCTGGAGATCGACTCCGCCCGCGCGGAGCTGCGGCAGCCACCGCTCCCTGAAGAAGGACGCCCACCGCGCGGGCGGGCGGGCCGCCACCGCCATCAGCAGGTCATTGTGCGCGTCGGCCACCACCGCGCTGTCATGCAAGTCCGCAGGCATGACCGGCACTGTAGGGGGACCGGAACACGGCGGGTCCTCACACCGCGGCCCCGATCACCGCGGAGGGGCGAGGAGGCCTTCGATGACGCGGCGGACCTTGGCCACGGCCCCGTGGTCGCCGAGGCGCAGGGCGGTGTTGGCGGCCATGAGGACCGCGTCGATCTGGAAGGCCGCGAGGTCGGCGTCCACGTCGGCGATCTCGCCTTCGCCGGCGGCGTGCCGCAGTTCGCCGGCCAAGACGCAGAGCCAGTCGCGATGCCCGCGGAACAGGGCGTCGCGGACCGGGCCCGGCCGGCTGTCGAAGTCGGCGAGGTTGGCCGCCCAGAAGCAGCCGCCGGCGAACAGCGGGGTCTCGGCGTAGCCGATCCAGTGCTCGGTCAGCGCGCGCAGCCGCGCGGCGCCGCGCGGCGCGTCCCCGGCGGGCCGGACGACGGCGTCGGTGAACTGCTCGCCCGCCGACTCCACGGCCGCGAGCTGCAGATTCTCCTTCGTCCTGAAGAGGGTCTGGATGCCGCTCTTGCTGAGCCCCAGGTCGGTGGCCAGCCGGCCGAGGCTGAGGCCGGTGAGTCCGTCGAGGGACGCGACGTCCACGGCGTGGCGCGCGATGGTCCGCCTGGCCCGCGCGCCGCGCACCAGGCGCCGGTCGGTCACCGCCGCGTCCGCCCGCCCGTGCGCGCCGGGCCGCTGTGCGAGTTCGCTCATCGGGTCCATCCTGCCACAAACCCGATAGACGTACGACCGGACGTATGTTTAACTCGTGGCGCCACGGTACGTCGTCAGGAGGAGTGCGCATGGAGCCGATGTTCGAGCTGGCGCAGGCGCTGGCCGCCGCGAAGAGCCGGCAGGACCTGCCCGCGGCCATGAAGCTGCTGCATCACGAGATGGTGCTCGAGGCCCCGGCGTTCGGGACGACGGCCCGCGGCCCCGCCGAGAACGAGAAGGCGCTGGCCCGGTTCTTCGCGTCCTTCCCGGACTACGACGTCGCCCTGGAGGGGCACGCGGGCGGCGGCGACGCCCTGGCCTGCTGGGGGACGGCGCGGATGACCATGACCGGCGACCGGTTCGGCGTGACACCGAACGGCGGCCGCGCCGAACTGCCCGTGTTCATCCGGTTCGCCTTCAAAGACGGCCTGATCTGCGGGGAGCGGTTCTTCTTCGACCTGTCGGCGCTCTGCGCCCAGTCGGGCGTGTCGACCGACGCGGTCCGGCGGAGCCTGTTCGGGGAGGCGTTCGCGGGGGAGGGGCGATGACGGCGGACCCGCGCGTCAGGGACGTCGGCGAGATCGCGACGGCGCATCTCCTCGACCTGGTCGTCGACCTGAATCCACAGCTGGACATGGGCGCCGGGCCGTTCGGCCGGCGGATCCTGTTCGGCGGCGCCGGCGGCACGTTCGACGGCCCGAGGCTGCGCGGGGACGTGCTGCCCGGCGGCGGCGACTGGGCGCTGTTCCGCCCCGGCGGATCGATGACGCTGGACGTCCGGCTGACGCTGCGCACCCACGACGGCGCCCTGGTGTACATGGGCTACGGGGGCCGCTGGATCACCCCGCCGGAACTGCGCGCCGCCGTGGCCGATCCGGCCGGCCGGCACCGGGTCGACCCCGCCGGCTACTACTTCCGGACCAATCCGCTCTTCGAGACCGGCTCCGAGCGGTACGCATGGCTCAACGACATCGTCTGCGTGGGATCGGGCTACCTGGTCGAAGGCGGGATCGCGTACAAGATCTCGCAGGTTCTGTGAATCGGGCGCCGGTCAGCAGCAGGTCGAGCCGCCGGCCTTCTCCAGGGTGTCTGCGTCGCCCTTGACGACGTAGACCTCCCAGGGCTCCCGGCCGGGGCCGTGGACCCAGACCTTGTCCTGCACGGCGTAGCAGCAGGACGTGCCGTTCTCCTCCAGGGTGGCCAGGCCCGCGCCGGACAGGCGGCGGGCGGCGTCGCGGACCTGGCCGGAGTCCTCGACCTCGACGCCCAGGTGGTCCAGGCGGGTGGGCTCGCCGCCGGCGCCCTCGATGAGGACGAGCTTGAGCGGCGGCTCGGCGACGGCGAAGTTGGCGTAGCCGGGGCGGCGCTTGGCCGGGCCGGTGCCGAACAGCCTGGAGTAGAAGGCGATCGAGCCCTCCAGGTCGGAGACGCGCAGGGCGAGCTGCACACGGGACATCACGACCTCCTGTTTTGACGCCCATCGAATCAGCGGTCGCACTCAGCATGCGCGCTGCATCGACGAATGTCAATTTAGAAGTACGTCTAATCAAGAAGCGCGTCCGCGCACCCCTACCCCCATGGCCTTTCATCGTCTATCGTCGATTGACGATGGATACGGAGAAGGGGCCGCTCGGCCGGTCCGCCGCCGCAGAGTACGCGTCCTGGTTCAAGGCGCTCGCCGACCCGACCCGCGTGCAGATCGTGTCGCTGCTGGCCCGGCAGGGCCGGCCGATGAACGTGGGCGAGATCGTCGAGGCGGTCGACGTCGGGCAGTCCACCGTGTCGGCGCACCTGAAGGTGCTGGCGGAGGTGCGGTTCGTGCTGGCCGACAGCCGCGGCACCGCCCGCTACTACCGGATCAACGACGCGTGCGTCGGCTGCTTCCCCAGCGCCGCCGACGTCGTCATGGGACGGCCCGCGCCGCAGGCGCCGGCGTGCCGGGAACCGATGGGAGAGACATCATGACCGACGACGTGGTCGAGCGTTACTCCGGGCTGGCGCGGCTGGCCGGGGACGGCGGCCTCCCGCTGCTGGAGGAACCGCGGGGGTGCTTCGGCGCCGCCGCCTACACCGGCGAGGACGACGTCCCCGAGGACGCGCTGCGCGCCAGCCTCGGGTGCGGCAACCCCCTGGCCGTCGCCGACCTGCGCCCCGGCGACACCGTCCTGGACCTGGGGTCGGGGGGAGGGCTGGACGTGCTGCTGTCGGCGCGGCGCGTCGGCCCGTCCGGCGTCGCCTACGGCCTGGACGCCAGCGACGACATGCTCGCCCTCGCCCGCGCCAACGCCGAGCGGGCCGGGGCCGCCAACGCCCGGTTCCTGCGCGGCCGCATCGAGGACGTCCCGCTGCTTGACGGCTCGGTCGACGTCGTCATCTCCAACTGCGTCGTCAACCTCTCGCCCGACAAGCCCCGGGTGCTGGCCGAGGCGTTCCGCGTCCTGCGCCCCGGCGGGCGCCTCGGCATCAGCGACGTCATCGCCGGCGACGGGCTGGACCCCGCGCGGCGGGCCGAGGCCGAGCGCGGCGCCGGGTGCGCCCGCGGGACGCTGACCGCGGGGGAGTACCGGGCCCTGCTGGCCGCGGCCGGGTTCGGCGGCATCGCCCTCACCCCGGCGGGCGACGCCGGGGGCGGCCTGCGGTCGGCGATCGTCCAAGCCGTAAAGCCGGAGTGATCACGGCCGTCAGGGCAGGGCGCCGGCGATGCAGTCCAGGACGCGCTCCAGCCCGTGGCGGAACCGCTCCTCGCCGGTCATGTGGGGCAGCCGCGCGTCCCTGATGACGCGCTCGAACATCGGGTGGGCGCCGGTGTCCAGCAGTTCCCGGACGTAGGGGCCGCTGCGCGTCATCCACAGCTCCGGCGTGATCCCGCTCCGCCGGTTCTCCCGCTCCCATTCGATCTCGCCGCGCACGACGTGCTCGACATAGCCGTTCAGCATGTCGAGCAGGGTGAGCGCGTCGTCGATGGGGACGCCCACGTCCAGCGCGCCGATCGCGAACTCCACCAGCCGCAGCCGGTTGGGGCCGAACGTGGCGCGCGGGCGGTGCAGGCCGGCCAGCCAGGCGTGCCGCAGCCACATCGCGCGGGTGTTCTCGGCGATCAGCGTCAGGTCGGCGCGCCAGTCGCCGGTGGGGCGGGCGGGGACGTCCATCTCGGTCAGGACGTGGTCGGCCATCAGCTCGATCAGGTCGTCGCGGGACGGCACATAGCGGTACAGCGACATCGCGCCGGTGCCGAGCTCGGCGGCGATGCGGCGCATCGAGGCCGCCTCCAGGCCGTCGGCGTCGGCGATGCGGACCGCCGCCTCGGTGATCTGGGCGCGGCTGTAGGCGGGGCGGGGGCCGCGGCCCTGCCGCTCCGGGATCGACCAGATGCTGACGTGCTCGCCGCCTGACAACGGGCCTCCTCGTGCGTCCTGCGGAGCATCCTAGTTGCGTACGGCGTACCCGGTTGTCTACTGTGGCGAACACCGACCGCGTACACCGTACCCAGAGGAGGCGTCGTGGCCGACGAACCGATCGTGGTCGCCGAGGGGCTGCGCAAGCGCTACGGCGGCACCCGGGCCCTGGACGGCCTCGACCTCGCCGTCCCCGCCGGGACCGTCTGCGGGGTCCTCGGCCCCAACGGCGCCGGCAAGACCACCGCCGTGCGGATCCTGGCGACGCTCGCCGACGCCGACTCCGGCCACGCCCGCATCGCCGGGTACGACGTCGCCCGCCGCCCCGACCAGGTGCGGGCCCGCATCGGGCTGGCCGGGCAGCACGCCGCCGTCGACGACAAGCTCACCGGACGCGGCAACCTGCGCATGTTCGGCCGCCTGTACCACCTGTCCCGCCGCGACGCGCGCCGCAGGGCCGACGAGCTGCTGGAGCGGTTCGGGCTCGACGACGACGCCGACCGGCAGGTGCGGGGCTACTCCGGCGGGATGCGCCGCCGCCTCGACCTGATCACCAGCCTGATCCTGCGGCCCCAGGTGCTGTTCCTGGACGAGCCCACCACCGGCCTGGACCCCCGCAGCCGCGGCGAGATCTGGGACGCCGTCCGCGAACTCGCCGCAAGCGGCACCACCGTCCTGCTCACCACCCAGTACCTGGACGAGGCCGACCGGCTCGCCGACGACATCGCCGTCGTCGACCACGGCCGCGTCATCGCCACCGGCACCCCCGACCGGCTCAAGGCCTCCATCGGCGACCGCCTCGACGTCGTCCTGCAGGACCCCGCCATGGCCGGCGGCGCCGCCGAGGTCCTGCACGCCCTCGCCGGCGCCCACCCGGCCCTGGACGGCGCCCGGCTGTCGGTGCCGCTGCCCGCCGGGGCCGTCCGGCTCGCCGACGTCGTCCGCGAACTCGACCGCGCCGGCGTCGCCGCCGAAGACGTCGCGCTGCGCCGCCCGACCCTGGACGAGGTGTTCCTGCGCCTCACCGGCACCGGCGCCGCCCCCGAACACGAGAAGGAGACCGTCCGATGACCGCCCCCGCCCTCACCGCCCCCGCGTCCCGCACCGGGCGGCTGCGCTGGACGATCACCGACGGCCTCACCCTCGCCGGCCGCGAACTGGCCCGCATCCGGCGCGAACCCGGCGAGCTCATCGCCGCGCTGATCTTCCCCGCCGTCATGGTCCTGCTGTTCGGCTACGTGTTCGGCAGCGCCATCGCCGTCCCCGGCGGCGGGAACTACCGCGAGTACCTCATGCCCGGCCTGTTCGCCATGGTCACCTTCACCGCCACCATGGCCGTCACCATGCGCGTCGCCGCCGACGCCTCCCGCGGCGTCATGGACCGGTTCCGCTCCATGCCGATGGCGCGCTCCGCCGTCCCGTTCGGGCAGACCGGAGCCGACGTCCTCAGCGGCGTCCTCGGGATGGTCATCATGGCCGCCGCCGGGCTGATCGTCGGGTGGCGCGCCCACAACGGCCTCTGGCCCACCGTCGAGGCGTTCCTGCTGCTGGCCCTCATGCGGTACGCGCTGAGCTGGGCCGGCTGCTACCTCGGCCTCGTCGTCAAGAACGAGCAGACCGCCGACCAGCTCCTGCCGCTGGTGTTCCCGGTCACCATGCTGTCCAACTCCTTCGTCCCCACCGGCGGCATGCCCGCGCCGCTGCGGACGATCGCCGACTGGAACCCCGTCAGCGCCCTCACCGCCGCCTGCCGCGAGCTGTTCGGCAACCCCGGCGCGCCCCCCGGCGACGCGGCGTGGCCGGTCGCCCACCCCGTCGCCGCCACGCTCGGCTGGTCGCTGCTGCTGCTGGCGATCTTCGTGCCGCTGTCGGTGCGGACCTACGGGCGCCGCGGCCGCTGACGCCCCGGCGGCGGGCGGGGGAGCGGGCCGGGCCCGGGGCGGCGACGTGTGCGCCGCCGGGCCCGGCCCGCCGCCTCAGACGCCGAACGGCGCCGGGTAGGCGATCGTCCCGGACGGGACCGGGCCCCGACCGTCCAGCACCAGCGCCATCAGCGCCTCGTCCGGAGCCTCGAACGGCGCGGAGATCCCCAGCGACGACGCCCGGACGAACCCGAACCTCGGGTAGTACTCCGGATGCCCGAGCACCACCACCAGGCGTTCACCGGGCCGCCCGGCCGCCGCGGCCAGGACGGCGCGGACGGCCGCGCCGCCCGCGCCGCGCCGCCGGTGCTCCGGGAGGACGGCCACCGGCGCCAGCGCGAGCGCGCCGGACCCGCCGACACCGCACCGCGTCAGCAGCGCGTACCCGGCGACGCGCCCGCCCGGCGTCTCGGCGACCATCGACAGGCCCGGCTGCCACGCCGCGTCGCCGCGCAGCGCGTCCACCAGGTCCGCCTCCTCGGCGGTCGGGAACGCCGCCTCGACCACCGCGCGGACCGCGCCCTCATCGGCGGCGGTCTCCGGCCTCGTCGTCCACCTCACCGGTCCCGCCCCCGTTCCTTGTACATCTGCCGCTGCCACCGGGTGATGGCCTTGCGCTGGTTCTGCCGCTCGGCGCGCAGCCGAGCCTCGCCGCGGGAGGCGATCCATTCGTTCTCCCGCCGCAGCTTGCGGTAGCTGTCGAGGCGGCGGCGCGGCAGCGTCCCGTCCTCGATCGCGGCCAGGACGGCGCAGCCCGGCTCGGTGCGGTGCGCGCAGTCACCGAACCGGCACTCCGCCGCCAGTTCCTCGATGTCGGCGAACGTGCGCTCCAGGCCTTCGGACGCGTCGAACAGGCCCACGCCGCGCAGCCCCGGCGTGTCGATCAGGACGCCGCCGCCCGGCAGCGGAAGCAGCTCCCGCCGGACGGTCGTGTGCCGCCCCTTGCCGTCCCGCTCCCGGACGGCGCCGGTCGCGAGGGCGTCCTCGCCGAGCAGCGCGTTGCCGAGCGTGGACTTGCCCGAGCCGGACGGGCCGACCAGCACCACCGTGCCCGCCAGGACGGCGCGGACCACGTCCACGCCGTCGCCGGTCGCGGCACTGCACGCCACCACGGCGACGCCCGGCGCCGCGGAGGCGGCCTCCGCCTCCGCAGCGGCGGTGCCGGGGGCCCGGTCGGCCTTGGTGAGCACGATCACCGGCCGCGCGCCGCTCTCGAACGCCAGCGCCAGCAGCCGCTCGACGCGGCCGAGGTCCAGGCGGTCGGCCGGCGACACGGTGACGGCGACGGTGTCGACGTTGGCGGCCAGCACCTGGCCGCGCGAGTCCCGCGACGCCGACGACCGCACGATCGCGGTCCGGCGCGGCAGCAGCGCCGCCACCACCGGCCGCCCGCCCGGGCCGTCCGGGCGCAGCGCCGCCCAGTCGCCCGTGCACGGCGCCGCCGCCGGATCATCGGGTGAGGCGACGGGTCCGGTCCCGGCCCGGAGCGGGCCGTCCCCGGCGACCACGTCGCACAGGCCGCGGTCGACCGCGGCGACGCGCGCGGGGATCAGCCCCGCCGCGCGATGAGAGGTGAACTCGTTCTCCAGGGTCGCGTCCCAGCCGTAGGCGGCCAGGCGGGACGACCCCGCGGATGCGTAGGACAATGGTTCGGAACCCTTGCGTCGAAGGGGCCCCCGGCGCACGCGCCGCACCGGCGATGCGGAACGGGATCAGCCGGCGGCCCGGGAAATGAGGACAGGCTGAAGGCTGCGGGCGGCAACCACCGCAACGACGGCCATACATCCTCACCTCCCTCGTGGTTCCGTCCGCGACCTTAACCGCCGGCCCGGCCCAGCGCCATCCCTTTTTCCGCGCCGGCCCGCGCCCGGCCCGCCGGACGATCCCTCGCGCGGGGGAGGCGGATCGGCCGCGGCGGGGAGGCGCCGTCCCGCCTCCCGGCCGCAGGATCGTGCCATGACCACCACCACCGTCGCCGACCAGACCACCGCCGGCACGAAGCCCCGCGGAACACCCGGCCGGCGGGCGCTCGAACGCCGCCTCCCGGTCATCGCGCTCGCCTGGGTCACCGCCTACGGCGCGCTGCGCGCCTACTGGGCGTCCGGGAACCAGCCTGACGACATATCGCCCGTGGACACCGAC
Organism: Actinomadura sp. 3N407; assembly: GCF_052245875.1. Taxonomy (NCBI): domain Bacteria; kingdom Bacillati; phylum Actinomycetota; class Actinomycetes; order Streptosporangiales; family Thermomonosporaceae; genus Actinomadura; species Actinomadura sp. 3N407. The sequence goes on from NZ_JBQQBP010000016.1 coordinate 134,514, forward strand.
CTGGTGGTCTTCACCGGCTGGGCGAGCGTCGCGCTGTGCGGCGCGGCCGCGGCCGTCCTGCTCGCGCTCGCCCACCCGGGCGCGGGACGGCTGCCCCGGCGGCCGCTGCTGGCGGTGGCGTGGACGGCCGCGCTCTTCCTCGTCGGCTCGGGTGCGCTGCTGCTGCTCGACGTGATCGGCGCGGTCCTGCCCGGCCTCGGAATCACCTTCTACCCGCTGGGCGCGCTCAGCCGCGCCGCCTGCGTCGCCGCCGGGGTCATGACCGGCCTTTCCGCCCTCGCGTACGCGCGCCGCACCCGCGCCGGATGCGCCGCCTGCGGACGTCCCGGGACCGCGCCCGGGACCCTCGCCCGCACCCCCGCGTGGGCGTACTGGGCCGCCTACCTCGCCGTCGCCGGCTGCCTCGCCCGGATCGCCGCGCAGGCCGCGGTCGGGTTCGGCGAGTCGCCGCTGTCGGGCGGCGCCTCGGCGATCCTGTTCGAGGCGGGCTTCGTGCTCGGCGGGAGCCTGCTGCCGCTCGCCCTCGTCCACTCCTTCGGGCGGACGTGGCCGCGCCGGCTCCCCCGGCTCGGCGGGCGCCGCGTCCCGCGCCGGCTGGTGCTGTGGCCCGGCGCCGCGATCTCCGGCGGCCTCACCGTCTACTTCGGTCTGATGCTGCTGCACATGTTCTGGGAGCGGCTGCAGGGCCGCAACCCGTTCCCGCCCGAAGGCGGCCTCGCCCTGCCCGAGGCGTTCTTCTGGGTCGCCGTCCCCGCCTACCTGCTGTGGGGCGCCGGGATGGCCGTCGCCGCCCGCGCCTACGCCCGCCGCACCCGCGTCCCCTGCCCGTCCTGCGCCCGCTGACCGCCCGGCGCCCGCATCGGGGAGGTTCCGCAGGAACTGGAGGCGGTGTTCGGAAGTTATGGTGATTTGGGGGCGGATCGTGACAAGGGGGTGTGGCCGTGGACGACGACAGGCGACAGCGGGAGCCCGGACTCGACGACGGGACCGGGCTTCCGGGACGGGCGAGCCAGGCCGACCAGGCCGCGGCGGAGCGGCTGGAAGAGATCTGGGACGGGCTGGCGCCGGCCGCCCTGAACGCCGCGCGGACGGCCGCCTCCGCCGGTGAACCCGTCGCCGCCGCCGCCCGCGACGCCGCCGCGCTCGCCGCGACCCGCATCCTGGAACAGGTGTCCGGCACGCCCGCGATGAAGGTCATCGAGCGGGCCGCCCGGGACGCCGCCGTCAAGGCCGCCACCGCCGCTGCCGAGCGGGCCGTCACCGAGGCCCGCGCCGCCGCCGCGGCCAACCCCGCCACCGCGGGCGCGTTCGAGGCCGCCACCGCCGCGATGACCCTCGCCGAGCAGGCCGCGCGGCACCCCATGGCGGCCGCCGCGCGCCGCTTCGCCGCCGAGAGCCCCCTCGCCCGCGCCGCCGGCGACGCCGCCCTGGACCTGGCCGGCCGCACCGCGTCCGCGCCGGTCGTGCAGGCCGCCACCAGGACCGTCGTGGACGCCGCGATCGACACCGTCGCCGACGCCGCCGTCGACGCCGCCATGATCGCGGGCCGCGACGTCGTCGCCCGCGTCGTCCGCGAGACCGCCGAGCAGGCCGCCCGCGACCTGGCCGCCGCGGTGCGCGACCGCGCCCGCGACGCCGCCGGGTCCGCCGAGCTGGCCCCGCTCACCGGCGCGGCCGCCGGCGTGGCCGCGCGCGCCGCCGGCGACCCGGCCCTTCGCGACGCCGCCCGCGGCGCCGGGGAGCTGATCGCCGCCGCGGCGGGCAGCGCCGTCGCCCGCACCGCGCGCGACCTGGCCTTCCGCGCCGCCTCCCGCGCCCTCACCGCCGCGGTCGAGGCCGTCCTGCGCGAACTGCTGCGCGACGCCCTCAAGCTCGCCATGAAGGACACCCTGCGCGGCATGATCCTCGACGTGTCCCGCGACGTCGTCGTCGACGTCGCCAAGACCACATGGGTCACCGCCACACGCCCCGCCCCGGGGACCGCCGAGGCGACGGCGGCCGTCGTCGTCCAGGCCACCGCGGAGACGGCCGACGTGTGGGCGGAGGTCACTGCGGACACCCCGCTGGAGGTCGCGGCCGAGGCCGCCGCGGACGACCCGCCCGAGGGACGCGCCTCCTGAACCGCCCCTGAGAAGTCTCTGAAAGAACCATGAGGGGCCCCCGCCGGTGGCCGGGGCGCCCGCCCGCGGTGTCCGCCACTCACCGGTGACCGCAGGGGGTCCGGCGGCGCGTGATGTACTCGGAGGGAGAGGTCATCCTCGCCGACGAACAGGAAGTGATCCCGATGGCCGACACGCTCGACGACACCGCCGTCGCCGACCGCCTGCGCGACCTGCCCGCCTGGAGCAGGGACGGCGACGAGATCCGCCGGACGGTGAAGGCGCCCTCGTTCCTGGCCGGGATCGACGTGGTGACCGACGTCGCCCGCGCCGCCGAGGACGCCGACCACCATCCCGACATCGACATCCGCTGGCGCACCCTGACGTTCGCGCTGTCCACCCACAGCGCGGGCGGCCTGACCGGCAAGGACTTCGCCCTCGCCGCGACGATCGACGAGATCGCCGCCCGGCACGGCGCCGGTTAGCGGCCGTGCCCGTCCAGGTGGCGGTGTGCGGGCCGGGCGAGTGCACCGAACGGGAATGGGACCACGCGCACGAGACCGGGCGGCTGCTGGCCGGGCACGGCGCCGTGGTCATCTGCGGCGGGCACGGCGGGGTGATGGCCGCGGCCGCCGCCGGCGCCCGCGCCGGAGGCGGGATCGTGGTGGGGGTGCTGCCGGCCGCCGACCGGTCCGCCGCGGGGCCCGACCTCACCGTCGCGCTGCCCACCGGCCTCGGCCAGGCCCGCAACACCGTCATCGTCAACGCCGCCGACGCCGTGATCGTCGTCGGCGGGTCGTGGGGGACGCTGTCGGAGCTGGCGCTGGCGATGCGGCGGGCCGCGGTCCCGGTCGTGCAGATCGGCGGGTGGCGCGTCCACGACGAGGACGGACGGCCCACCGGCGGCGTCGTGCACGCCGCGGGCCCGGCGGAGGCGGTCGAGGCGACCGGCCTGTTCGCCTAGCGGCCCGGCGTCAGTGGGCGGAGAACCCGCCGTCCACGAAGATCGACTGGCCGGTGACGTAGGCGGCCGACGCCGACGCCAGGAACACCGCCGCGCCGGCGAAGTCGCCGGCCAGGCCGTTGCGGCCGGTCATGGTGCGCTCGGCGAGGGCCTTCACCTTCCGCGGGTCCGACGACAGCCGGGCGTTGAGCGGCGTCATCACGAACCCGGGAACGAGGGTGTTGGCGGTGACGCCGCGGGGCGACCACGCCTCGGCCTGCGACCGGGCGAGCGCGACGAGACCCGCCTTGGACACCCCGTAGGCGCCGCTGGTCACCGACGCGCGGAACGCCTGCTGCGAGGCGATGTGGATCAGCCGCCCGAAGCCGCGCTCGGCCATGCCGGGGCCGAACCGCTGCCCGAGCAGGAACGGCGCGTCCAGGTTCACCGCCATCGTGGTGTCCCAGACGCCCTGGTCCAGCTCGTCCATCGGCGGCCGGAGGTTCACCGCGGCGGAGTTGACGAGGATGTCGGGTTCGCCGAACGCGGCCGCCGCGCCCTCGGCCGCCTTCGCGACCCCGTCGCGGGTGCCGAGGTCGGCGCTGACGGACGCGGCGCGGCAGCCGTGGCCCTCCAGGTCGCGGACGGCCGCGGCCAGTTCCGCCTCCCGCCGCGCGACGATCACCACGGACGCGCCGGACCGGGCGAGGGCCTCGGCGATCGCCCGGCCGATGCCCGAGCTGCCTCCCGTCACGATCGCGACCCTGCCCTCCAGCGAGAACAGCTCCGACAGGTATGCGGCGGGTGACGGCCGGTCGCTCATGATCGCAGAGTCTACGGCCCGTCCGGCGGCCCGTCCGGCGGGTTCCCGCCCGGGTGGCCGGTCGGGTCGTCGGCGGGGTCGTCGGCGCGGCGGCGGTCGCGCCAGATCACCACGGCGATCACCGCGACGACGATGAACGTCGGCACGAAGAACGGGACCGCCGTGATCACCGGGTGGGTCGCCAGCACCCCGCCGGCGGGGCTCATGCGCCCGCCTTCGACGGCGTCCCGGACGGGGCGGCGGCGGGCTCGGGCAGGCGGCGGGCGATCCGCGCGACGCCCCGGCCGAGGGAGAGCACCAGCGCCAGCGTGCACAGCAGCACCACCGCCGAGCACGCCGCCCACAGCCAGCCCGGCACGTCGGTCTTCAGCTCCCGCTGCAGGATCGTCCGCTCGCCCTGCAGGTCGCGGGTGAACTCCGCCGGGGCGGGCACCTCCTCGGCGCCGATGGCCGGGTCGGCGGGCAGGTAGACGGGGACGCCCGCCAGCGTCCGCCCGTCGTGGACGCGGACCAGCGTCTTCCACTCGCCGTGCAGCGGCATCGGCTCGCTCGTCCGGTACACGCCTTCGCGTTCGCGCACCAGGCGGTCGACGTACAGGCCCTTGCCCTGCCAGCCGGTCACCGTCACCCAGGCCGCGCCGTCGACCGCGTCCGCCGGGGAGAACTCGATGCGGGCGCCGGCGGTGCGGGGCGCCGCGTCGCCCGTCCGGGCGGGGCTCGTCGCTTGACCGGCTGTGGGCGGGGGCGGGAGGAGGGTCACCGTCACCTGCACCGCGCGGTCCGGCGGGACGGAGATCAGCAGGCCGTTCGCGACCGCCGCGGCCACCGCCAGGATCGCCCCCGCGAAGATCCCGCGCGCCGCCGCCGGACGCGGCGTCCGCCCCTCCAGGCCCTCGGCCAGCAGCGCCCCGCACAGCCCGCCCGCGACCCCGCCCGCCACCGCCATGACCATGCCCTCGGCGGCGATGTCGGGCGTCCACGGCAGCCGGAACGCCACCTGGCTCCACGCGTACTCGGCGCCGAACCCCGCCGTGCCGATCAGCGCCCCCGACACCGCGCCCAGCGCCAGCGGGCGCCGCGCCAGCAGCAGCGCCACGGCCTCCACGCACAGCGCCTCGGCGAAGTACAGCGGCACCGACGCCCACAACTCCCCGATCGGCCAGCCGACCAGCACCGACACGCCGCCGCGCACCAGCATGTAGAACGCGACGGCCGACACCGCGCCGCCGCGCCCGGCCCACAGCCGCGCCGCGACCAGCGCGCAGCCCGCCGCCAGCGCGATCAGCAGCGGCTGGTGGACGAGCCGGAACTGCGGAACGCCGAAGTCGTACTCGGCCTGGAACACCGACAGCCCGATCAGCAGCCCGCCCGCGTGCATGGACCGCCGCACGTACCGGACCCATCCGGGCGGCTGCTGCGACGCCGGCCCCCGGAAGGCGCGCCGTCCCTCCCGTTCCAGGACCATCATCGCCACCAGCGACAGGCCCGCGCCGCCGATCAGCATCAGGTGCGTCGGCCCCCACAGCGTCACGTCCTGGCCGAAGATGCGGTGCCACACGTCGTCGAGCGGGAAGCCCAGCAGCGCGTAGAACCCGGCGCCCGCCAGCAGCACCCCGCCGGCCGGGGCGTGCCAGTCGCGCGTGATCCGCACCGACGCCGCGCCGGGGCGCTCGCCCTTCGGCAGCACCATGGCCAGCACGCCCGCGGTGAAGATGCCGAACAGCCCGATGAGGATCGGGTAGTGGGCGATGTTGGCCAGCGGCCCCTCGTCCCGGCCGTGCGAGATGTGCAGGGAGATGTCCCAGTACATGCCGAGGAGCGCGGTGAGCAGGGACAGCATCGCCACCGGCGTCGGCAGCGCCGCCCAGCCGGGGGTGCCGCGCCCGGGGCCGCGCTCGGCCAGCCGCGCCAGCCGCGCCAGGACGGTGATCCGGCCGCTGCGGTGCCCCCACCCGAGTACCAGCAGCGCGGCCGTCAGGACGGCGGCGCCGCCGGAGGCGATGAGGATCTGGTCCAGTGCCGCGCCGCCCGCCGGTTTCGCCGGCGTCTCGGCGGCCAGCCGCAGCGCGGCCCCCGCCCCCTTGCCCGTCAGATGATCCAGCACCGGTGCGCTCCCTCGCCGCAGGAAACCAGAGAAGGGGGCGCGGCGGCCCCGCTCCCCGGAGTATGTCATCTTCTAATGTGTCATTGTCCAGTGTCACAATCTGTGGTGTGGGACACCGGGACGAAAGGAGCGCGGGCATGCGGAGGGCACTCATGGCGGGCACCGTGGCCGCGATGGCCGCCGTGACACTGGCGACGGCGGCCGGATGCGGCGAGCCCCCGCCCCCGAACGGCACCCGGGGCGGCGCCGCGCCCGCCTCCGGCACGCCCGGTGCCCCGGAAAGCGCCGGGCCGCCGGTCATCACCGTCACCGCGACCGTGTCCGGCGGGAAGGTGCACACCGCGCACCGCCGCGTGAAGGTCCCGCGCGGCGCGACCGTCCAGATCACCGTCACCGGCGACCGCGCCGACGAGTTCCACCTGCACGGCTACGACCGCGAGATGGCGCTCACGCCCGGGCGTCCCGCCACCATGCGGTTCACCGCCGACACGCCCGGCGTCTTCGAGGCCGAACTGCACCACTCCGGCGGCCGCGTGTTCGAACTCCAGGTCGGCTGACCGTGGCCCCCGGACCGCACCACGTCCTCGCCCACGGGCTCGGCGGCCGCACCGACCTGCCCCTGGACGCCGTCGCCGCCATCGCCGGCGGCGGCATCGCCGTGGCCGCCTCGTTCCTCGCCCTCACCCTGGCGTGGAAGCGGCCCCGCCTGCACCCGTCCGCCGGACGGCCGCTGCCCCCCGCGCTCGCCCGCGTCCTGGACGCGCCGGCCCTCACCCGCACCGGACGCGTCCTCGCCCTGGCCGCCGCCGCCTTCGTCGTCGCCGTCGCGTTCGCCGGACCGCCCGCCGCCGACGCCAACCTCGCGCCGTGGGCGCTGTACGTGACGTTCTGGGTCGGGCTCGTCCCCGCCAGCGTCCTGCTCGGGCCCGTCTGGCGGCGCGTCAACCCGCTGCGGACCCTGCACGCCGCCCTGTGCCGCGCCACCCGCACGTCCCCGGCCGGGCGCCGCCCCCTGCCGCCCCGGCTCGGCCACCGGCCGGCGGCGGCATGGCTCACGGGGTTCGTCTGGCTCGAACTCGTCGCGCCGAACCGGTCCGACCCCCGCGTCGTCGGCACGCTCATCCTGGCCTACGCGGCGGTCAACCTCGCCCTCGCCTGGTGGTTCGGCCGCGACTGGTTCACCGGCGGCGACGGCTTCGAGGCCTACTCGAACCTGCTGGCCCGCCTGTCCCCGGTCGGGCGGCGCGGCGGCGGGACCCCCGTCCTCCAGCCCCCACCCACCGCCAATCAACGGACGAGCTCCGCCCGGACTCTCGTGCTGCGCACCCCGCTGACCGGCCTGATGTCCGGCGCCGACGAACCGGGGCTCACCGCGGTCGCCTGCGTGCTGATCGGCTCCACCGGGTTCGACGGCATCACCCGCACCACCTACTGGCGCGACAACGTCGACCCCTCCAGCGTCCCCGCCGGAACGCTAGGGCTCGCCGCCTCGATCGCCGCCGTCGCCGTCCTGTACGTCGCGGCGCTGCGGCTCAGCGCGCGCCTGACCGGCCAGGACCCCGCCGCCCTGCCGGGACGGTTCGCCGCGACCCTGCTGCCGATCGCCCTCGGCTACACCGTCGCGCACTACTTCTCGTTCCTCGTCCTGGAAGGCCAGACGACCTTCATCCTCCTCGGCGACCCGTTCGGGACGGGCCTGGACGTCTTCGGCACCGCCGGAAACCGCGTCGACCACGACCTGGCCGGGCCGACCCTCACCGCGCAGGTCCAGGTCAACGCCATCGTCCTCGGGCACATCGCGGGCACCGTCGCCGCGCACGACCTCGCGCTGCGCTCCCCGGCCCGGGCGCTGCGCGGCCAGCTCCCCGTCGCCGCCGTCATGGTCGCGCTCACCTGCGCCGGCCTGTTCGCGCTGCTGAGCGGCTGACCGCCTGCGCCGCCGCACCTCCCGCACCGCGACGACCACAGCGATCACGATCGGCACCCAGAACTTCGTGGTCGCCAGGATCGCCTTCAGCCACGCCGGCGCCGACACGTCCGGCAGATCGGGCCACGGGATGCCGGGCCAGGGGATGTCGGGCCAGGGGATGTCGGGCCAGGGGATGTCGGGCCAGGGGAGCGACGGCGGATCGACGTCCGGGAGCTCCACGTCCGGCCACGGGATCATCCTGATGAGGACGTTCAGCAGGGCGGTGACGCCCAGCAGCGGGAACACCACCCTGCCGGCCGCCGCCACCACGTGCCGCGAGGCGTACAGGACCGGGCGCCTGCGCGCCAGCTCCTCCCGCCTGGCCGCCCGCGTCCCCTCCGCGGGAGTGAACGCGATCTTCTCCGGCCGGTCGTCCTCGCCGTCCCCGGGCTTCTCGCCCTTGTCCGCGGGCTTGGGCGGGGCCAGCTCGCAGCGCGCCGCCTGCCCGTCGATGAGGCCGAGGTAGTCGAACGCGACCGCGACCACCAGATCTCCGTACGGCAGCGTCGCCTTCTGGGCGGCCGTGGCCTCCCCGGAGTGCGCACCGTCCACGTACAGGCGCACGACCCGGTGCCACCCGGCGCGTTCGGTCTCCACCTCCAGCCGGTGGCCGCCGTGGTCGAGAGTCCAGCGGCCGGCGGGCGCGCCGCTCAGTGAGATGCCCCCTGTCATGGCTCCAGTCTCGGCGGCGCCGGCGCCCCGGCCATCGCCCGAACGTTCACGGCCCGTCGACTTTGGTCTACGGGCACCGGGCCGGTCGGCGCCGTCAGCGGCCGAAGCTCCAGCGCGTCGCGCCGAACGGCTCGGCGGTCGCCACCCCGACCACGGTCCGGAAGGCCAGGCGGTACAGGTACCACGGCGGCGGGCCCGCGCTCTGCGCGCTGAACGGCGCGGTCAGCGCGTCGCCGTCGACCTGCGCCGGCCAGCCGCCCTCCCGGTACCCGGCGGCCACCGGCTCCAGGACGGCCGGGTCGGTGACGCGCTCGGCCTCGCCCTCCAGCACCAGGTCCACGCCCGGGACCCGGACCGAGATCGTGCACGCCGGGTTCGCCGCCAGGTCGCGGGACTTGCGGGTGCCGGGGCCGCTGGTGAAGTACAGGTCGCCCTCGTACCACAGCGCGCCGACGCCCGCCGCGTGCGGCCGGCCGTCCGGGCGGACGGTCCCCAGGAACACCGGCGTCTCCATTTCCGGCAGCGCCGCCCTCAGCGCGTCCCGCGCGGTCTCCCACGCCAGCTCGCCGCCGCCGTAGATGTCGAGGTTGCGGGCTTCCACGGGTTCACGGTCGGTCATCGTCGTCCTCCTTCTCCTTCTCACCGGACGCTTCTGAGATGCCGACCGCCCGGCGCGCCCGAACTCATCGGCCCCGGGTCTCTAAGGTGGCGGGCATGGCCCCTTCGATCGCCACGGCGAACCGCGTCGAACGTCCCGAACTGCTCGACTTCCTGCGCCCGCGGCACCACGCGGTGCTGTCCACCGTCCGCGCCGACGGGCGCCCCCAGATGTCGCCGGTCACGTGCGGGCTCGACGAGCGGGGACGCATCGTGATCTCCACCTACCCCGAGCGGGCCAAGGCACGCAACGCCCGCAGGGACGCGCGGGTGTCGGTGTGCGTGCTGTCCGACGAGTTCAACGGCCCCTACGTGCAGGTCGACGGGACCGCCGAGGTCATCGACATGCCCGACGCCGCCGACGCCCTGGTCGGCTACTACCGCTGCATCGCCGGGGAGCACCCCGACTGGGACGAGTACCGCGAGGCCATGCGCCGCCAGGACAAGTCCCTGATCCGCGTCACCGTCGACCGGTGGGGCCCGATCGCCACCGGCGGGTTCCCCGCCCGGCTCGCACCCGATCGGTAGCGGGGTCAGGCGGGCACCGACGGAGCCCGGGCGGCCGGGTCGCGGCGCAGGAACCCGGCCGTGACCGAGGACGGCGCGTCCAGCAGCGCGGCGGGGGTGCCCGCGAAGACGATCTCGCCTCCGTGCCGGCCGCCGCCGGGCCCCAGGTCGATCACCCAGTCCGCGTGCTTGACGACGGCCGGGTCGTGCTCGATGACGATGACGGTGTTGCCCGCGTCCACGAGCCGGTCCAGCAGCGCCAGCAGCCCGTCGACGTCGGACATGTGCAGGCCCGTCGTCGGCTCGTCCAGCACGTACACGGTGCCGGTGCGGTGCAGCCGGGTCGCGAGCTTGACGCGCTGGCGCTCGCCGCCCGACAGCGAGGCGAGCGGCCGTCCCAGCGTCAGGTAGCCCAGGCCCACGTCGTTGAGGGCGCGCAGCCTCGCGGTGATGCCGCGTTCCGCCGCCTCGGCGAAGAAGGCCAGGGCCTCCTCGGCGGTCATCGCCAGCACGTCCACGATCGTGCGGCCCCGCAGGGTGTGGGCGAGGACCTCCGGACGGTACCGGCCGCCCCCGCAGGTCTCGCACCTGGTCGTCACCGGATCCATGAACGCCAGGTCGGTGACGATGACGCCGCTGCCGCCGCACGCCGGGCACGCGCCCGCGGAGTTGTGGCTGAACAGGCCGGGCTCGACGCCGGCGGCCCGGGCGAACAGGCGGCGGACGGGGTCCATGACGCCGAGGAACGTGGCGGGGCTCGACCGGCGGGACGCCGCGATCGCCGACTGGTCCACCACGACGGCGCCGGGATGCCGGGCCGCGAACTCGTCCATGACCAGGGTGCTCTTGCCCGACCCCGCGACGCCCGTCACGGCCGTCAGCACACCGGCGGGGAACCGGGCCGTCACGTCCTTGAGGTTGTGGGTGCGGGCGCCGGTCACCGCCAGCCACCCGGTCGGCTCCCGGAACGCGGCCTTGACCGGCGCGGCGCGGCGCAGGGCCCGCCCGGTCGGTGTGTCCGCCTCGCGCAGCCGCTCGACCGTCCCGGTGAACACCACCTCACCGCCGTGGACGCCGGGGCCCGGCCCCATGTCGATCACATGGTCGGCGACGGCGATCACGTGGGGGTCGTGCTCCACCACCAGGACGCTGTTGCCCTTGTCGCGCAGGCGGAACAGCAGCGCGTTGAGGCGGTCGACGTCGCGGGGGTGCATGCCGGCGGTGGGCTCGTCGAAGATGTAGGTCATCCCCGTCAGGCTGGACCCCAGGTGCCGGACGACCTTGAGCCGCTGCGCCTCCCCGCCCGACAGCGTGCGGGTCTCGCGGTCCAGGCTGAGGTGGCCCAGGCCGATGTCCTCCAGCCGCCGCAGCCGCGTGACCGCCGCACCGGCGACCGTCGCCGCGGCCGGGCCGGTGATCTCGCCGAGCGCGGCGATCAGGTCACCGATCTCCATCCGGCACAGGTCGGCGATGGTGCGGCCGCCGATCCGCGACGCCAGCGCCGCCGGGTTCAGGCGCGCGCCTCCGCAGGCCGGGCAGGTGTCCTCCCGGACGACGCGGCGGGCCGCCTCCCGCACCTTGCCGGGCAGGGAGGCGAGGTCGCGTTTGAGGTAGAGGCGGTCGAACCGCTCGATCACGCCCTCGTAGGCGTTGTGGCCCATCTCCCCGGTCCGGTTCAGGCGCGGCACCCGGAACCCCTTGCCGTGAAGGAGCAGGTCCCATTCCTCGGGGGTGAAGTCCCGCAGCGGCTTGTCGGGGTCGAACAGGCCCGACTCGGCGTACAGCTGCCACACGAACGTGCCGACGCCGAACGGCGGGAAGTTCACCGCGCCCTCGTTCAGCGTCCGCCCGGTGTCGAGGAACCTGTCCAGGTCGACCCGGACGGCGCGGCCGAGCCCGTCGCACCCGGGGCACATGCCCTGCGGGTCGTTGAAGGAGTAGGCGGCGGCCTCACCTGCGCCGGGGGTGCCGTGCCGGGAGAACGGGACGCGCATGACCGCGTAGATGTCGGTGGCCGTCCCGACGGTGGAGCGGGCGTTGCCGCCGATGGGCCGCTGGTCGACGACGATCGCGGGGGCGAGGTGGTCGATGACGTCGGCGTCGGGCCGTTCCCGCTTGGGCAGCCGGTCGCGGACGAACCAGGTGTAGGTCTCGTTCAGCTGCCGCTGCGACTCCGCGGCGACCGTCCCGAACACGATCGACGACTTGCCCGAGCCGGACACGCCCGTGAACACCACGAGGCGGTTCTTCGGGATGCGCAGCGAGACGTCCTTGAGGTTGTTGTGCCTGGCCCCGCCGATGATGATGCTGTCCCCGTTCATACCGGGCCACGCTAAACGGCAATGCGGTCAGGATCTGGCCTCGTTCGCGGGCGCATACTGGGGGCATGTCGTCGTCCGAACGCCTGCTGCGGCTGCTGTCGCTCCTGCAGACCCGCCGCGCGTGGACCGGCCCCGAACTGTGCGAGCGGCTCGGCGTCAGCGGCCGCACCGTCCGCCGCGACGTCGAGCGGCTGCGCGGCCTCGGCTACCCCGTGCACGCCACGCTCGGCGCCGCCGGCGGCTACGTTCTGGAGGCCGGGACGGCGATGCCGCCGCTGCTGCTGGACGACGAGGAGGCCGTCGCGATCGCCGTCGGGCTGCGGGCGGCCGCCGGGGGAGCGGTCGAGGGCATCGGGGAGGCGTCCGTCCGCGCGCTGGCCAAGCTCGAACAGGTCCTGCCCGCCCGGCTGCGGCGCCGCGTGACCGCCCTGCACACCGCCACGACCCCGCTGCCCGGGCCGCCCGCCGGCCCGGCCGTGGACCCCGAGACCCTCACCGTCCTGGCCGCCGCGTGCCGCGACCGTGAACGGCTCCGCTTCACCTACCGCGGCGCGGGCGGCGGGGAGACCCGCCGCGTGGCCGAACCCCGCGGACTGGTCTCGGCAGGACGCCGCTGGTACCTGGTCGCCTTCGACACCGGCCGCGACGCGTGGCGGACGTTCCGCGTCGACCGGCTGGCCTCCCCGCAGCCGACCGGTGTCCGGTGCCCGCCGCGGGAGCTGCCCGCCGCCGACGCCGCCGCGTTCGTCACCGCGTCCCGGGCGCGGTCGCGGCCCCTGCGGCAGGCGGTGCTGACGGTGCACGCCTCAGCCGAGGAGCTGGCCGACCGGTTCCGCGTCACCGGCGCCGAGGTCGAGCCCGTCGACGACCGCACCTGCGTCCTGCGCACCACCGCCGACTCCCTGGAATGGACGGCGCTGCGCATCGCCTACCTCGACCTGGACTTCGAGGTCGACGGGCCGCCCGAGCTGACCGAGCGCCTCACCGCGATGGCCGCCCGCCTGGCCCGCGCGACCGCCGCCCGGGGGTCGCGGCGGAACTAGCCGACGACCTCGACGGGCACGCCTCCGCGCGGGCGCATCGCGGTCACGCTGGTCGGTGTGGCGGCGGGGGAGACCAGCCGCAGCCGGGTACGGCGCAGCAGGCACGCCAGCATCGTCTTGAGCTCGACGGTCGCCAGGGTCGAGCCGATGCAGCGGTGCGGGCCGCCGCCGAACGGCAGGTACGTCGCGGGCGTGGTGGGACGGTACAGATCCGAGGACGGGTCCCACCGTTCGGGACGGAACCGTCCCGCCTGCGGCCACACGTCCGGCATCCGGTGGGTGACGTAGGGGGAGTAGAACACCATCGCGCCCGCCGGGACGCGGTGCCCGGCGTACTCGAAGTCCTCGACGGGCACGCGGGCGCTGAGCACGGCGGGCGGGAACAGCCGCAGCGTCTCGCTGACGACGCCGTCCAGGTAGGTCAGCGCGGGCAGGTCACCGGCGGCCGGGGGCCGGTCGCCGAGCACGTCGGCGACCTCCCGCCGGGCGCGTTCCTCGGCGGCGGGATGGGTCAGCAGCGCGTACACCGCCCACGCCATCGCCGCGCCGGTGGTGTCGTACCCGGCGGAGATGAGGCTGATGACCTGGTCCTGGAGTTCCCGGCGGGTCAGGCCCGCGCCGTCCTCGTCGCGGGCGGCCATCAGCATGCCGAGCACGTCGTCGCCGCCGGTGCCCTCGCGCAGCCGGCGGTCGATCTCCTCGTCCACCCGCCGGGCGACCAGCGCGCGGGACGCGGTGACGCGCCGCCAGTACGGGTTGGGGACCGACCTCAGCATCAGCTGCAGGATGAAGTTGCGGTCGATGCCGGCCAGCGCGACCTGCAGCCGCCGCCCGATCACCTCGGCGTCGGCGGCGAGCCGGTCGCCGAACAGCACCTCGACGGTGCTGCGGCGGATCACCGACCGCAGCTCCGCGTAGGCGTCCAGGGTCCGGCCGGGACGCCAGCCGTCGAGGGCGGCGTCGGTGTTGGCGGCCATCCGCTCGACGTAGGCGCCGACGCGGCGGTGGTGGAACGCCGGCTGGACGAGGCGGCGCCTGCGGCGGTGGTCGGCGCCGTCGCTGACGATCAGCGCGGTCTCCCCGTTCACCGGCACCAGCAGGTCGAACGCCTCCCGCCAGCGGAACAGCCCGGAGTTGGCGAACACGAACGCGTTGGCGTCCGGCCCGAACAGGTGCACCAGCGGCTTGCGGCGCGACCCGACGGCCGCGACCGGGCCCGCCTCGGCGTGCAGCCGCAGCAGGCTCGCGCACGGGTTCATCGCGAACCCGATCCCGTGCCGGGCCGTCAGCGACAACGACGGGCCCCCCGCCCCGCGCGCGCTGCTCGTGCGTGCCCTGCCCGCCGGGATCTGGAGTGTCACGCGCCCACTATGGCACGCCCCTGCGGGCCGTTCGCCCGGGCGCGGTGCGAGGATGGGGGCGTGGAGGAGATCGAGATCGTTCCCGGCCGGCCGGTGGCCGGATGAGCGAGCGTCCGGAGGGGCCGTTCCCGCCCCGGCCAGATCAGCCCAAACCCGGCACGCAGACGGTGGACCGGTCGGTCGCGGTGCTCCGCTCGTTCGAGGACGCCGCCCGGCAGACGCCCACCGAGATCGCGCACCGGCTCGGGCTGTCGGTCAGCACCGCGCACCGCATCGTCCACGCCCTGCACGCCACGGGGATGCTGGGGCAGGACCCGGCGACCGAGCGGTACTTCCTGGGCCCGACCACCGCGATCCTCGGCCGGCTGGCGCTGGAGCGGATGGGCGCCACGCTGCTGCAGCCGGAGCTGACCGCGCTGCGGGACGGGACGGGCGAGGCGGTCAGCCTCGGCGTCCGCGCCGGCGACGAGGTCGCCGTGATGCTGCACCTGCCCTCCACCCATCCGCTGCGCTACGACCAGCCGCCCGGCGACCGCAACCCCATCCACGCGTGCGCGATGGGCAAGACGCTGCTGGCGTTCGGCGACGGCCCGGCCGCGATGGACGAGCCGTTCCGCCGCTACACGCCCACCACCCTCACCACCCGCGAGGAACTGGACGCCGACCTGGACCGCGTCCGGGACCGGGGCTTCTCCGTCGACGACCAGGAGCGCCTGGCGGGTGTGCGCGCGGTGGCGGCGCCGGTCCGCGACGGCGGCGGGCGCGTCTTCGCGGCCGTCGCGCTACAGGGCCCGTCCGTCCGCTTCGGCGACGACCGGCTGCCGGTCCTGGCCGAGGCCGTCGTGGCCGCCGCCGGGCGCCTCACCGACCTGCACCGGTACCTGTCCTAGCGTCTCCGGCCCCGGGTGCCGCGCGGCGGCGACGGCGGTGAGCTCGTCCAGCAGCGCGGCCACCGCGGGCGGCCGCGGTCCCGCCGGGACCAGCGCGGCGACGCGGCGCCCGCCGACCTCGGGGACGTGCGGGCGGGCGACGCCGGGTTCGGTGTGCAGGCCGAGCGCCATCTCCGGCAGCGTCGTGACGGCCAGTCCGCGGGCGACGAGCCGCTGGATCGCGACGTGGTCCTCGGTGGCGTAGGCGATGTCGGGGGTGAAGCCGGCCTTCTCGCACGCCCACCGCAGGTGGTCGCGGCACCGCGAGCAGCCCGACGCCCACGTCTCACCGGCCAGGTCGGCCAGGCAGGGCCGCGGCGCGGAGGCCAGCGGGTGCGCCGCCGGGACCAGGAGGCGGATCGGGTCCTCGCACAGCAGGATCTCGCGGAAGCGGGAGTCGGTGTCGGGCGGCATGTAGGCGTAGCGGAACACCACCGCGATGTCGGTCTCGCCCGCGCGCAGCGCCGCCAGCGCCTCGGTCGGCTCGGCG
Source organism: Actinomadura sp. 3N407 (assembly GCF_052245875.1). NCBI lineage: Bacteria > Bacillati > Actinomycetota > Actinomycetes > Streptosporangiales > Thermomonosporaceae > Actinomadura > Actinomadura sp. 3N407. The sequence continues at coordinate 150,432 of NZ_JBQQBP010000016.1, forward strand.
TCCAGCAGCGTCACCGACACGCCCGGCGCGCGGGCCCGCAGCCCGGCCAGCGCGTCGGGCAGCAGCCCCCCGGCGGCGGTGGGGAACACCGCGATCCGCACCCGCCCGGCGCGCAGCCCGGCGATCGCGGCGATCTGCTCCTCGGCGTCGGACATCCGGGCCAGGACGTCCTCGACGTGCTCGACCAGGATCCGCCCGGCCTCGGTCAGCCGGACGCCGCGGCCGTGCCGGATCACCAGCGGGGTGCCGGCCTCGGCCTCCAGCCGGGCGATGTGGTGCGACACGGCGGGCTGGGTGTAGGCGAGGGCGCGGGCCGCGGCGGTCATCGAGCCGAGCCGCGCCACCTCGCGCAGGATCCGTCCCCGGTGCAGGTCCAGCATCCCCGCAAGCTATCAACGACATTGATGGGCCGCCAAGAAAACCGTACTTTGTCCTATGGGTGGGTGATGGACGACGATCGGCGCATGAGCCCATCGCCCGAGCAGACCCTCTCGATCCACGAGGCGCAGCGGGAGTTCACCGCCGGCGTCGCCTACCTCAACACCGCCACCTACGGGCTGCCGCCCCGCGCGGCGCACGAGGCGATGCTCGCCGCCGAGCGGGACCGGGCCGCCGGGCTGATGACCACCGGGACGCTGGACGAGGCGGTGACCCGCTCCCGCGAGGCGTTCGCGCGGCTGCTCGGGGTGCCCGCCGGGCGGGTCGCGTGCGGGCCGCAGGTGTCCTACTTCGTCGGGCTGGTCGCCGCGTCGCTGCCCGCCGGGTCCACGGTCCTGGTCGCCGACGGCGACTTCACCTCGCTGCTGTGGCCGTTCGCCGCCCGGGAAGGGCTGACCGTCCGGTCCGTCCCGCTGGAGCGGATCGCCGAGGAGGTCGGCGGCGGCACCGACCTGGTCGCGGTGTCGGCCGTGCAGTCCTCCGACGGGCGCATCGCCCCCATGGACGACCTGATCGCCGCCGCCCGCGCGCACGGCGCCCGGATCCTGCTGGACGCCACGCAGGCCGGCGGGTGGCTGCCGCTGCCCGCCGGCCGCGTCGACTGGCTGGTGTGCGGCGGCTACAAGTGGCTGCTCGGCCCGCGCGGCACCTGCTTCCTCACCGGCACGGCCGAGGCCCTGGACGCGCTTCCCGCGATCGGCGCCGGCTGGTACGCGGGCGCCGACATCTGGGACTCGGTCTACGGGCTGCCGCTGCGCCCGGCACCCGGCGGGCGCCGGCTCGACCTGTCCCCGGCGTGGCAGTGCTGGGCCGGGCACGCCCCCGCCCTGGAACTGCTCGGGCGGGTCGGCGTCCAGGCGATCCACGACCACGACGTGGCGCTGGCGCGCCGCTTCCGGGCCGCGCTGGGCCTGCCGCCCGCGGACTCGGCCATCGTGTCGGTGGCCGTCCCCGACGGCACCGCCGACGTGCTGCGCGCAGGAGGGGTGATCGCCGCGGTCCGGGCGGGGCGGCTGCGCTGCGCGTTCCACCTGACCACCACCGAGGCCGACGTGGACAAGGCCGCCGGGCTCCTCGCCCCGCTCGTCACGCCCGGAGGCTGAAGATGTTACAAGGTTCGAACAAGGTGGCTTGACGGGGCCGTTCACGCCCGTCCGGGCGGCCGGCGCGTCCTACCTTCGTCCGCATGAACGTACTGCTCACCGGGTCGGCCGGATTCATCGGCTCGCACATCGCCGAGGCCCTGACCGCCGCCGGGCACCGCGTCCGCGGCCTGGACACGCAACCCGGCGGCGCCGGCGGCGACCCCGCCGACGTCCGCGACGCCGGCGCGGTGGCGGAGCGGCTGGACGGCGTGGACGCCGTCTGCCACCAGGCCGCCAAGGTCGGCCTCGGCGTGGACGTGTCCGACCTGCCCGCCTACACCTCCGTCAACGTGCAGGGCACCGCCGTGCTGCTGGCGGAGATGGCCCGCGCCGGCGTCGGCACCCTCGTCCTGGCCTCCTCGATGGTGGTGTACGGGGAGGGCGCCTACACCTGCGACCGGCACGGCGCGGTGCGTCCCGGGCCCCGCGCGGAGGAGGCGCTGCGGGCGGGGCGGTTCGAGCCCGCCTGCCCGTCCTGCGGGCGGCCGCTCGACCCCGGCGTCGTCGGGGAGGAGACCCCGCCCGACCCCCGCAACGTCTACGCCGACACCAAGCTCGCCCAGGAGCACCTGGCCGCCTCGTGGGCGCGGGCGACCGGCGGCTCGGTCGCCGCGCTGCGCTACCACAACGTGTACGGGCCGCGGATGCCGCGCGACACCCCCTACGCGGGGGTCGCGGCGATCTTCCGGTCGCGGCTGATGGACGGGAGGGCGCCGCTGGTGTTCGAGGACGGCGCGCAGCGCCGCGACTTCGTGCACGTCCGCGACGTCGCCCGCGCCAACGTGCTGGCGCTGGAGCGGGTCGCGGTCGGGCCGCCCGAGCCCGGCGGGCTGCGCGCCTACAACGTCGCCAGCGGCGAGCCCCGGACCATCGGCGACATGGCGGCGGCGCTCGCCGCCGCGTTCGGCGGGCCCGGCCCGCGCGTCACCGGCGGCTACCGGCTCGGGGACGTCCGCCACATCGTCGCCCGCCCCGACCGCGCCCGCCGCGAGCTGGGGTTCTCCCCGTCGGTGGCGTTCGCCGACGGGACGGCCGAGTTCGCCCGGCGGCCCGTCACCAGTTCGTAAGGGTCGTTCACCCGTCACCGAAAGTAGCGTCACAACCGTGATCGATGTGGTTCTCCCGTGCCTCAACGAGGCCAAGGCCCTGCCCTGGGTGCTGACGCGCATGCCCGAGGGCTTCCGGCCGCTGGTGGTCGACAACGCCTCCACCGACGGCTCCGCGCGCGTCGCCGCCGACCACGGCGCACGCGTCGTCCCGGCGTCGGTCCGCGGGTTCGGCGCCGCCTGCCACGAGGGGCTGCTGGCCGCCGCCACCGAGGTGGTGTGCGTGATGGACGCCGACGCCTCCCTCGACCCGGCCGAGCTGCCCCGGATCGTCGCCGCCCTCCACGAGCTGGAGGAGGCGGGGCGGCCCGGGCTGGTGCTGGGGCGGCGGCGGCCGTCCGGGCGCGGCGCGTGGCCGCCGCACGCGCGGCTCGGCAACGCCGTCCTGGCCCGGTCGCTGAACCGGCGCGCCGGGACGCGGCTGCACGACCTGGGGCCGATGCGCGCCGCCCGCCGCGGCAGCCTGCTCGGGCTCGGGCTGGCGGACCGCCGGTTCGGCTACCCGCTGGAGATGGTGCTGCGCGCGTCCCGCGCCGGCTGGCGGATCGGGGAGGTCGACGTCGCCTACCTCCCCCGCACCGGCGAGTCGAAGGTGACCGGGACGCTCGGCGGGACGGTCCGCGCCGTCCGCGACATGCGCCGCGTCCTGGCGGAGGTCGCCCCATGAACGACACCCTCAACGACACCGTGAAGGACGCAGCGGACGGCGGGCCGCCGGCGGACGTCATCGTCATCGCCAAGGAACCCGCCGTGGGGCGGGTCAAGACGCGGCTGACGCCCGCGTACACGCCGGCCGAGGCCGCCGCGCTGGCCGAGGCGTCCCTGCGCGACACCCTCGCCGCCGTCGCCGCGGCCCCGGCCGGGCGACGCGTCCTCGCGCTCGACGGCACGCCCGGACGGTGGCTGCCCCGCGGGTTCACCGTGATCGCCCAGCGCGGCGGCGGCCTGGACGAGCGCCTCGCCCACGCCTTCGACGACGCCTGGGCGGGCCGCCCCCTCGTGCTGATCGGGATGGACACCCCGCAGGTCACGCCGAGGCTGCTGGCGCAGGCGCACCGCGGCCTGGCCCGGCACGACGCGGTGGTCGGCCCGGCCTCCGACGGCGGGTTCTGGCTGCTCGGGCTGCGGCGCCCCGACGCGCGGCTGCTGCGCGGCGTCCCGATGTCGCGGACCTACACCGGGGAGGTCCTGCTCACGCGGCTGCGCAACGCCGGCCTGGAGGTGGGATTCCTGCCCCGGCTCACCGACGTCGACACCCCGGCCGACGCGCAGTCCGTCGCCGCCCGCGCCGCGGGCGGCCGGTTCGCGGCCGCCGTGCGGGCCCTGGGCGCCCGGACGGCCGCGGCGTGATCGGCGAACCGTACGAGGAGCCGCTGCGGGGCGGCGGACCGGTGGAGACCGAGGACGCCGGCGGGCCTCCGCGGCCCGCGGAGAAGGGACACGCGTGATCCTCACCGATGTGCGCAGGCGCCGCCCGGCGGAACGCAAGGACGTCCGGTGGCGCGCGGGGCCGGGGTGGGCCGCCGTCGCGGTGTGGGCGGCGGGGATCGCGGCGGCGTTCGCGGTGGGCTGGTACCTGCGGCGTGCCGGCCTGGCGACCGAGGACCGGCTGCCCCCGCTGCATGCGCGGGCGCGGGGGTGGCCGCTGACCTGGGAGCTGCTGCCCGCGGCGGCGGTCGCGGCCGCCGCCGTGGCGGCGCTCCCGGTGCTGGCGGCCCGGCTGCCGTGGCGGGCGCTGCCGGCCGCCGGGTGGGCGGTGGCGGCGGCGTGGGCGGTGGCGCTGGCGGCCGCCGGCGGCTGGGACGCGCTCGCGGCCCCGCTCAACGCCCCCACCGAATACCCGGCGGGCCTGGCGCAGATGCGGCCCGACCCGCTGCTGTGGCTGCAGACCTTCACCGAGCGGCTCGGCGGCTACACCACGCACGTGCGGGGCCATCCGCCGCTGCCGATGCTGGTGCTGTGGGCGCTGGAGGCGGCCGGGCTGGGCGGGACCGGCTGGGCGGCGGCGTTCATCATCGCGGCGGGAACGTCCGCGGTGGCGGCGATCGCGGTGACGGTGCGGTGCGTGGCGGGCGAGGGCATGGCGCGGGCGGCGGTGCCGTTCCTGGCGCTGGCGCCGGCGGCGCTGTGGATCGCGACCGCGATGGACGCGTTCTTCCTCGCCGTGGGCGCGTGGGGGACGGCGCTGCTCGCCCTGGCGGCCCGCCGCGCGGGCGCGCGGGGGCTCGCCGCCGCCGGGGCGGGCGGGCTGCTGCTGGGATGCCTGCCGTATCTGAGCTACGGGCTGCTGCCGCTGTTCGCGGTGCCGCTGGCGGTGCTGGTGCTGACCCGGCCCCGGGCGCGCGTGGCGGCGGCGCTCGCGGCCGGCCTGGTGGTGGTGCCGGCCGCGTTCACGCTGCTGGGGTTCTGGTGGCCGGACGGTGTCCGCGCCACGCTGGAGACCTACCTGGTCAGCCGCGGGTCGTCGCAGCGCTCCTACGCCTACTTCGTCCTGGCGAACCTCGCCGTGCTGGGCCTGCTGACCGGCCCGGCGGCCGCGCACGCGCTGCCCCGCGCGCTGGGCGCGCTGCGCGGCGCGATCCGGGTGAGGGCCGTGTCCCCGGCCGCCGCGGCGGCGGCCATCGCGGCCGCGGCGCTGGTGGGCGTGCTCGTCCTGGACGCCTCCGGCGTGACCCGGGGCGAGGTCGAGCGGATCTGGGTGCCGTTCTCCGCCTGGCTGCTCGTGGCGGCCGCCCTGCACCGGCCTCCGTCGCGGGCATGGCTGGCGGCGCAGGCCGCGACCGCGCTCGCCGTCCAGGCCCTGATCGTGTCCCCGTGGTGACGCGCGGGCGATCCGCCCGGGGTCGGGACCGGCGATGGCTTTCACCTGCGCTGACACGGCAGCGGAAAAATCTCGAAGAAAAATCCGCGGTCGAGACCTTCACCGAGATCGGCTGGGGCCAGTGGTTCCGGTACGCGACCGGCGCCGTCGAGGCCGCCGGCGCGATCGCGCTGGTGATCCCGCGGCTGGCCGGGCTCGCCGCGGCCGGGCTGATCGGCCTGATGGGCGGCGCCGTCCTCACCCAGATCCTGGTGCTGGAGCCCGCGTGGGCGCTGCTGCCCGCCGCGTACGCCGCCGTGTTCGCCGCGGTCGCCTGGGACCGCCGCGCCGAGTCCCGCCGGGTGCTGCGCTCCCTGCGGGGCCGCGCCGGGCGCTGACACCGCGCACCGCGACGGCGGAGGACCCGGGGCCGGACGGCCACGGGTCCTCCGCCGTTTCACGCTTCCCGCCCTCCCTCGCCGGCCAGGAGGGCGCGGAGCTCGGCGGTGAGCGCGGCGGAGGCCTCGGGACGCCCGTGGTAGGCGGCCGGGGTGTTCTGGAACAGCGCGACGCGCCACTCGTCCGCGACCCGGGACGCGGTGAGAGTCTGGACGCTGTTGGCGTCGGGATTGAGGTCGGACGCGCCGGGCGGCACCATCCCGGCGACGGCGCGCAGCACGGCGGCGCCGGGGCCGATGACCCGGACGTCGCGGACCACGGCGACGTAGCGGCCGGTCGGGTGGCCGGCGAAGATCCGGTCCGTCTGCGCGGCGATCTCGGCGCGGCCGGAGTGCAGGGTGCCGTCGAACCCGATCGTCTCGCCGTCGTCGCGGAACGGCTCGGCGAACGCGCGGCCGTCGCGGGCGTTCCAGCCGTCCAGGATCCGCCGGTGCAGGGCGCGGACGGCGTCCAGGGCGCCGAGGCGGGCGGCGTAGCGGTCGTGGTGGACCTGCCAGCGGGCGGCCGTCCAGTTCGCCCAGTCGACGCGGGCGCCGTCGAGGGCCTCCTCGAGGTAGTCCAGGTGCAGGTGCCAGCCGGCCAGGGTCTGGATGAGGTAGTCGCCGGGCAGTTCGACGTCGCTGGTGAACACCAGGCGGGTCCCTTCGGGGACGGGGGTCAGCTCCCACCGCAGCCGGCCGTGGATGTCGGAGTCCAGTTCCAGCAGCCGCGGCGGGTCGAAGGCGGTGACGGTGCCGCGGGCGACCGGCGGGTCGTCGCCCGCGTTGAGCCAGCGCAGCTCGAACTTGCCGCCGGCGGCGGGTTCCAGGACGGCGTCGGCGAGCCACGCCGACAGCTCGGCCGGGTCGGTGAGGGCCCGCCATACCCGTTCGGGCGGGTGCCGCAGGCGCCGTTCGAAGCGCAGCAGGGTGCGCCCGTCCCGGTGGGCGGCGGTGCCGTCGGAGGCGCCGGCGCCGCCCGTGGTGCCGCCCGTGGTGCCGTCGTTGTTCATCTCGCGCTGCCTTTCGTCGGTGGCGTTCCTGCCCGGAGGCGCGGCGGGCACACGTGCTCGCACCCCGAACATAACTCCTTTCGCATATAACCGGCAAGGCATGTGCGCGGGCGGGAGGTCAGGCGGGCGGCCAGGTGACGAGGGTGTGCCCCCAGGTCACGCCCGCGCCGAAGCCGGCGAGCAGGACCAGGTCCCCGGCCGCGATCCGGTGCTCGCGCACGGCCCGGTCCAGGGCGTAGGGGAGGCTGGCGGCGCCGATGTTGCCGACGTCCTGCCCGGCGATCGCCAGCTGCGCCGGGTCGAGGCCGGCCGCGCAGGCCAGCGAGGCGACCAGCCGCGGGTTGGGCTGGTGCGGGACGACCAGCGCCAGGTCGGCGGGCTTGATCCCGGCGTCCTCGGCGGCCTCGGCCACCAGCCGGGGGAAGACGGCGGAGATGAAACCGCGCACGGCCCGGCCGTCCATGTGGATGGTGTGGCCGAGCCCGGCGAGGGTGTCGGCGCCGGCGGGGCGGCGGCTGCCTCCGGCGGGGATGAGCACGTCCCCGGCGCGGGAGCCGTCCGACCCGAGCGTGACCCGGCCGATCCCGTACGGCGGCGCGACGGGCCCGATCACCGCGGCCGCGGCGCCGTCCCCGAACAGCGCGGCGGTGGCGCGGTCGGCGGGGTTGAGGAACCGGGAGTACACCTCGACGCCGATGACCAGCGCGTGCGGCGCGGGCTCGGGCCGCCCGGCGAGCCAGCCGACCGCGGCCTGCAGCCCGTAGACGAACCCGGTGCAGGCGGCGGCGACGTCGAACGCGGCGGCGCGGCGGGCGCCCAGCAGCGCCTGCACGCGGCAGGCGGTGGAGGGGCCCAGCTCGTCGGGGGTTGAGGTGCCGAGGACGATCAGGCCGATGTCGCTCGCGTCCAGTCCCGCCTGCTCCAGCGCAGGCCCGGCGGCGGCCGCGGCCAGGTCCGAGGCCGCCTGCCCGGGCCCGGCGACGTGCCGGTGGCGGATGCCGGTGCGCTCCTCGATCCAGGACGGAGCCAGTCCCAACGACCGGGACAGTTCCTCGCTGTGCACGCGGCGGGCGGGCAGATACGCGCCGGTTCCGCGGATCGCCCACCCCCGATGTCCGCCGTGCGGGTGGAGGCCGTGCGGTGTTCGTGCCACTGACGGTTGCCAGACGGATTCCATGAGCGAATAATCCCATTTCAGAGTTTATGTTCCATAACTAGGAGTTAAGCGGCCTTTATCCAAATAGAAAAGAGAGCCTTCCTTCGAGGTAAGGAGACCCCGCGTGCCGTTCTCTCATCTTCATCCGGCCGAGGAGCTCAAGCCCGACGACGTGTGCGCGTTCCTTTTCGCCGGCACCGGCTCGGCGGGGGTCCCCGACCTTCCCGCGCTCGCCCGCACCGGACGCGCCGCCGCACGCGCCGTCGCCGACGTCCTGGACGCCGTCCAGGAGGGACTGCCGCGCGCCGGGTGGCCGTCCCTGCGCTCGATCCTGCTGGAGGACCCCGGCGCCTACCGCGCGGCGGCCCGCGCGCCCGGCGTCGCCCAGCTCACCGGATACGCCGCCTCGGTCGCCGTCGACCGGGTCCTGCGGACCGCCGGCGTGCACCCCGGCCACGTGGTCGGGCAGAGCTTCGGGGAGATCGCCGCGCTGGTCAGCGCCGGCGCGTTCGCGATCACCGACGGCGCCCGCATGGCCGTCAGCCTCGTCGGCGTGCTGACGCGCCGCGGCCGCGGCGGCGGCCTGGCCCTGCTGGAGGCCGGCGAGGACGGCGCACGCGCCTGCATCGAGGCCGCCGCCGCCCCGCAGGTCGTGGTGGCCTGCCTGAACGCGCCGTCGGTGACGGTCGTGTCCGGGCCGGACGGCCCCCTGGAGGAGGTTCTGGACGCCGCACGCGGCCGGGGAGTGCGGACCGTGCGGCTCGCCGTCCCCTACCTGTCGCACCATCCCGCGATGGCCGGAGCCGACGACGAGTGGTACACGATGATCCGCCGCTTCCCGCAGCGGCCGCTGGAACTGCCGGTGCACTCGCCCGTGCGGGGCCGCGCCTACCGCGACGGCGACGACCTGCACCGCGCGCTGGCCGACTGCATCGTCAAGCCGGTGCGGCTGCCGCAGACGCTGCGCGCGGTGCACGAGGCGGGCGCGACGGTCTTCACCGAGGCCGGCGCCGGGAACGCGCTTTGCCAGTGCGCGCGGCTGACGCTGCCGGGCGCGCGCACCCTGACGCCGCTGCGCGACCGCCCGCCCGGGCCGCGTCCGGGCCCGCCCGCGCCCGCCGCCCGCCCCCGAGCCTGACGGAGGACCCCGATGGACACCATCACCGGCACGGACTCCCTCACCGGCGCCGTCCCCGACGCGGGCCTGCTCGCCTTCGTGCGGGGCACGTCCCTGGACGCCGAGACGCGGGCGCGGCTGGACGCGGCCGTCCCCGACGAGTTCTTCGCCTACCCCGCCGGGCTCACCGCCCGCGGCCGCCAGGAACTCACCTACGAGCGGCTGCGGCGGGCGGGCCTGGCCGCGCCGCCGGCGCCCGAGCTGCTGGACGACCCGCCGGCGCTGTGCGCGCTGCTGGAACGCGCCGCGATCGCCGACCCGGCCCTGTTCCACGTGATGCTGCTGCACTACACCCTGGCGCTCGGCCCGATCCTGCGGTTCGGCGCCGGGCGGGACGGCCCCCGCCGGGCGCGCGACGACCTGGAGTCGATGACCTCGTTCGGGACGCTGCTGATGACCGAGGTGGGGCGCAGCAACAGCCACCTGTCGCCGCGCACCGTCGCCCGCCACGACCCGTCGTCCGGCGGGTTCGTGCTGAGCACGCCGGACGCGCAGGCCGCCAAGTTCCCCACCAACACCGCCCACCCCCGCGTCCCCAAGACCGCCGCCGTCTACGCCACCCTCGTGCACGGCGGCCGGGAACGCGGCGTGTTCGTGTTCGTGGTGCCGCTGCGCGGCGCGGACGGCGCCGTCCCGCCCGGCGTCCGGATCATCGAGGCGCCGGAGACGACGGGCCTGCAGGTCGACTACGCGGCGGTGCGGCTGGACGACCTGGCGGTGCCCTACCGGTCGTGGCTGCGCGACGGCGCCCGCATCGACGCCGACGGGTCCTTCCACGACCCCGCCGGGTCCCCGGCGGCGCGGCTGACGCGGTCGATGGGCATCGCCCCGGCGGTGTGGCGGGCCGTCATCTCCGCGTCGGCCGCGATCACGCGGGCGTCGGCGGGGACGCTGCTGGCGCACTCGGCGGGACGCGTCACGCTCGGCCGGCTGGCGCCGCGCCGCCCGCTGACCGACTACCGCAACCAGCAGGAGGCGGTGCTGGGCGCGCTCGCGTCCGGCTACGCGCTCACCGCCGTCGCCGCCCACGTCCAGGCCCGCCGCACCTCCGCCGAGCCCGCCGCCACCGCCGCCGGGGGGCCGGACACCGCGTGGGCGCCGTGGTCGGCGGTCGACCGCGACCTGGCGCTGCTGAAGGCCGCCGCGACCGCCCAGGCGCAGGAGACGGTGTCGGCGTGCCGGGTGCACAGCGGCGCGCCCGGGTTCGCGGCCGTCGAGCGCCTCAACTCCTACCGGGGCCTGACGCACGCCTACGCCAGCGCCGGCGGCGACAACGAGCTGATCCTCTACGACACCGCCCGCGCGATGGCGGAACTGGACCGCTACGTCCCGCCCGAGCCGGGGGCCGGGCCGCCCGACGGCGGCGACCTGGAGTCCCCGCGGGTGTGGCTGTTCCTGGCCCGCGACGCCGAGCGCCGGATGCGCGACCGGCTCGCCGCGCGGGTGGAGGCGGCCCGCGGCTCGGGCGACGACGCGTTCACCGCGTGGAACGCCAACCTGGTGCTGGCCGCGCGGACCGCGGCTGCCTGCGCCGACCGGATCGTCCTGGAGATCCTCGCCTCCGCCCTGGACGCGGGGCCGCCGGCGCTGGCGCCCGTGCTGCGCCTGCACGCCCTGAACCGGCTGGACCACCGCGCCGCCGACCTGCTGAACGAGGGGGTGGTGCCGCCCGGGATGCTCGACGAGGTGTGGGCGGCGCGGCGGGCCGCCTGCGACGAGCTGGCCCCGCGCGCCGGGGAGCTGGCCGCCGCGTTCGAGCTCCCCTCCGCGATCGGCGCGCCGGCCGCCGCGTTCCTCGGGGGCGGGTGAGCAACACGGCGGGCCCGGAACACGGCGGCAAGGAAAACCGGCACGCCACGCCGTGATTTTGACAAGGAGGCGGGGGAACCAGCGTGAGGTGGCTACCGTTCTCGTAAGACAGACGAAACGCGCGCGGGTGAATCGCACCCGCAGAGGCCGATACGGAGGTAGACACAGTGGGAGTCAGTCTGAGCAAGGGCGGCAACGTCTCGCTGACCAAGGAGGCTCCCGGACTGACCGCCGTCGTGGTTGGTCTGGGCTGGGACGTGCGGACCACGACCGGTACCGACTTCGACCTCGACGCCAGCGCTCTGGTGTGCTCGGCGGAGAACAAGGTGCTGTCGGACCAGCACTTCGTGTTCTTCAACAACCTCAAGAGCCCCGACGGCTCGGTCGAGCACACCGGTGACAACCTGACCGGTGAGGGCGAGGGCGACGACGAGCAGATCAAGGTGAGCCTGTCGACCGTGCCGGCCGATGTCTCCAAGATCGTGTTCCCGGTGTCGATCTACGACGCCGACGGCCGGCAGCAGAGCTTCGGCCAGGTCCGCAACGCCTTCATCCGGGTGGTGAACCAGGCCGACAACAGCGAGATCGCACGCTACGACCTGTCGGAGGACGCCTCGACCGAGACCGCGATGGTGTTCGGCGAGCTGTACCGCAGCGGCGCGGAGTGGAAGTTCCGCGCGGTGGGCCAGGGGTACGCCTCGGGCCTGTCGGGCATCGCCTCCGACTTCGGCGTCAACGTCTGAGCGTCCGCGGTCGGGCGGGGCGCCCCGGGCGGGTCCCGGGGCGCCCCGCCGCATGTCCGGGCACCCCGGGGCGCGGGCGGGTCAGCCGAGGAGCTCTTCGCGCAGGCGGGTCTTGAGGATCTTCCCGCCGGGGTTGCGGGGCAGGCCCTCGTCGCGGAACCAGTAGTGCACCGGGACCTTGAAGGCGGCGATCCGGCCGGCCAGGAACGCCGCGATGTCCTGCTCGGTGACGGCGGCGCCGGGACGCGGCACGATCACGGCGCCGACCTCCTCGCCGAGGACCTGGTGGGGGACGCCGATGACGGCGCAGTCGGCGACGGCGGGGTGCTCGTACAGGGCGGCCTCGACCTCGGCGCAGTAGATGTTCTCCCCGCCGCGGATGAGCATGTCCTTGGCGCGGTCGACGATGTACACGAACCCGTCGTCGTCCAGGCGGGCCAGGTCGCCGCTGTGGAACCAGCCGTCCACGAACGCCTGCGCGGTCGCCTCGGGCTTGTTCCAGTAGCCCTTGATGACGTTGGGGCCCTTGATGAGCAGCTCGCCGACCTCCCCGGGCGGCAGCTCCCCGCCGGCGGGGTCGACGACCTTGACGTCGCAGACCGCGACGGGCGGGCCGACGCTCTCGGGCCGCTCCAGGTAGTTGACGCCGCCGTTGTAGGTGGTGACCGACGACGTCTCGGTCAGGCCGTAGCCGTTGCCGGGGGCCCGCTCGGGCAGCCGCTCCCTGATCTTGTCGACGAGGGCGGGCGCGGCGGGGGCGCCGCCGTAGCTGACGCCGGTGAGGCTGGAGGTGTCGTACTTGTCGAAGTCGGGGGAGGTCAGCACCTGCCACGCCATGGTGGGGACGCCGCCGAACCCGGTGACGCGCTCCCGCTCGATCAGCTCCAGAGCGGTCGGCACGTCCCACTTGTACATCATCACGACGGTGCCGCCCTGCAGGGCGCTGGTCACCAGGACCGAGTGGCAGCCGGTGGCGTGGAAGAACGGGACGCTCAGCAGCGTCACCCGCGGCTGCGGCGCGGTCAGCTCCTCGACCGTCCGGCCCGCGCGGATCCCGGCGGAGATGATCCCGTAGGCGAGGCTGACGGGGTTGGTGGCGATGTTGCGGTGGGTGCCCAGAGCGCCCTTGGGGCGGCCGGTGGTGCCGGAGGTGTAGAAGATCGTGGCCTCGTCGTCGGGGTCGAGCGGCACGTCCGGCAGGGACGCGGCGGCGGGGTCGCCGGGGTCGCCGAGGACGGCCTCGAACGACTCGCAGCCGGCGGGGACGGCGCCGTCCGCGCGGGCGACCAGGCAGCGGACGCCGAGCCCCGGCAGGACGCCGGAGAGCCGTTCGGCGCGCTCGGCGTCGGCGATGAGGACCGCGGCGCCGCTGTCGGCGAGCCCGTACTCCAGCTCGGCGGCGGTCCACCAGGCGTTCAGCGGCACCACCACGGCGCCGGCGACGGCGGCGCCGAAGAACGCCACCGACCATTCGGGGTAGTTGCGCATCGCGATCGCGACCCGGTCGCCCTTGGCGACGCCGTAGCCGTCGATGAGGCGGCGCGCGAACGCGGCGGCCCGCGCGTAGTGGTCGGCGAAGCTCAGCCGGTCGCCCTCGTAGACCAGGTACGCGGCGTCGCCGTGGGCGCGGGAGACCTCCAGGATCTCGCGGAGGGTGGGCGGGGCGTTCTTCCAGACGCGGGTCCGCACCCCGCGGATCTCGGCCTCGTCCATCTCGAACAGCTGCCCGGGCGCCGTCATCGCCGCCCTGACCTCGGCGATGGCCGGCAATTGCTGGTCGTGCACGTCGCGCCTCCCGCGGGGTGACGGCGCGCCGCCGCGCGGCCCGAGCGCCGAACACGATTCGGTGCGCCGTGCCCGAAATCTATGATCCGCGTCACGCGCAGGTCAACGGCCCCGCCGCGCCGGGCGCGTCCGGGCCGGCGGTCCGGGCGAAGATCCCCGCCTGCGATGATCCTGCGACAATGGGGACATGAACGAGCGCGGGCCGATCGAATACTGGCTGTCGGACATGGACGGGGTCCTGGTGCACGAGGGCCGTCCCGTCCCCGGTGCCGAGGAGTTCATCCGGCGGCTGTCGGCCTCCGGCAAGCCCTTCCTGGTCCTGACCAACAACTCGATCTACACCCGCCGGGACCTGTCGGCGCGGCTGGCGGCGGCGGGGCTGCGGGTGCCGGCCGAGTCGATCTGGACGTCGGCGCTGGCGACCGCCCGGTTCCTGGCCGACCAGCGGCCCGAGGGGTCGGCGTACGTGATCGGGGAGGCGGGGCTGACGACGGCGCTGCACGAGTCGGACTTCGTGCTGACCGACATCGACCCCGACTACGTGGTGCTGGGCGAGACCCGCACCTACAGCTTCTCCCAGATCACCCGGGCGATCCGGCTGATCGAGGCCGGCGCGCGGTTCGTGGCGACCAACCCCGACCCGGTCGGCCCGTCCCCGGAGGGGTCGCTGCCCGCGTGCGGCGCGGTCGCCGCCATGATCACCCGCGCGACGGGCGTGGAGCCCTACTTCATCGGCAAGCCCAACCCGCTGATGATGCGGACGGCGCTGAACAGGGTCGGCGGGCACAGCGAGAGCACCGCGATGGTCGGCGACCGCATGGACACCGACATCGTCGCCGGCGTCGAGGCCGGTCTGGAGACGATCCTGGTGCTGACCGGCGTGACCCGCAAGGACGAGATCGCCCGGTTCCCGTTCCGCCCGAACCGCGTCGTGCCCTCGATCGCCGACCTCATCGACCTGGTCTGACCCGGCGGCGGGCGGGTCAGCCGAGGGCGCCGAGGGCGGTCATCAGGCCCAGGGCGTCGGAGACGACCCAGTACTCGGCGAACCGGCGGTCCCGCGCGCGGAAGATGTCCTGGCCGCGGAACGACACCGGTGTGCCGGGCGCGGCGGTGGCGCCGGGGACACCGCCGCGGTAGGCGCCGTGGAAGCTCCATGCGGCGGCGACCATGCCGTCGCCGACGACGGGACCGGCGTCCAGCGCGGTGCGGACGCCGGTGAAGTACTCGTGGGAGCGGCGGACCTGGTCGGCGGCCTCCTGCGGGCCGTGGACCTCCAGGTTCGGCCAGTGCCCGGTGAAGTCCGGGGTGAGGATCTGCGCGGCCACGTCGAAGTCGCCGCCCCACACCTCGAACAGCCACCGGCGGTACAGTTCCTCCAGCGTGTCCGTCACGTCACGCTGCGTGCCCGCGGCGGGCCGGTGTCAAACGGCCCGCGCCGGACCGGCCGCGCCGGACGGCCCGGCACCGCCTACACTCGGTGCCGACCATGCGCATGATCAGGCAGGCGGGCTCCCGCGAGCTGGAGATCCGCAAGTCCCGTTTCGTCTGCACCCTCGCCCGCGCCGCCGGCGAGGCCGAGGCGGCGGCGTTCCTGGCCCGGCACCGGCGGGCGCACCGCGACGCCACCCACAACTGCACCGCCTACGTGGTCGGCGAGCACGGCGAGATCGCCAAGAGCAGCGACGACGGCGAACCGGCCGGGACGGCGGGCATCCCGATGCTGGAGGTGCTGACGCGGCGCGGGCTGACCGGCACCGTCGCGGTCGTCACCCGCTACTTCGGCGGCGTCAAGCTCGGCGCGGGCGGCCTGGCCCGCGCCTACGCGCAGGCCGTCGCCGGCACCGTCGACGCGGTCGGGGTGGTGGAGCTGCGCCCGGTGGTGACGGTCACCGTGGGCGTCGACCACGCGCTCGCGGGCCGGTTCCTCGGCGACCTGCACGGCCGCGGCGTGCGGCCCGGCGACGTCCGCTACGGGGAGGGCGTGGAGGCCGACGTCACCGTCCCGGTCCCGGACCTGGACGACTTCGAGGCGTGGGCCGCGCAGGTCACCGCCGGGCGCGCGTCGCTGCGGCGCGGCGCGCCCGGATACGTCGAGGTTCCGGTCTCCCCGTAGCGGGCCGGGCCGCCGGGTCAGCCGGCGAGGTGTTCGGCGAGCGCGGACTCGCTGCGCCGCTCGGCGGTCGCCACGATCGGCGAGCGGCAAGACACGCTGTCTCGGCAGAGACGCACGGTGTCGGAAACTTGTGACAGTGGTGTAGCGTTCCGCGCGATGACCAGGAGCATGATCCTGCGCGACCATGTGCGTGCGGGGATTCTCGATGTGGCCGCCACGGTGCTGGCCGAGCGGGGCGAGTCGGCGAGCATGACCGACATCGCGCAGGCCGCCGGGGTGGCGCGGGCGACACTGTACCGCTACTTCCCCAACCGGGAGGCGCTGCTGTACGCGCTGTACGAGGCGGCGCTGTCGGAGCTGACCGAGCGGCTCGCCGACGCGCGGCTGGACGCGGTGCCGATCGAGGAGGCCGTGGCCCGGATGACGCGCGCGACGATCGCGGCGACGAGCCGGTACCGGGCGCTCGGGCTGTTCGACTCCTCGCCCAGGGAGGCGCGGCGCGTCGAGCGGCAGCTCGCGGTTCCGCTGCGGGCGGTGTTCGAGCGCGGCGCCGCCTGCGGGGCCTTCCGCCGCGACCTGCCCGTCCACACGCTGGCCGAGCTGTACTTCAGCCTGCTGGAGGGCGTGGTGTCGCGGGTCATCCGGCACCGGCTGAGCGTGGAGGAGGCCAGCGCGTCGGCCACCACGCTGTTCCTGTCGGGCGCGCTCGCCCCGCCGCCGTCCCCCTGAGCCACCCGGCGGGCCGGGCGGGGCGGGTCAGGGGGTGCGGGCGCGGAGGCGGCGGAGCATGCGGGCGTCGGTGAAGCCGACGGCGCGGGCGGCGGCGTCGGCGGTGGCGCCCTGGCCGATGAGGTGCCCGGCGCGTTCCAGCCGCAGTTCCTGCTGGTACCGCAGCGGGGTCAGCCCGGTGGCGGCGGTGAAGCGGCGGGTGAGGGTGCGTTCGCTGACGCCCGCCGCGGCGGCCAGGGCCGCCAGCGGCAGGGGGCGGGTGTAGCCGGCGTCGATGAGGTCCTGGGCGCGGTGGACGGCGTCGCTGAGGTGGCCGCGGTGCCGGAGCATGATCCCGGCCTGGGGTTCGTCGCCGTTGCGGCGCGCGTACACGACCATGGCGCGGGCGGCGCGGGCGGCGGCGCCGGGGCCGTGCCGGGCGGCCAGCAGGTGCAGCGCCAGGTCGATGCCGCTGGCGATGCCGGCGGAGGTGACGACGCGGCCGTCGGTGACGTACAGGACGTCGGGGACGACGGTGGCGCGGGGGTGGCGGCGGGCCAGGGCGTCCTGCAGCTCGTGGTGGGTGGTGCAGCGGCGGCCGTCCAGGAGCCCGGCGTGGGCGAGGGCGAACGCGCCGGCGCAGACGCTGGCGACCAGCCCGCCGGCGGCGTGGTGGGCGGCCAGCAGGCGGGCGGCGCCGCGCGAGACGGGCGGGGCGTGCGGCCCGCCGCGGCCCCACCGCCATCCGGGGACCATGACGATGTCGCCGGCGGTCAGGCGCGGCCAGGCGGCGGGGGCCCGCAGGGGCAGGCCCTGGGCGGTGACGACGCCCAGCGTCCCGGCGTCTTCGGTCCCGGTGCCCTCCGCGTGCGCGTCTCCCGGCTCGGCGCCGGGGTGGTCGGCGATGTAGGACAGCCGGTAGGGCAGGCCGTCGTCGGCGGCGGTGGAGAACACCTGGGCGGGCCCGGCCAGGTCGAGCAGGTGCACTCCGGGGACGAGCAGGAAGGCGATCCGGGTCACGATCCGGTCAGCTTACAGCGCCCACCGCGCCGGGGGCGAGGTCGTCGAGGGAGGCGATGTCGGCGAACCGTCCGGCCAGGGCGTACTCGGTGCGGGCGATGATCTGGTCGACGGGCAGGGTGGCGGGGTCGGCCAGGACGTCGGCCAGGGGCCGCCCGGGCGGGGCGTCGCGGTGGGGGATGGGGAAGGTCGCGGTGGCGTCGGTGACGAAGGTGACCCGGTAGCCGAGGTCGGCGGCCAGGCGCGCGGTGGTCTCGCAGCACTGCTCGGTCTGGATGCCGCAGATGACCAGTTCCCGGACGCCGTGCTCGGTGAGCAGCCGCTGCAGCGCGGTGGTGGTGAAGGCGTTGCGGGAGGTCTTGGTCAGGACGGGCTCGCCCGCGGCCGGGGTGAGGCCGTCCATGAGGCGGACGTGGCCGAGGTCGGGGTCGAACGCGCCGCCGGTGCCGGGCTCGGCGTGCAGGATCCACACGACCAGGTCGCCGGCGGCGCGGGCGGCCGCGGCGAGGCGGGCGGCGCGGGCGTCGATGTCGGGGGCCGACACGGCCCGCCAGTTCGGGCGGCGGCGGAAGGACTCCTGGACGTCGATGACGAGGAGTGCCCGGCTGATGCCGGTGTCGTGGTTCATGTCCGTGATGCTGCCCGGGCGCGGCGGCGTCCGGCAGGCATCATCGCGGCGCGATGCGGAACGATCCGGTCACCGGACCCCACCTCGCGGAAAGGATCTTGGATGGGGGAGGGAGGGGCGGTTCTGGCCGGGCATCCCGGTATGGCGGGCCCCCGGGCGGCGGGGTCCGCACGGTTCGCGGGGGACCGGTGCGCGGGGCTCAGGGGGGATGCGGCATGGGCGGGCACGACGCGGGCGGGGGCGGCGCCGGGGAGCCGGGGGTGACCCTCGGGGTCGAGGAGGAGTTCCTGCTGGTCGACCCGCGGTCGGGGGTGTGCGTCCCGCACGCGGAACGGGTCCTGGCGGGGGCGGAACCGCACCCGTGGCGCGCGTCGGGCGCCGCGTTCCACGCCGAGCTGCTCACCTCGCAGGTGGAGGCGGCGACCGGGGTGTGCCGGGACCTCGCGGACCTGCGGGCGCAGCTGCGCGGCGGGCGGGCGCGGCTCGCCGGCGCCGCGCGCGCGGCCGGCGCGCGGCTGGTGTCGGCGGGGACGCCGGTGCTGGACGGGCGGCCGCCGCCGGTGGCGGCCGGCGACCGGTTCGCCGCGATCACGGCGGCGTACGGGGAGGTCGTGGAGGACTATCAGGCGTGCGGCTGCCACGTCCACGTGGGCGTCGCGGACCGGGAGACGGCGGTGGCGGTGGTGAACCATCTGCGGCCGTGGCTGGCGGTGCTGGTGGCGCTGTCGGCGAACTCCCCGTTCGACCACGGCCGCGCCAGCCGCTACGCCTGCCGCCGGATCGTGGAGATGACGCGGTTCCCGGGCGCGGGGACACCGCCGTTCTCGGCGTCGGCGGCCGAGTACGACGGGCGCGTCGCGGCGCTGGTGGAGGCGGGCGTCCTGGTCGACGAGGCGATGAGTTTCTGGCTGGCGCGGCCGTCGCCGCGGTGGCCGACGGTGGAGGTGCGCGCGGCGGACGCGGCGGCGACCGCCGACGAGGCGGTGCTGCAGGCGGCGCTGGTGCGGGGGCTGGTCGGCGCGGCGCTGCGGGACCTGGCCGGCGGGCGGGAGGCCCCGCCCGTGGACGGGCAGGTGTGCGCGGCGGCGCTGTGGAACGCGGCGCGGCACGGGATGGACGGCCCCGCGCTGGACCCGTTCACCCGGCGGGCGGTGCCGGCGTGGCGGCGGGGCGAGGACCTGCTCGCCCGCGTCGGCCCGGCGCTGGCCGGGACCGGGGACCTGGACACCGTGTTCACGCTGGTGGAGGGCGTCCGCCGCGCCGGGACGGGCGCCGACCGGCAGCGCCGCGCGGCCGGGCGGGGCGGCCCCCGCGCCGCGGTGGACCTGCTGGCCCGGCAGACCGAGTCCGGCGGGCTCGCGGGCGGCGCCCCGGACGTCCCGGCGGACGGGCCGGGCCGGGCCGCCGGAGCGGCACCGGGGGAGGAACCGGGCGTATGGGACGCGTGTGAGCGGGTACCGCTGCTGGACATCCCCCGCACCACGGAGGACACATGACCGTTCTGCAATCCCCCGGGCACGTCCCTCAACCGGCGCCTCAGCGGCCCCCTCGGGCGCCCCTCCGACCGGCGCGCCAGGCGGTGCCGGTGCTGCCCGCCGCGCGCGGGCCCCTGTCGCGGGCGGTCGTGGAGGCACTGGCGGCCGGCCCGCCGCCCGGCCCCGCGCGGGGCCGGGCACCGGCCGCGCACGCGGTGCGGCGGGCCGGGTCCGCCGACCCGTACGGCGAGGATCTGCAGCTGGCGCTGCACACCTGTTTCGAGCTGCACTACCGCGGGTTCGCCGGGGTGGACCCGGACTGGGAGTGGGATCCGGGGCTGCTGCGGCTGCGCGGGGTGATGGAGCGGGCCTTCCTGGCGGCGCTGCGCCGGGACACGGCGGGACGCCCCGGCGGGACCGGCGTGCAGGACGCGCTGGCGGAGCTGCTGACCGAGCCGGTCGGCGCACGCGGCGTCACCCACCATCTGCGCGACGACGGGCAGTGGTGGCAGCTGCTGGAGCACGCGGCGCTCCGGTCGGTGTACCACCTGAAGGAGGCCGACCCGCACGCGTGGGTCGTGCCCAGGCTGCGGGGCCGCGCCAAGACGGCGCTGGCCGCGGTGGAGCACGACGAGTTCGGCGGCGGCCGCCCGGAGATGATCCACCAGGGCCTGTACGCCGACCTGCTGGACGATCTGGGCCTGGACCCCTCCTACGGCGCGTACGTGGACGCGGCGCCGGCGGTGATGCTGGCGACGGTGAACATGATGTCGCTGTTCGGGCTGCGGCGGTCGCTGCGGGGCGCGCTGGTCGGCCATTTCGCCGCCGCGGAGATCACCACGGCGCCGTCCGCGCGGCGGATGGCGCGGGCGCTGGAGCGGCTGGGGGCCGGGCCGCGGGCCGTCCTGTTCTACACCGAGCACATCGAGGCCGACGCCGTCCACGAGCAGGTCCTGCGCCACGACGTGATCGGCGGGCTGCTGGAGGACGAGCCCGGCCTGGCGGGGGACGTGGTGCTGGGGGTGCGCGCGACGGGCCTGCTGGAGGACCGCCTGGCCGCGCATCTGCTGGGGTCCTGGTCCGGGCGGCCGCCGCGGTCGTCGCTGCGCCGTCCGCTGCCGGGCTCGCCGGGCGGTTCCGTGGCCGCGGACGAGAGGGGCCGGTGATGCTGCTGCTCAGGCCGCCGGGCGTGTACCGCCCGCAGTCCGACACGCGGCTGCTGGCGGGAGCGCTGCGCAGCGCGCGGATCCCCGCGGGCGCGCGGGTGCTGGAACTGGGCACCGGGACGGGCGCGGTGGCGATGACCGCCGCGCGGAACGGCTGCGAGGTCGTGGCGGTCGACGTGTCGGCGCAGGCGGTGCTGGCGGCGCGGGTGAACGCGCTCGTGCGGGGCCTGCCGGTCCGGGTGCTGCGCGGCGACCTGTTCGCGCCGGTGGCGGGCGAGGTGTTCGACGTGATCGTCGCCAACCCCCCGTACGTGGCGGGCGACGCCGACCCCGCGTCGGCGCGGGGGCGGGCCCGCGCGTGGGAGGCGGGGCCGGGCGGCCGCGTGCTGCTGGACCGGATCTGCGCCGCGGCGCCGCGGCACCTGACGCCGTCGGGGACGCTGCTGGTGGTGCATTCGGCGCTGAACGGGGTGGCGGCGACGCTGGTGGCGCTGCGGCGCGCCGGGATGCGGGCGTCGGTGGTGGCGCGGCGGCGCGAACCGCTGGGCCCGGTGATGCGCGGACGGGCCGCCGAACTGCGGGCGCGGGGGCTGCTGCGTCCCGGGCAGCATTACGAGGACCTCGTGGTGGTGCGCGCCGACCGGGTCGAGGGCGTTGCGCGGCACGCGGCGTGCGCGGAAAGCGACGGACACGACGGGCACGACGGGCACGAGGGACTGCGGGAACGTGGGGGCCATGGCCGCCGCGCGGCCTGACCGCGCCGCCGCCGGGCGGCCTGAGCAGGCGGCGCCGCCAGACGGAGGCGGGCGGGACCGGCGGCGGGTCAGGATGGTGCCGGGCGGGCCGGTGCTGGTGGAGGGCCCGGTCGAGGTGGTCCTGCAGGACGGGAGGACGGTCGTGTCGGACCGTTTCCTGGTGGCGCTGTGCATGTGCCGGCGCAGCCGCGCCTACCCGTTCTGCGACACCAGCCACCGCCGCCGCGTCCGCGCGGACGATCCAGACAGGCCGAATGAGTCGGACAGGCCGGACGGTCCGGACGGTGAGCGTCCACGTGGCGGCGACGGAGGGCGCGGGGAGGGCCGCTGAGCGATCCCCCGGGTCCTCCCGTTCCTCCCGGCTCTCCCGGTCCGTCCGTTGCTCCCGGTCCTCTGGGTCGCCGCTCCGGTCGCCTGCGGCCCCGGCGGGCCGGTTCAGCCGCCGAGGCTTTCGAGGGCGACGTCCAGGCGCTGGGCGAGGCGTTCGATCTGCTCCTCGTTGGCGCCGGTGTCGAGTTCGGCGATCACCGCGTCCCGGGTGGTGATGACCAGCGTCTCCTCGGGCCCGCCGTCGCGGGACGGGTCGGCCGGGACGACGGTGGCCTTGCCGGCGACGACGACGAGCGCGGCGTCGCGGTCGGCGGAGGCCAGCAGAGCGTGCAGGTGGTCGGGAGTGATCGTCGGCATGGTGACCTCCGGGTTCGTGTCCGGCGCTGGTGAATGTCCCGTGTGGGCGGATGTGCGGGCGCGGTCAGGGTTTTCGGCCGATGCCGGTGACGAACTCGCGGGCGCGCATCGGCCCACCGGTCTCGGGCGACAGCGGCGGGGTGTCGCGCCCGGCCCCGGTCCGCAGCCCTTCCAGGAACTCCTCGATGGCCTCGCGGGCGGTGTGCCGGGGCGTCCAGCCCAGCTCGTCGCGGGCCCGCGACACGTCCATGATCGGGATCTCCAGGGCCAGGTCGAACAAACCGGGGGAGGCGGGCACCAGGTGCAGGGTCCACGCGGCGGCCAGCGCGGCCCGCACGCCGCGCGCCGGGAGCCGGACGGTGCGGGCGCCGAGGATGTCGGCGAGTTCGGCGGCGTCCAGGACGGGTTCGGCGGCGATGTTGAACGCGCCGCGGGCCTTACCGGTCGCGGCGAGCCGGAACGCCTCACCGGCGTCGGCCGAGTGAAGCGCCTGCAGCCGCAGCCCGGGCAGGTCCGGGACGGCGGGGACGAGGTCGCGACGGGCGAGCCGGCCGGGCAGCAGCGGCCCGGCGAACAGGCGCCGCTGCTCCGACGCGGTCTGGCGTTCGAAGATGAACCCGGGCCGGATCCGCACGACACGGCACCCGGGGTTGCGGGCCTCGAACACGTCCAGGAGCCGCTCGACGTAGGCCTTCTCGCGGCTGTAGGCGGCGCCGGGCCAGCCGTGCGTGGGCCAGGACTCGTCGACGGCCCGGTCCTTGGGGCCGGGGGAGTAGGCGCCGACCGACGAGGAGTACACCAGGTTGGGCACACCGGCCTCGGCGGCGGCGTCGAACACGCGGGAGCTGCCGACCACGTTGGCGTCCCACGTCACCGCCGGGCGGTGGGTGGGCTGGAACAGCCAGGCCAGGTGCACCACGACGTCGGCGCCGCGCATCAGCGGGACCAGGTCGCTGTCGGTGACGTCGGCCTCGGCCCACTCGACCTTGCCGGTATCGGCGCCGGTCCCGGCCGGGTCGGCGTCGCGGCCGGGTTCGCGGCGGGCCAGGCCGGTGATGGCGGTGACGTCCGGGTCCGCGGCGAGGGCGCGGACGGTGCTGGTGCCGATGTTGCCGGTGGCGCCGGTGACGACGACGCGCATGGCGGCCTCCCCCCTGGTCGGCCGTCCCTGCGGGGCCGTTCCCGCAGGTGGACGGGACCGCCCCATTCCCGCCCCGGGCCGATCTATGCCGCCGCGCCGGTCCCGCCCGCCCCGGGGGCGGGTCAGGCGGGACGCGGGTCGCCCGGGCGGCAGTGCAGGCACGGCCGGTACCCGGCGGCCTCCGCGGCGGCCAGGTCACCGAACCCGCGCCGGTGCCCCGGCGTGATCCGGCGCGCGTCGGCGCAGGTGGGGTAGCACACGATCCCGGTGGTGTCGCTGCCGACCAGCCGCACGCCGCGCCGCGCCAGGTCGGTGACCTCGTCGACGTCGACGTCCTCGGCGCGCAGCAGCCGCTCCTTGGCGCCGGCGCCGAACACGTAGTCGCCGAGCGTCCCGTCCGAGCGGGTGACGCGATGGCAGGGGATCAGCAGCGGGACGGGGTTGCGGCCCAGCGCCGACCCGACCGCGCGGACCGCCCTGGGCCGCCCGGCCCGCCGCGCCACCCACGCGTACGGGCGGATCTGCCCGCGCGGGATCTGCGCGGCGGCGCGCAGCACGGCGGCCTCGAACTCGCTGAGGCCGCGCAGGTCCAGCCGCAGGCCGCCCAGCCGCCCGGTGCGCAGCGCGGGCACCAGCCCGGCGGGCGGCGCGGCGGCGGGCAGCAGCGGCCGCCCGAACCGGGCACGGAACGCGGCGGCGAACTCCCGCTCGTCCATGCCGGCGCGCAGGTAGGCGACGCCGTGGTCGGTGAAGGCGACCTGCAGGCCGGGCGGCGGGCCGGGCAGCGGCCCGGGGACGTGGACGCGGCGGGCCGCGATGCGGTCCAGCAGGTCCGGGGGCGCGTCGGCGGCCAGCCCGGCCAGTTCGGCCGCCAGCCCGCCCGGGCCGGGTGCCTCGCCGGTGGGGTCGTTGCGGGTCATCTGGTGCCCCCCTTCTCCTGCTGCGGATCATGTTCTGCGGGGTCCGGGCCCGCGCCGCCGCGGAGTTCGCGGAGGCGGGCCAGGCCCCGGGAGATGTGCGATTTGACGGTGCCCTCGGGCATGCCGAGGACGGCGGCGATCTCGGCGACGGGCAGGTCGGTGACGTGCCGCAGCACGACGGCGGCGCGCTGGTCACCCGACAGCCGCGCCAGCAGCGCCCCGAGCTCACGCCCGGTCTCGCGGCGCGCCGCGGCGTCCTCCACGCCCTCCCCGGGGTCGGGCGGGTCGGGGACGTCGTCGATCGGGCCCGGCGGCGGACGCCGCGCCGCCGACCGCAGGCTGTTGCGCCACACGTTGGTCAGGATCGTCAGCAGCCACGCCCGCGGCCGCAGCCCGGCGATCCGTTCCTCCCCGTAGCCGCACAGCGCCCGGTAGGCGCGCAGGAACGCCTCCGCGGACAGATCCTCGGCCTCGGCCCACCGCCCGCACAGCCGCAGCGCGGTGGAGAACACCGCCCCCCGGTACGCCTCGTACAGGACCGCGAACCCGTCGTCCAGATCACGCGACAGCGCCGCGACGACCCGTGCGCCCGCCGCGTCGCCGGTGCCCGCGGCGCCGCCCGGGGGAGGGGAGAGAGCTTCGTCCGTAACCGTCACATCCGTTCAACACCGCCGCGTCCCGCCCGGTTGCGGTCCCGCGCCGGGCCCGGCGGCCGTGAGGCCGTTCAGCCGAGCCATCCGGGACGGATCATGCCCGTCTCGTAGGCCAGCACCACCAGCTGCGCCCTGTCCCGCGCCCCCAGCTTGGCCAGGATGCGGCTCACGTGGGTCTTGGCGGTCGCGGGCGACAGCACCAGCCGCCCGGCGATCTCGTCGTTGGACAGCCCGGCCGCGACCAGCCCCAGCACCTCGCGCTCCCGGTCGGTGAGGGAGTTCAGCTCCACGGCGGGCGGCGGCGCGGTGATCCGGGACGCGAACTCGGCGATGAGCCGCCGCGTCACGGTCGGCGCCAGCAGCGCGTCGCCGCGCGCCACGACCCGCACCCCGTGGATCAGCTCGGGCGGCTCGGTGTCCTTGACCAGGAACCCGCTGGCCCCGGCCTTGATCGCGCCGTAGACATAGTCGTCCAGGTCGAACGTCGTCAAGATCACGACCCGGACGGCGTCGAGCCGCGGGTCGGTGATGATGCGGCGGGTGGCCTCCAGCCCGTCCAGGACGGGCATCCGGATGTCCATCAGCACCACGTCGGGCCGCAGCTCCGACGCCTTGCGCACCGCCTGGTCCCCGTCCCCGGCCTCGGCGACGATCTCGATGTCGTCCTCGCCCTCCAGGATCGACCGGAAACCCGCCCGCACCAGCGTCTGGTCGTCGGCCAGCATCACCCGGATCACGCGATCCCCTCCCTCTGCTCCCGCTCATCGTCCCCATCGTCACGGCCGTCCAGCGGCAGCCGCGCCCACACCCGGAACCCGCCCGCCGTCCCCGCCCCCGCCGCCCCCGCCGAACCCGCCGTCTCCGTCCGCGTCGACCTGCCGCAGCACGCCCAGCACCCCGCGCAGCTCCCGCAGCGTCTCCTTGCTCGCGGACTTGATCGCCTCCAGCGCCGCGTACGCGCGGTCCGGATCGTCACGGCGGTACAGCGCCGCCCCCGCCTGCACGTTGATCAGCGAGATCTGGTGCGCCAGCACGTCGTGCAGCTCCCGCGCGATCCGCAGCCGCTCGGCGATCGCGCGGCGCCGCGCCTCGGCCTCCCGGTCCCGCTCGGCCTCGGCGGCGCGCCGCTCGGCCGCCTCGGCCCGGTCGCGACGGCTGCGCACGTACTGCCCCACGGCCACGGTGACCAGCAGCACGAGCGACAGCGACGCCACACCCCGCGCGTCCACGATCGCCTCGGGGTCGCCGCCGCCACCGCCCCGGAACAGCGACGCGCCCAGGAACCCGGCGTTCACCACGATCACCGCGCCCAGCGACACCACCAGCCGGCACTCCACCGCCGCGGTGAACAGCGCCACCCACAGCACCAGCCCGACCGGCCCGTCCGGATACCCCATCGGGTAGTACAGCGGCGGCGTGACCACCCCGATCACCAGCACCGCCACCGGATGCCGCCGCCGCGCCGCCAGCGCGAGCGTGGACACCACGATCAGCGCGACCCCGCCCGGCCACAGCGCACGGTCCCCGGGCTTGCCGGCCGACACGGTCAGCACCAGCGTCACCGCCATCGCGGCGACCGCCAGGACGGCGTCGGCGGCCTGGCCGCGCGGCCACCACGGCGCACGGACCGCCGCGCGGGCCGCGCGCACGGCACCGCGCACCCGGCGGGGAGGGGTCGCTGTCACGGGCCAACCGTAGTTCAGCCGCGCCCCCTCCCACACCACACCCCAAGATCATCGCAGCGGCGGCCGATCGCCGCGGCCCCCGCCCGCACCCCTGACTTTCGTCAGTAACACCGCAGTTCACCGGCTTGTAGCGTGGAGCGCGTGAACGACACGGCGTCCCCACGCCCCGCCTCCCGCCCCGCCACCGGCCCGCGGCGCGCCGGTGCCGCGGCGGCGGCCCGGGCCCGCGCCGCCGGCGCCGCCGCCGCGCGGACCGCCCGGCCCGGGACGCTGCGCGAGGCCGTCCGCCGCCCGCACCGGCCCGCGCTGGTCAAGGACGTCCTGCTGTACGCGGCCCTGGCCTTCCCCATCACCGTCGACATGATCTCGCCGCTGCAGCCCACGCTGGCGTCGTGGTGGCTGCTGGTCGGCGGCCTCGCGGTCCTGGCCGCCGCCATCGCGGTGTGCCGCACCTGGCCCACGGCGGCCCTGCTCACCTCCATCGCGCTGATCCTGCTGCACGGCAACTTCGTGTTCGCCATGCCGGTGCTGTCCTACCTGACCGGCAGGCGGACCACCCGCGCGCAGCCGCTGCTGTGGGTGTTCACCACCGTGTTCGTGGCCGGGACGGCCCTGTCCGTCGCCCGCGGCCTGGCCGTCACCGCCTGGTTCCCCTCCACGGTCTGGCTGGTGCTGCTGGGCGTCCTGCCCTGGCTGGTCGGCCGCTACTGGCGCCAGTACCAGGAACTCCTGCACGCCGGATGGGAACGCGCCGAACACCTGGAACACGAGCAGCGCATCATCGCCGAACGCGAACGGCTCCGCGAACGCGCCCGCATCGCCCAGGACATGCACGACTCCCTCGGCCACGAACTCGCCCTCATCGCCGTCCGCGCCGGCGCCCTGCAGGTCGCGCCCGGCCTGGACGACCGGCACCGCGACGCCGCCGCGCAACTGCGCGCCGGCGCGGCCGAGGCCACCGAACACCTCCGCGAGATCATCGGCGTGCTCCGCGAGGACACCGCCCCCGGCGTCCCCTTCCCGGACGAGACCGCCCCCGGCGAGCCCGGCCTCGCGGAGAGCGGCCTCTGGGAGGGCGGGCCGGACGGGACCGCGCCGGTCCGGCCCGCCCGCGAGAGCATCCCCGACCTCGTCGAACGCGCCCGCGCCTCCGGCGTCCCCGTCCGCCTCACCGGCACCGCCGCGGACCTGCCGGACCTGCCGCCGATGGTCGCGCTCGCCGCCCACCGCGTCGTCCAGGAGGCCGTCACCAACGCCGCCAAGCACGCACCCGGCGCCGCCGTCACCGTGCACCTGACCCACCCCGAACCCCGCGAAACCGCCGAGCCGGGGGAGCGGGCCGGGCCGCGCGGCGCGGTGACGGTCACGGTCACCAACGACGCCCCGCCCGGAGGGCCGCCGCTGCTGCCCTCCGGCGGCCGCGGCCTGACCGGCCTCACCGAACGGGTCCGCCTCCTCGGCGGCACCCTGCACGCGGGCCCCACCCCCGCGGGCGGCTTCGAGGTCACCGCCGACCTGCCCCGGACCCCGCCCACCGGCCGCCCCATCGGCCGCCCCACCGGCCCGCCCGCCACCGTCACCACCGCGCCCAGGCCCGCCTCCAGGCCCGCGTCCACGGCCGCGACGGCACTGCGCGCCGCCCTCGGCCTCACCGTCCCCCCGCCGGGGGAGTGGCCCTCCGAATCGGCCCGCCACCTGGCCCGCGAACGCCGCCAGGTCCGCCGCGGCCTCATCACCGCGATCGCCGTCCCCGCCGCGCTCATGACCGCCATCGGCGCCCTCATGGCCGGCTACTACATCTACGCCACCCTCAACTCCGTCCTGCCACCCGCCGACTACGCCGCACTGCGCGTCGGCACCCCCCAGGACCGCGTCCGGGACACCCTCCCGCCGATGGAGACGATGGGCGCCGGAATCGTCCGCGACACCGTCCCCGAACCCGCCCACGCCGACTGCCGCTACTACCGGCCCGACGCCGACCTGCTCGGCATCTCCCGCATCTACCGCCTCTGCTTCACCGGCGGCCGGCTCACCGAAAAAAACGCCTACGACACCGGCCGGCTCAGCAACCAGCACCGCCAACGACAGGAGAACCCGTGATCCGGGCACTGCTCGCCGACGACGAGGCCATGATCCGCGCCGGCGTCCGGGCGATCCTGACCGCCGACCCCGGCATCGACGTCGTCGCCGAGGCCGCCGACGGGCACGAGGCCGTCGAACTCACCCTCCGGCACCGCCCCGACGTCACCCTCCTGGACATCCGCATGCCCCGCCTCGACGGCCTCGCCGCCGCCGCCGAACTGCGCCGCGCCGCCCCCGCCACCGGCGTCATCATGCTCACCACGTTCGGCGAGGACGAATACATCGCCCGGGCCCTGTCCGGCGGCGCCAGCGGCTTCCTCCTCAAATCCGGCGACCCCCGCGAACTCATCGCCGGCGTCCGCGCCGTCGCCGGCGGCGCCGCCTACCTGTCCCCGAAGGTCGCCCACCGCGTCATCACCGAACTCGGCGGCGGCCGCCTGTCCGGCGGCGCCCGCGCCCGCCGCCGCACCGCCGGCCTCACCCCCCGCGAACGCGACGTCCTGGCCCTGCTGGGCGCCGGGCTGTCCAACGCCGAGATCGCCGCCCGCCTCCACGTCGTCGAAGGCACCGTCAAGGCCTACGTCAGCGCGATCCTGACCCGCCTGGACGTTCGCAACCGCGTCCAGGCCGCCGTCATCGCCTACGAGGCCGGCCTCGTCGACGCCACCGACGACACCCCCTGACACCCCTGCAGGGCAGGGGCGGGACGGTCAGTGATGGACACCGAAATTGAACGACGCCGTACCCAGACGCGCGTTCACCGCCAGCCACAACGGCAGCAGCTGCTCCACCGCACGCGCCGTCGACAGCGGCCCCAGATCCACGATCCGCTCCGCCGCCCAGCCCAGATCACCCAGCAGCCCGCCCGTCACCTTCTTGGCGTCCTCATCGTCACCCGACACGAACACCTGATGCCCGCCCGGCACCGACGACGGCGCCACCATCACCGTGTTGTTCATCGTGTTCAGCGTCTTCACCACCCGCGCCCCCGGAAACGCCCGCTGAATCCGCTCCGCCAGGCTCAGCCCGTCCGGCGCCAGCACCACCGGCGGGAACCCACCGGAGAAATCCAGCGGGTTCGCCACGTCCACCAGCGTCCTGCCCGCCAGATCCCCCGCCGCGCCCAGCGCCTCCAGCGACACCGCACCGTTGGTGGCGTTCACCACCACCTCCGCGTCACGGCACACACCCGCGAAATCGCCGTGCCGGCCGCCGTGCGCCGCCGCCCACTCCACGGCCCGCCGGTTGTCCACCGTCCGCGACCCGAGCCCCACATCGTGCCCGGCGCCCGCCAGCGCGCCCGCCAGAGCCCGCCCCACATCGCCCGTGCCCAGAACCGCGATCCTCATCCCGCCCCCGCAATCCGCTCAACGCCCCGTACAGGCGCCCGTACGGCCCATCGTCGGTGCCCGCGCGGCAGCCCGTCCAATAGCCGCTGTGATAACCGGCGGCTATGACCCCGCACCGCCACCACACGACCCCGCACACGACGACGGGCCGCCCCGCAGCGGCGCCCAGAAGAACACCACCCGGGACGGCCCGCCCCGACAACGAACACGGCCGACTCCACCCCCGGCTAAGGCAGCCGACCACCCCTGCGGGTCACACCGCCCATCACGTCCGGCATCGTCACCGACGCCTCGTCCACCGGCCGCGCCGCACCCTCCGCACGCCCCGCCACCGGCTCCACCCCCACACGCGGACCCGGCACGACCGGCGCCGCAGACTGCGCGGCACCGACGTCCACACCCGGACCACCGGCCGCCACCGGCCCCGCCCCCAGCAACACCGCACCCAACGTCACACCCCGCAGCGAATCCACCACCGGACGCAACACCGCCACCAGCACCAGCGCCACCACCGGAGCCGCCACCACACCCAGCACGAAACCCGCCGCCACATCATGCGGATAATGCACGCCCACGAACACCCGCGAGAACGCCATCAGCGCCGCCAGCGGCAGCACCAGCGGCGCCATCGCCCGCCACGCCACCACGATCGCCGCAGCCGACGCCGCCGCGATCGTCGCGTGATTACTCGGGAACGACCAGTCACCCGGCGACGGGCACGCCGCGATGTGCACCGCCCCCCGCACCGCCCGGCACGGCCGCTCCTCCTCGATGAAGGTCTTGGAAACCTCACTCACCAGATACGCCGCCACCACCGCGAACGGCGCCGCCAGCGCCAGCCCCATCGCCCGCGCGTTCCCCGCCCGGGCCCGCCACCAGCCCGCCACGAACAACACCGCGAACAGCAGCAGCCCCGCGTCCGTCCCCACCTCCGCCGCCGTATGCACCCACGACGGAGTGCCCTCCGCGAACTCGGTGATGTCCCGGTACAGATCGGCGCTGAATTCCGGCGCTCCCATGCTCTCCCTCACGATCGAAGACGGCCCGGCCCGACACCCTTGAGACACCGCGCGTTCCGCCGAAGTTCACCCTATGGCCACACGCCCGTGAACTCCGCCGCTTCCGCCGATCACACGCCCCGCATCGGACCCACCCGCTCCGCCCGCCCGGCCCGCTCCGCGTCGCGCCCGTCCGGCGGTGACCCCTGCGCTCCCGCACGGCGCCGCCCCCGCACGAACCGGATCCCCTCGACCACCGCCGTCACCGACAACGCCAGCCCGATCCCCACCGCCACGCCCTTCAACGGATCATGCTCGAACGCCACCCCGCCGACATAACCCAGCACCGCCCCGTACAACCCCCACGACACCGCCGCCACCGCCGCGAACAACGAGAACGACCGAAGCCGGAACCCCACAGCCCCCATCGTCAGCGTCACCGCCGTCCGCCCACCCGGCACATACCGCGCCACCACCAAGATCAGCCCACCGCGCTCGGCCATCGTCCGCCGCGCCCACCCGAACGCCGCATACCGCCGCGTCCCCGGCCGCAGCCCCCGCATCAGCCGCCCACCCGACCCGCGCCCCAGCAGAAACGACACGTGATCCCCGACGAACGCCCCCAACGCCGCCACGACCACCACCAGCACCAGATCCGGCCGCCCCGACGCCGCATACACCCCCGCCGTGATCACCATGCTCTCGCTCGGCACCACCGGGAAGAACGCGTCCAACGCCGCCACCGCGAACAGCGCCAGATAAAACCACGGCGACGTCACCGCCGTGTCCACCACACCCATGACCGCATCCATGTCCATGAACCCGACGCTAGAAAAACACCACCCGCCCGCGAATCCGCCGGACGACCACCACCACCCCCGACCTTCGACAGGGTCCCCACCACGTCCTGCGAACGATGTACACCCGGTTCCTCACCACGAAGGACGCCCCGCACAACCCTGGACACACGCCACCGACAAGGGGAACCGACCATGGACCAGCAACCCGCCCACGACCGGATCCGCGCCTCCGACCACGACCGCGACACCACCGAATACGGCCGCCGACTCGAACAAGCCCTCACCGCCACCACCCACGGCGACCTGCACCGCCTCACCGCCGACCTGCCCGCCCCGACACGCGGACCCGGCACGGCCAGCGCCGCAGACCGCACGCCACCGAACGCGCCCCAGCGGCACCGCGGCCCGGAACGCTCCCGGAAAACGACTCGCGTCCACCGCCGCCCGTCCACCACACTGCACACCTTGTGGGACACCTGCACATCTTCGACATGGACGGCACCCTCCTGACCGGCACCACCGCCAACCTCGAAGTCGCCCGGCACCTCGGCACCCTCACCGAACTCCACGACCTCGAGGCCCGCTTCGCCGACGGCACCCTCGACACCCGCGGCTTCTCCCGCGAAATACACCGCCTCTGGCGCGACCTCACCCCCGCCATCGTCGCCACCGCCTACACCGCCGCCACCTGGCTCACCGGCATCGCCGACGTCTGCGCCGACATCCGCGCCCGCGGCGAACACTCCGCCGTCATCACCATGTCGCCCGACTTCTTCGCCCACCACCTCCTCGACCTCGGCTTCGACGACGTCATCGCCTCCCGCTTCCCCCCGATGCCCTTCACCGGCACCCTCGACCCCGCCGGCATCCTCACCCCCGCCGACAAGGTCAACATCACCGAGGAACTACGCACCCGCCACGGCCTCACCCCCGCACAATGCACCGCCTACGGCGACTCCATGTCCGACGCGCCCCTGTTCCGCCACCTCACCAACACCGTCGCCGTCAACGCCGACCACCACCTCGCCGACCTCGCCGCCATCGACTACCGCGGCACCGACCTCACCGAGGCCTACACCCTCGCCCGCACCCTCCAACCCACCTGACCACCAGGGGAGGGGAGACCACGCCGCATGAGAGGCGACGACCAGCGGCACTGATCAACGGTCGCGGTGACCGGCCCACCGGCGACCCGGGCCCCGGCGACGGCCGCGACGGCATGGACGGCGGCAACGCCCGGCCGGACGCGCCCTCACCCGCCCCGGCGGCCCTCCACCGACCCCAGCAGCGGATGCACCCGCATCGCCGCCTCCAACTCACCGGGCAACTCATCCCGGTAACGCCCCAGCGTCGACAGATCCGCATGCCCCAGCACCCGCCGCACCGCGTCCATGTCCGTCGCCGCCGCCAGCAGATGCGTCGCCGTCGTATGCCGCAGCCCATGCGGCGTCACACTCCGCCGCCGCCCCGGCTCCACCCGCGCGAGGACCCGATCGATCACCGCCTGCACATCACCGCGCGCCAGCCGCCGCCCCCGCCACGACAACAGCAACGCCTTCGGCTCGCGCCCCCGGTCCAGCAGCCCCCGCCCCTCCGCCAGATACGCGTCCAGCACCTCCACCACCAGACCGGGCAGCGGCACATCCCGCGTCCGCCCGCCCTTACCGAAGATCCGCCAATACCGCGTCCCCCCGTTGACGAAGAAGTCCTCCGCGTTCGCCGCCGTCAGCTCCGACACCCGGGGACCCACCGCCGCCAGCAGCAACACGATCAGCCCGTCCCGCAACTCCGTCCGCTGATCCACCCGCCGCCCCGGCACCACCGGCCCCGCATCCGCCAGCCCCCGCGCCGCCCCCAGCAACCCCTCCGCCTGCTCCACCGTCAACGCCCGCCGCTGCGCCCGCAACCCACCCCGCTGCCGGGGACGCACCGTCACCGCCTGCATCGGATTCAGCTGCACCCACCCCGCCACCAGCGCATACTTGAAGAACGCCGACACCGACCGCCGGAAACGCGCCTGCGAGGCCGCACTCTGCACCGCACCACCCCGCGGCTCCGCGCCCCCCGGCTCCACCGCGCCCCGCCGCCGCCCGTCAGGCTTACGCGCGAACCCCAGCAGCACCTCATCGACGTCCTCGCCCGTCAGATCGTCCAGAACCCGGTCCCCGCCCGCCAGCGCCGCGAACGTCACCACGTCCCGCACGTACACCTCCGCCGTCTTCGGCGTCAGCGCACCCGTCGAGGTCTTCGCACGCACCATCTCCCCGTAACGGTCGACGCTCTCGGCAACGGTCAGGCGCTGAACATCAGAGGGACGCACGCACCGGACGCTACCTCCCGCCACCGACAGAACCCGCCGTAAGATCGACCACGATGACGGACAGGGCGCTCTTCGAGCAGGTCGGCGAGATAATCCGAGGATCCACCCCACCCGGCCTCGGAACCCCGCACGTCCAGGTACGCCACAACGGCGTCAAAGCCTGGTTCGGCGACCCCGCACCCCAGCGCGAACACTACGAAGCGCAGATCATCCCCGCCGACATCGCCCCGGGCACCCGCACCCAGGCCATCGAGATCGGATTCCACGCCGAACACCGCGACGAACCCGACAACGAGGCCGCCCTCGCCCGCCTCCTCACCACCGAGACCGCCTGGCGCGCCGAACTCGGCGACGACCCCGTCACCGGCGTCTTCCTCGGCCGCGGCACCTGGCGCCGCATCTCCGAAACCTGGCCCGACCCCGACCTCGGCGAACCCGACGTCCCCTTCGACATCGGCGTCCGCCTCGTCGACTACATCCGCGCCCTCGAACCCCACCGACGCCACCGGGTATGACCACGGCACAGGCCGCCGAACAGGGGAGAGGCCGGTGCTCATCGGAACGTCGGGGTGGCAGTACGCCGACTGGCGCGGCGTCCTCTACCCGCCCGGCCTGCCGCAGCGACGCTGGCTGCCGCACTACGGCGACGTCTTCACCACCGTGGAGAACAACAACGCCTTCTACCGCCTGCCCACCCGCGAGACCTTCGAACTGTGGCGCGCCGCCACCCCGCCCGGGTTCGTCATGGCGGTCAAGGCCAGCCGCTACCTCACCCACATGAAACGCCTCAACGACCCCGCCGAACCCCTCGCGCGCCTCATGAACGCCGCCGCCGGCCTCGGCCCCAAGCTGGGCCCCGTCCTGCTGCAGCTCCCGCCGACCCTGCGCGCCGAACCCGGCCGCCTCACCGCCTGCCTGCGCGAGTTTCCCGACGGTGTCCGCGTCGCCGTCGAACCCCGCCACCCCTCATGGTGGACCGACGAGACCCGCCGCGTCCTGGAACACCACGGCGCCGCCCTGACCTGGACCGACCGGCTCGGCCACCCCCAGACACCCCTCTGGCGGACCACCGACTGGCTCTACCTGCGCCTCCACGAGGGCCCGGCGGAGCCTTGGCCCCACTACGACGACGCAACCCTCCGGACCTGGGCGGACGAACTCGCCG
This sequence comes from Actinomadura sp. 3N407, assembly GCF_052245875.1. Taxonomy (NCBI): domain Bacteria; kingdom Bacillati; phylum Actinomycetota; class Actinomycetes; order Streptosporangiales; family Thermomonosporaceae; genus Actinomadura; species Actinomadura sp. 3N407. The sequence continues at coordinate 185,709 of NZ_JBQQBP010000016.1, forward strand.
CCACGGACGACGCCTACGTCTACTTCAACAACGACCCCGGCGGCGCCGCCGTCCGCAACGCCCTCCGCTTCGCCGACCTCACCGCCCGGCCGTGAACCGGGGGAGAGGGGTCAGCCGCGCGGCGCGTACATGATCACGGCCACTCCGGCCAGGCAGATCAGCGCCCCGGCGATGTCCCAGCGGTCGGGACGGAAACCGTCCACGACCACGCCCCAGGCCAGGGAGCCCGCCACGAACACGCCGCCGTAGGCCGCAAGGATCCGCCCGAAGTCGGGGGAGGGCTGGAACGTGGCCGCGAACCCGTAGGCGCCCAATGCGAGGACCCCGGCGGCGATCCACAGTGGTCCGCGCTGCTCCCGCCATCCCTGCCACACCAGCCACGCTCCGCCGATCTCGGCCAGCGCGGCCAGCACGAACAATCCGACGGACCGAAGCACGCTCATGCGCCTCACCCTACGAACCGGGCCGGCGGGCCCGGACGCGAGGCACACGCGCGAACACGCCAATTCGTATAAACCACGCATACCGGACAGAAGCTGAATTCTGTCCGGTTAGACGATCCTTTCCGCCGCGGGCGCGCATTCGCTCACGACGCCCGGCGGTCAATACTCGGACCGTGCCCGATCTTCTCCGTCCGCCGCGCCTCGTGCGGCCGACCACGAGAGTCCGCGAGTCGTTCCTGGCCGGGGAGTGGGCGGACCATCTGGCCAGCGGCGACCCCGCCGCCTGGCTGGAGCCCGCCGGCAGGGACTTCGAGACGTTCGTCGCCGAGCGCCGCCGCGTCCAGCGCCGATGGGGCGTCCCGTGCACGACCTTCTGGTACGTGTCCGGCCGGCATTATCTCGGCACGCTGCTCGTGCGGCACCGCCTGACGCCCGAGCTCGCCGAGGTCGGCGGCCACGTCGGCTACCACGTCGTCCCGGCTTGGCGGCGGCAGGGTCACGCCTCGCGGATGCTGGCCGCCGGGCTCGTGGAATGCCGCCGTCTCTGCCTGGAACGCGTCCTGCTGACGTGCGCCGCCGGCAACGAGCCGTCGCGCCGCGTGATCCTTTCGAACGGCGGCGTCCACGACGGCCGGGCCCGCGGCGAAGACCGTTTCTGGATCGACCTCGGCGAAGCCGACACCGCGAACCGCGCACATGACACGTGAACGAGGCGTTTTCCCGGCCGATTCGCCCCGCTTCCAGCCGGCCCAATCGTTGGTCGATAATGTACATTATGTTAAGTAAGGATGGCCTCAGTGCCCCGCGCCCGCGCCGCCTGGTCCCGAGATCGTCCGCAAGCAGACCGACGCTTGCGGCGCCGGCCTTCGCCTGTCCGCCGCTCGTAACGCCGCTCGGCTTGCCGGCAAGAGCCCCGGCTCCACACCAGCGGATCACTGACGATGACTGGGCGCTCAGCGACGAGACGCGTTCGTCCCATGGCGACACGGCGCTGACTTCGGTTCGGCGCGGGAACCGGTGTCGCGTCCGGTGCGATCGTGTGATGATCGTGTGCGGACATCTGAGGTGGGGCGGTGTGGCTTCCGTGATTCCCGAGGGTTTCGTTCGTGCGCTGGACGGTTTCGAGTCGGTGCTCGCCGCGACGCCGCCGGACAGGTGGCTGTCGCCGTCGCCGTGTGAGGGCTGGTGCGCGATCGACGTCGCCGGGCACGTCACCGCGGGGCTGCTGGTGGTCGAGTTGCGCGCCGCCGGTCGGCCGCTCCCCCGGGACGATCCGGACTGGCGCGAGGTGGCGGGTGAGGATCCGTTGGCGTCCTGGCGCGAGGTGCGGGCCCGGATGACGGCCGAGCTGGTGCCCGATGCGCTGGCGCGCCGGATCCGGATGGCCGTCGGGCTGGAGATGACGGTGCGCGAGTGGCTGGAGCAGTATCCGCTGGAGTTGCTGGTCCACACGTGGGATCTGGCGCAGGCCACCGGGCAGTCGGTGGTGTTCGACGCGGATCTGGTGGGTCCGGCGCTGGAGACGGCGCGGCGGATGGCGCCGGCTGGCCGTGAGCGGGGAATGCTCGGTGCCGAGCGTCCCCTCCCGGACGGCGCCAGTGATCAGGCGCGGCTGCTGGCGTTGTTCGGCCGTGATCCTTTCGGCGGCTGACGTCCCGGCCGCTCCCCCGGCCCGTGGAATCGGGGGTGCGGTGGGCTGGGCGATGTGGTTATGGTGCGGGTATGGCCCGACGACATTGATCTTCGCCTGAGGCGGGGCTCGCGCGCAGGCTGTATGTCTACGCGTTCCTCGAGGATTTCGTTCTTCTGTACCCGGTGTACGCGGTGCTGTTCGCCGACACCGGGTTGTCTCCTGCTGCGATTTCTTCGCTGTTCGTGATCTGGTCGGTCACGACGTTCTTGCTGGAGTTGCCGTCCGGTTTGTGGGCGGATGTGTTCTCGCGCCGGTTGCTGCTGGTGGCCGCTCCTCTGCTGGCGGGTGCGGGTTTCGGGCTGTGGGTGGCGTTTCCTTCGTATCCGGCGTTCGCCGCGGGTTTCGTGTTGTGGGGTGTGGGGTCGGCGCTGCGTTCGGGGTCGAAACAGGCGCTGGTGTACGAGGAGCTGGAGCGTGCGGGCGCGGCGGGGGCGTATTCGCGGTTGATCGGGCGGTCGGAGGCGGTGTCGCTGCTGGCGGTGGTGGCGGCGTCGGCGGTGGCGGCTCCGGTGCTGGCGGGTGGGGGTTACCGGGCGGCGGGTGTCGCGAGTGTGGCGGTGTGCGTGCTGTGTGCGGTGGCGGGGTGGTTCCTGCCGGAGTCGCGGGGTGCCGGTCGCCGCGGGGGCGGGGACGGGGCGTCGCTGGCTTCGGTGGTCGGTGAGGGGTGGGCGCAGGTGCGCGGGGAGCCGGCGGTGCGGTGGGCGCTGGTTCTGGTGATGGTGGTGGAGGGTGTGACGGCGCTGGATGAGTATGTGCCGTTGCTGGTGCGGTCGACGGGGGTGGCGGCTGTGTCGGTGCCGTTGCTGGTGCTGGTGGTGACGGTGGGCGATGCGGTGGGCGGTTGGTTGTCGGGGCGTGGGGTCCGGTGGCTGTCGCCGGTGCTGGCGGCGGGTGCGGTGTGCTTGGCGGTCGGGTCGTTGAGCGGGCGGCCGGGCGGGGTGGTGCTGGTGGCGGTGGCGTTCGGGGTGTTCCGGTGGACGATGGCGGCGGCGGACGCGCGGTTGCAGGAGCGGATCGGTGATGGGGCGCGGGCGACGGTGACGTCGGTGGCGGGGTTCGGTGCGGAGGTGGTGGCGGTGCTGGTGTTCGCGGGGTGGGCGCTGGGTTCGCGGTGGGGTGGTGCTGGGGTGCTGATGGGGTTGGCGGCGGTGCCGTACGTGGTGGTGGCTGTCGTTCTGGGGTTGTCGGTGCGGCGTGGTCGTGTACATCGCGAGATGTAGGGGCGGGGTGGGGGCTGCGCGAAAGGTGCAGGGCGGTTGAACGCCTGGGCCTGATTCGCGGGTGGGGTGTGCGCGCGGAGGATCGTGGGGTCGTTTCGGACCGATTCTTGGGGCGTGCTCATGGGTGTGGACCCGTTGATGTTGGCGCGGGTGCAGTTCGCGTTGACGGCCGGTACCCATTTCCTGTTCGTGGCGTTGACGTTGGGGCTGGCGACGCTGGTGGCGTTGACGCAGGCGCGGGCGACGGTGTCGGGCAGTGCGGTGCATGCGCGGATGGTGCGGTTCTGGGGGCAGCTGTATGTCGTGAACTACGCGGTGGGGATCGTCACGGGGCTGGTGATGGAGTTCCAGTTCGGGTTGAACTGGGCGGGGATGTCGCGGGTGACGGGCGGTGTGTTCGGGGCGCCGCTGGCGCTGGAGACGATCGTGGCGTTCTTCGTGGAGTCGACGTTCCTGGGGTTGTGGATCTTCGGGTGGGATCGGCTGAACCGGTGGGTGCATCTGGCGCTGATCTGGGTGGTGACGCTGACGGCGTATCTGTCGGCGTACTTCGTGCTGGTGGCGAATGGGTGGCTGCAGCGTCCGGTGGGGTTCGAGATGGTGGACGGTACGGCGCGGCTGACGGATGCGGGGGCGTTGCTGACCAATCCGACGGCGGTGCTGGCGTTCTTCCATGTGCTGTTCGGCGGGTTGCTGACGGCGGGGTTCTTCATGGCGGGGGTGAGCGGTTATCACCTGTTGCGGCGGACGGCGGAGGTGGAGTTCTTCCGGCGGTCGATGCGGATCGGGTTGCTGACGGTGATCTTGTCGGTGATGCCGGTGGTGATGTTCGGCGGGGCGCAGTTCACGTATGTGCAGCCGACGAAGCTGGGTGGGGACGACGCGCCGGCGGTGGTGGCGGACTTCACGGCCCGGTTCGGGCCGGATGAGTACATGGCGCCGGGGCTGGCGAGGGTCGGCGAGGGTGTGATGACGGGCATGTGGTCGCTGATGGTCTTGGTGGCGCTCGTGGCCCTGGTGAAGTTCCCGTTCGGCGGGTGGCTGGTGCGGGGGCGGGTGTTCCACGTGGTGATGATCGTGGCGGTGCCGCTGCCGTATGTGGCGATGGTGTCGGGGTGGGTGTTCCGTGAGGTGGGGCGGCAGCCGTGGATGGTGTACGGGGTGCTGAAGACGCGGGACGCGCTGTCGCAGGGCGTGGGGTCGGGGACGATCACGGTGTCGTTCATGGCGTTCACGGTGCTGTTCGCGTTGCTGTTCGCGGTGAACGCGTGGCTGTTGGTGCGGTTCGCGCGGCGGGGGCCGGAGGGGTCGGGTCTTGGTGCCTCTCCCCCGGCGGAGCCGGCCGCGCCGGTGATGAGCCCGACTTTCTGAACGGAGTTTGGTGATGGAGTCTCTTGCTGTGGTGTTGCTGGCGGTGTTCTCCGCCGGGTATCTGGTGCTGGCCGGTGCGGACATCGGGGTGGGGATGCTGCTGCCGTGGCTGGGGCGGGATCAGCGGGAGCGGCGGCTGGTGATCGCGTCGTTCGCGCCGTTCTTCCTGGGCAACGAGGTGTGGCTGGTGGCGTCGGCGGGGCTGGTCGCGGGTGCGTTCCCGGGGCTGGAGCACGATCTGCTGGAGGAGCTGTATCCGCTGGTGGCGGTGCTGCTGATCGGGTGGGTCGTGCGGGATATGGGGTTGTGGCTGCGGGGCCGGGTGGACGCGGTGTCGTGGCGCGGCGGTTGTGATGCGGCGATCGTGGCGGGGAGCTGGGCGTTGGCGCTGGCGTGGGGTTCGGTGCTGGGTTCGGTGCTGGGGGGTGGCGGTTTGAACGCCGGGAGTGTGCTGGGTCTGCCGTTGGCGGTGGTGTTCGCGTGGCATGGTGCGGGGTTCGCGCGGTGGCGGCTGCCGGTGGGTCTTCTGGCGGCGCGTGCCGGGCGGGTGCCGTCGCGGTATGCGGTGTCGGCGGTGGTGATGGCGGCGGCGCCGGTGGTGGCGGGTGTGCGGCTGCCGTGGTCGGAGGCGGTGGCCGAGGGGGCGGGGCTGACGATGACGGCGGTGACGACGGTGGTGGTGCTGCCGTTGCTGCTGGGGTCGCAGGCGCTGGTGTGGTGGACGTTCCGTGGGCGGGTCGACTCGCCCTCGTACCTGTAGCCGGGCGCCCGGGGATCGGGGGCTGGGGTGAAGGGTGTGGAGCGGCGTCTGCTGGGGTGTCTCCCCCGGCGGGTGACGGTGGTGCTGGGGGTGCTGGCGGCGGGGCAGGGTGTCCTGCTGGTGGTGCAGGCCGAGCTGCTGGTGCGGGCGGTGGCGGGGCTGGACGCGGGTCCGCTGCCGTGGCTGGTGGGTGCGGTGGCGGGGCGGGCGGCGCTGGCGTGGGCGGTGTCGCTGGTGGCGGGTCGTGCGGCGGCGCGGGTGAAGCGGGATCTGCGGGGGGCGTTGCTGGGCGGGCCGGTGCCGGGTGATGCGGGGTCGCGGGTGACGTTGCTGACGCGGGGGCTGGACGGGGTCGATCCGTTCTTCACCGGTTATGTGCCGCAGCTGCTGGCGGCGTGTGTGATCCCGGTGGTGGTGCTGGGGCGGCTGGTTGCGGCGGATTGGGCGTCGGCGCTGGTGGTGGCGGTGACGGTGCCGCTGGTTCCGGTGTTCGGGGCGCTGGTGGGGATGCGGACGGCGGCGCTGACGGGGCGGCAGTGGGGGCTGCTGCACCGGCTGGGCGGGCATTTCCGGGATGTTCTGGCGGGGCTTTCGACGCTGCGGGCGTTCGGGCGGACGGGTCATCAGTCGGTGGTGGTGCGGGAGCTGGCGGACGGGCATCGGCGGGCGAGTGTGCGGGCTTTGCGGGTGGCGTTCTTGTCGTCGCTGGTGCTGGAGCTGGTGTGCGCGTTGTCGGTGGCTTTGGTGGCGGTGCCGGTGGGGTTGCGGCTGCTGGCCGGGGAGATGGCGTTGTCGGCGGGGTTGCTGGTGCTGGTGCTGACGCCGGAGGTGTATCTGCCGTTGCGGGCGCTGGGTCAGCGGTTCCATGCGTGTGCGGAGGGTGTGGCGGCGGCCGAGGAGGTGTTCGCGGTGCTGGACGCGCCGGCGGTGGGGCCGGGGGGCCGGGCGGTCGTTGCGGGGGGTGCGCCGGAGATCGTGTTGCGGGATGTGACGGTGCGGTATCCGGGGTCGCGGGAGGCGGCGCTGGCGGGTGTGTCGTTGCGGGTGGCGCCGGGTGAGCGGGTGGCGGTGGCGGGTCCGTCGGGGGCGGGCAAGTCGACGTTGCTGCGGGTGCTGGCGGGTCTGGTGGTTCCCGAGTCGGGGCGGGTGCTGGTCGACGGCGTGGATCTGGCGGAGCTGGACGTGGAGGCGTGGCGGGCGCGGCTGGGGTGGGTGCCGCAGCGTCCGCATCTGTTCGCGGCGTCGGTGGCCGACAATGTCCGGCTGGGTGATCCGGGTGCGGGTGATGAGCGGGTGGTGGAGGCGGCGCGGGCGGCGGCGGCCGCGGAGTTCGTGGAGGGGTTGCCGGAGGGTTTCGCGACGGTGCTGGGTGAGGGGGGTGCGGGGTTGTCGGCGGGGCAGCGGCAGCGTCTGGCGATCGCGCGGGCGTATCTGTCGGGTGGTCCGGTGATGTTGCTGGACGAGCCGACGGCGCGGCTGGATCTGCACAGTGAGCGGGTCCTGGTGGATGCGGCGGCGCGGCTGCTGGAGGGGCGGACGGCGGTGCTGGTGGCGCATCGTCCGGCGCTGCTGGGGGTGGCGGACCGGGTGGTGCGGCTGGACGGTGGCCGGGTCGCGGGCGGGGCGTGCGGGGAGGCGGCGTGAGAGGCGTGTGGGGTGCGGTGCGTCCGCATGTGGTGCGGCTGGCGGGTGCGGGGCTGGCGGGTGCGGCGGCGGAGCTGTGCGGGCTGGGGTTGATCGCGGCGGCGGCGTGGCTGGTGGCGCGGGCGGCGCAGCGGCCGGAGCTGGCGGCGTTGTCGCTGGCGATCGTGGCGGTGCGGGGGTTCGCGCTGGCGAAGGGGTCGCTGCGGTATGTGGAGCGGCTGGCGGGGCATGACGCGGTGTTGCGGGCGCTGGCGGAGCTGCGGGGGCGGGTGTTCGACGCATTGGCGGCGGCGGGTCCGGGGTCGGTGCCGCGGGGCCCGGACCGGGCGGACCGGACGGACGGGACCGGTGGGCGTGCGGGGCGCGGGGTGCGCGACGGTGATGCGCTGACGCGGATGGTGTCGGATGTCGACGCCGTCCAGGATCTTCTGCTGCGGTGTGTTCTGCCGGCGGTGGCGGCGGTGGCGTGCGGTGCGGCGGGTGTGGTGGTGTGCGCGGTGGTGCTGCCGTCGTCGGCGGTGGTGCTGGCCGGGGGTCTGCTGCTGGCGGGGGTGGTGCTGCCGGTGGCGGCGTCGGTGGCGGGCGGGCGGGCGGCGGCGCGGGCGGCGGCCGGGCGTGAGGTGCTGGCGGTGCGGGCGCTGGACGTGCTGGAGGGTGCGGCGGATCTGGCGATGTTCGGTGCGTCGGGCCGGTTCGCGGCGCGGGCAGGGGACGCGGCGGAGCGGCTGGAGCGTGCGGAGCGGTCCGGGGCGCGGGTGTCGGCGATGGTGGCGGCGGCGGGTTTCGTGGTGCAGGGCGTGACGGTCGCGGCGGTCATCTGGGTGGGGTTGCGCGGGGGTCTGGACGAGGTGGGTGTGGCGGTGTCGGCGTTGACGGCGCTGGTCGCGGTGGAGTCGGTGCTGCCGCTGGCGTCGGCGGCGCAGCGGCTGCGGGAGGTGGTGCCGGCGGTGCGGCGGGTCGACGCGCTGCTGGCCGCTCCCCCGGCGGCGGGGCCGCGGCGTCCGGTGGGGGTGCCGCGCGGGCCGCTGGATGTGGAGCTGCTCGGTGTCCGCGTCGCGTATGAGGGCGGGGGTGTCGCGTTGGACGGGGTGGATCTGCGGGTGGAGCGGGGCCGCCGGGTCGCGGTGGTGGGGGCGAGCGGGGCGGGCAAGAGCACGCTGCTGGCGGCGGTGTCGGGTGAGGTGCCGGTGGTGTCGGGCGCGGTGGTGCTGGGCGGGCATGTCCTGGGGCGTTACGCGCCCGGTGATGTGCGGGCGGCGGTGCGGGGGCTGGCGCAGGACGCGCACGTGTTCGCCGCGACGGTCCGGGCGAATCTGCTGCTGGCGCGGCCGGACGCGACCGAGGCGCAGCTGGGGGCCGCGGCGGCGCGGGCGCGGTTCGCCGAGGTGGTGGAGGCGTTGCCGGAGGGGTGGGACACCGTGGTCGGTGCGGGCGGGCGGGGCCTGTCGGGCGGGCAGCGGCAGCGGCTGCTGCTGGCGCGGGCGCTGCTGGCCGATCCGCCGGTGCTGGTGCTGGACGAGCCGGCCGAGGCGCTGGATCCGGCGATGGCGGACGCGCTGACGCGGGATCTGCTGGAGTCGCCGGGCGGGGGGACGCTGCTGCTGGTGACGCACCGGCTGGCGGCGCTGGGCGCGGCCGACGAGGTGGTGGTGCTGGACCGGGGGCGGGTGGTGCAGCGCGGCGGGCACGGTGAGCTGCTCGCGGTGCCGGGCGCGTACCGGGACCTGTGGGAGGCCGAGCTGCTGGCGGCGTGACCGTCCCGGGTGCGGTTGGGGCGGGTTCAGGTGAGGTGGTGCAGGGCCCGTCCGATGGCGGTGACGCCTTCGGTGATGTCGGAGGCGGGGACGGCGGCGTAGCCGAGGACGAGGCCGGGCCGGGTGGGCCGCTGGGCGTGCCAGGACAGCGGCTGGGTCTTGACGCCGTGGTGCAGGGCCGCCGCGGCGAGGTCGGTGTCGCGGAACGCGGCGTCGAAGGTGACGGTGAGGTGCAGGCCGGCGGCGGTGCCGTGGACGGCGGCGCCGGGCAGGTGCGCGTCGATCGCGGCGATCATGGTGTCGCGGCGGCGGCGGTGGCGGCGCCGCAGCTGCCGCAGGCCGCGTTCCATCTCCCCCGAGTCCATCAGTTCGGCGAGGACGAGCTGGGGCAGGGCGGCGTTGCCGAGGTCGGCGAGGCGTTTCTCGGCGACGATGGCGTCCAGGTGGGCGGGCGGCGGCAGCAGCCAGCCGGTCCGCAGTGCGGGGGCCAGCAGCTTGGACACGCTGCCGGTGTGGAAGGTGCGGTCGGTGAGCAGGGAGCGCAGCGCGGGGGCGGGGGGCCGGTCGTAGCGGTGTTCGGCGTCGTAGTCGTCCTCGATGACCAGGCCGCCGGCGGCGGCCCAGCGCATGAGTTCGCGGCGGCGGGGTCCGGTGAGGACGGCGCCGGTCGGGAACTGGTGGGCGGGGGTGAGCAGGACGGCGGGGGCGCCGGTGCCGTGGAGGCGGTCGACGCGGACGCCGGCGGCGTCGACGGGGACGGGCGGGGTGGCCAGTCCCCAGTGCCGCAGGTGCTGGCGGACGCCGAGGGAGCCGGGGTCCTCGACGGCGACGGCGCCGATGCCGTCGCGGGCCAGGACGCGGGCGATGAGGCCGAGGGCCTGTGCGGTGCCGGCGACGATGACGATCTCGGCGGGGTCGGCGCGGACGCCGCGGTTGCGGGCGAGCCAGGCGGCGGCCGCGGTGCGCAGCGGGAGGGCGCCGCGGGGGTCGCCGTAGCCGAGGGCGGGTGCGGGCAGGTCGCGCAGGACGGCGCGTTCGGCGCGCTGCCAGGCCGCGCGGGGGAATGCCGACAGGTCGGGGACGCCGGGTGACAGGTCGATGCGGGCGGGTGCGGCGCGCAGGACGTCGAACACGTCGGCGCCGGGGTCGGCGGGGAACGGGTCGCGGGGCGGGGCGTCGTCGTGCCGGGTGCCGGGCGGGGCGGCGGCGGGCGGGGCGGTGAGCGGGGCGGCGACGACGACGGTGCCGGCGCGGCCGCGTCCGGCGATGTGGCCGTCGTCGACCAGGCGCTGGTAGGCCTCGGTGACCACGCCGCGTGAGACGCGCAGCTCCGCGGCCAGGAGGCGGGTGGCGGGCAGGCGGGCGCCGACGGGCAGGCGGCCGTCGCCGATCGCCTCGCGCAGGCGGCGGGCGAGCCAGTCCGCCAGCCCGCCCGGCGGCGCGTCGGCCGGGTCGAGCTGGAGGAAGTCCGACCCCCGCGTTATGGACCGGTCGGGTTCGTCGGCATTGGACCTGTTCATCAGACCATTGTGGGGGCCACGGTGATCTCATGGAGACGACGACGGCGACCGGGCCCGGTGACCACACGCCCGGCGAGTACCCGCACGGTGACCTCATGCACGGTGACTACGTGCACGGATACTCCGGGCGTGAGGCGCGGCGCCTCGGCGACCAGGCCGACACGCTCGCCGGTCTGCTGCACGACGGCACGTCCTACCCGGCCGGGAGCCGGGTGCTGGAGGCCGGCTGCGGGGTCGGCGCGCAGACGGTGCATCTGGTGTCGCGCTCCCCCGGGGCGCGGCTGACCGCCGTCGACGTGTCGCGCGGCTCCCTGGACCAGGCCCGCGCCCGCGTCGCCGCGTCCGTCCCGGGCGCACGTGTCGAGTGGACGCACGCCGACCTGCACGATCTGCCGTTCGGCGACGGCGAGTTCGATCACCTGTTCGTGTGCTTCGTCCTGGAGCACCTGCCCGACCCGGGCGCCGCGCTGGTGGCGCTGCGGCGGGTGCTGCGGCCGGGCGGGACCCTCACCGTGATCGAGGGCGACCACGGGTCGGCGTTCCTGCATCCCGACAGCGCCCACGCCCGCGCCGTCATCGCCCACCTGGTCGCGCTGCAGGCCGCCGCGGGCGGCGACGCCCTCATCGGGCGGCGCCTGCGGCCGCTGCTGGCCGCCGCCGGATACGGCGGCGTCGCCGTCTCCCCCAGGACCGTGTACGCCGACGTGGCCCGTCCCGCGCTGGCGCGGGGGTTCACCCGCGACACCTTCACCGCGATGGTCGAGGCGGTCGGTGACGAGGCCGTCGCGGCCGGGCTGTCCACGCCGGGCGACTGGGACCGCGGCGTCGCCGACCTGCACCGCGCCGCCGGGCCGGACGGGACGTTCTGCTACACGTTCTTCAAGGCGGTCGCCGTCAACCCGCCGCCCGGGTGAGCCGCTCCGGCGGTCAGTCCTCGGGCAGGAGCGGGCCCAGGGGGCCGAGGTCGAGGTTGAGGTCGTGGTCGTCGAGGCCGAAGTGGTCCTTGAGGCGGGTCATCGCCTCGTCCAGCCGCATCAGCGCCAGACCGAGCGCCTCGATCTGGTCGTCGGACAGGTCGCCGCCCTCGGCGCGGCGCAGCGCCTGGCGTTCCATCAGCTGGCGGATCAGCTCGACCAGGGTGAGCACGAGCTTCACCAGGTCGCGTTCCACGGTCTCGGGGTCGGACCGCAGCCGCTGCATCGTCCGGGACGAGCGCTCCCGCGGCCCCATCTCGCGGTCCGGTTCGCGGCCGGGCGAGTGGCCGGGCCGGTGGGCGGGGGCTGCGCGGACGGGGGTGTGGGGGGACGAGCCGGCGGTGCGGCCCGCCAGGATGTCGTCGGTGAAGGGATCCCCGGCGGAGGGGTCGCGCACCGACACCTCCCCGGTCACCGGCTCACGGTCACGGCCGGAGCCGCCGCCGCCGGTGCCGTCGGGGTCTGGTCGGGTCACGGCAGGTCCTCCTCGGGCAGCAGTTCGTCGCGGACGCTGGTGACCAGCGCCCGCAGCGACACCTGCACCAGGTCGACGCCCGCGATCGAGATCACCAGGTCCCCGGCGATGACGACGCCGCCGGCCAGCAGCCGGTCGAGCAGGTCGACCAGCGCGATCCGCTCCATCGGCGCGTCGCCGGCGTGGTCCAGGACGGCCGTCACCGGGGCGTGTCCCCCGGCTCGGGCGCGGGCGTGGTGTCGGCGGTGTCGATGAACGAGTACGGCGGCCACGGCCCCGTCACCTCCACCTCGATGCCCGCCATCCGCTCGGCGGCCGCGCGCGTCACCGCAAGGAACCCCTCGACCTGCTCCTCGTCCAGCAGGTAGGCGACGTTGAGGATCTGGGTGCCGGGGCGGCCCGACAAGCCCGGGTCCTGCGGCGGGTGGTGCCGGGACGCCACGGCGTGGTCGGCGAGTTCGGCGTGCACGGCGCCGGCCTGCTCGCCCGCCCGGCGCGCCGCGTCGGCGCGGCGGCGGCGCTCGTCCTGCCGGCGCCGCAGGTACGCCGTTCCCACCCCCCCGGAGGAACCGGCGGAGGGGCCGGCGGGCTTGGGGCCGGTGAGGGGCTCGGCCCTGGGCACGAGCCCCCCACCGGGATCCGGGGGGGCCTGGCCGCCCGCGGGCGGGTCGCCGGCGTCGCCGCGCGGTGTCTCGGGGTCCGCGTAGGCTTTCACGCCCCACTCCGAGCGGCCGGTGATGCGGTCCAGCGCGGCGCCGAACCGGTCGCCCTGCGCCGCCAGGACCTCGGCGACGCGGGCGTCGTCGCGGTAGAGGGTGGCGATGCGCACCGGGGCGGTCGGCGCGGCGTGCGCGGCGCGGTCGACCACGTCGTGGTGGGCGCGGGCGGTGGCCTCCAGCCACGCCAGGTCCTCCAGGTTGGCGCGCAGCGCCGCTTCGCCGTACTCCTCCAGCCTGACGGTGCTGACCAGGGCGGTCAGCCCGCCGGCGACCACGCCGCGGACCCGTGCGCCCGCCACCCCGGCGGCGTCGCCGAGCACGGCGGGGTCCAGGTCGCGCGCCACCCCGTACAGGTAGACGGCGGTGTCGCCGGTGAACCGGGTGTCGGTCATGTTCTGGGCTCCTTCCCCCGCCCCGGACGGGCGGCCAGCGCGTCACCGGCCGCGTCGCCGGCGCGTTGATCTGCGCCGCCTGCGGTGCCGCCGCCGGCCTCCAGGGCGGCCAGCCGCTCGCGCAGCCGCCGGTTCTCCTCCAGCAGGGCGCGGTCGCCGCCGGTCCCGTCCTCCGCCCGCCCGTCGGCCTGCCGGGCCTTGGACGACAGCGACGGGTCGTGCTCCCACCAGTCGATGCCCATCTCCTTGGCCCGGTCCACCGACGCCACCAGCAGCCGCAGCTTGATCGTCAGAAGCTCGATGTCGAGCAGGTTGACCCGGATGTCCCCGACGATCACGATGCCCTTGTCGAGGATGCGTTCCAGCAGGTCGGCCAGGTTGGCCGAGGTCTTCTCACCGGCCGTCGACCGTGCGGGCGACCGGGTCCCGGTCCAGGAGATCTCACTCAATGCTCTAGTCCCTCTCCACTCGTCCGCGGGGGTAGCGGCGGGCGCGGCGGTAGCCGGTCAGGTCCCCGTCCGCGTCCACCTCGGTCTCGTAGATCGCGAGGATGTCGGCGGAGTCGGGGATGCGGCGGGTCTCCACGACCTCCACCAGCACGCGCCACCCGTCCTCGCCGGTGCGCTCCACCCCCACCACGCATTCGGCGCTGCGGCCGGTCATCGCGGTGACGTGCTCGGCCGCCCGCTTGGCGGCCTCGGACGCGGACATCATCACGGGCCCCCTAGCCGCCGGCCTGCTCGCGGCGGGCCTGCTCGCGGGCACGGCCCTCGTTCAGCCGGCGGATCAGCTCCTCCTCCCGCTCGGCGGCCTCGTCCTCGGTGATCTCACCGGCGGCGGCCTCGTCGGCGATCTGCTGCATCTGCGCGGCGATCCGCCCCGGGTCGTACAGCTGCGCCTCGGCCTGCTCGGTCAGCGTCTCGGCCAGCCACATCACGCCGCGCACGGGCGCCAGCGGCAGCGTCACCAGCCCGGTGAACAGCCCCATCGCCTACTCCTCCGGGACGAAGTCGTAGGGCGGCAGCGGCCCGATCAGCCGGACCTTGACGCGGTCGGCGTGGTCGCGGGCCAGCTCGTCGACGGCCCGCTCGAACTCGGCTCGCCGGTCGGCGCGGACCAGGAACGAGGCGTCCAGGACGTCCTCCTCGCGGACGGGCGTCTTGGCGGCGACGGCCTCGGCCGCCGGGGCGGCGCCGTCCAGCAGCGTCCGCCCGTCGGCCTCGCGGAGCCGCTCCATCGACTGCGCGATCAGCTCGCCGAGCCGGATGCGGTCGTAGTAGACGGCGTCGGCGACGTCGGGCGGGACCTCGCGCAGCCGCCGCGACAGCTCGGCGATCTCCGGTTCGGCCGCCATGATCTCGCGGAGCACCGCGTCCTGGACGTAGGTGGCCTTCAGGCGCAGCTCGATCTTGCCGTCCAGCTGGTCCAGGACGTGCCCGAACCGCTCGGAGTTGCCGGCCAGCAGTTCCTTCTCCACGGCGGCGCGGTCGGCCAGCGCCGCGCCGAACCGGAACGGCAGCACCACGGTCCCGGCGTCGACGAGCGCGTTCAGGACCCGCTGGTGCGCCACCAGGTCGGCGCGTTCGCCGAGCGCCCGGTCGCGCGGCAGGTCGCTGACGATCGCGGCGCACACGCCGCCGTCCTCGACCAGGGCGACCGGCAGGTCGTCCAGGCCGTTCACGTCGCCGGGCAGGGCCGTGCCCGAGCGGGTCACCCCGTACACGTACTGCGGGGCTCCCCCGGGGCCCGGGCCGCCGGGGGGTTGCGGCGTGGTCATGACTCCTCGTCCTCCTTCTTGCGGGACGAGCGGCGCCGCGCGGGCTGCTTGTCGTCGTCCTCCTCGGACTCGTCGCCGCCGAAGGTCTCCTTCAGCCGTTCCTGGGCGCCTTCCAGGGCGCCGCGGGTCTTCTTCTTGGCGCCCGACTCCTGCATGCCCTCCACGAACTGAGGCAGCCCCTGTGAGGTGCCGTCGTGGGCGATGTCGAGGCGGTTCACGGCCTCGGCGAAGCGCAGGTAGGTGTCGACGCTGGCGACGACGATCCGCACGTCCACGGTGAGGATCTCGATGCCCACCAGCGAGACCCGGGCGTACAGGTCGATGACCAGGCCCTTTTCCAGGATCAGGTCGACGACGTCGGCGAGGCTGCTGCTGGACCCGCCGCGCTGGACGTAGTTGCTGCCCGAGGTCTGCTGGGCGATCGGCCCAGTCATGTCATCCACTCCCTGTGGGTGTAGGGGGTTTGGTGTGAATTGGGGGGTTTTGGCGGTTGTACACGTGACCCCTGTACCCGCACTGATCTCCCTAAACTGGCCTCCTCGTTTCGGTCACCCGCCGGCCAAGGAGCACCAAGCGCCCCCGGAGGGCCGTGGTCGGCCCCTCCGGGGGCGCTTCCGGGCCGCGCCGGGAGGGTCAGCGTTTCCGCGCCGTGAGCCGCCCGACGACGACGCCCGCGACACCGGCCACCACCACCGGGACGGCGCGCAGCATCCGCGCCAGCGTCATCAGCCTGGCCAGCCCCGCCACCCGGCCGGGCAGCGCCGCCACCCGGCCGCCGGCCTGCGCCGCGCCCTTCGCGCCCTGGGATGCGGCCGCGCCGCCCTTGGCCGCTCCTCCGGCGGGCTTGCGCGCGGAGCCCGCGGCGGCCTTGCCGGCCCTGCCCGCACCGGACGCGCCCGCCTTCCTGCCCGCCGTGCCGGTCCTGCCTGCGGACCCGGCGGGCCCGGCCGCGTTCCGGCTCGCCTTTCCGGGCCCGTCACCGGGCACCGAGGGGGTGTTCATCAGTGGTCCTTCCATCGGGGGTGTACCGCCCGGGACCTCGCCCCGGGACGTGCCGGCCTCAGCCGCCGCGCAGCCGCGGCAGCACCTCACCGGCGTAGAAGTCGAAGAAGCCGTCCTGCTCCGGCCCGATCTGCGTCACGAACACGTCGTCGTACCCGGCGTCGACGTAGGCGCGCAGCGCCGCCGCGTGCACCCGCGGGTCGGGTCCGCAGGGCACCCGCTCGGCCACCATGTCCTCGGTCACCAGCTCCGTCAGCTGCCGGAACTGCCGCGGCAGCGGCAGCAGCTGGTTCGCCTCGCCCGGCAGGAAGTCGCTGGCCCACAGCCGCAGCGCCGTCCGGCGCGCCTCCGCCTCATCGGGTCCCCAGCACGCCTTCAGCCCGCCCTGCACCGGATTGCCCTCGCCGCCGCCGTGCCGGAACTCCCTCACCAGCTCCTCGTCGGGCATCATGCAGATGAACCCGTCGGCGATCCGCCCCGCCAGCTTCGCCGCCTTGCCCCCGAAACCCGACATGAAGATCGGCGGCGGCTCGTCCGGAAGCGTGTACAGCCGCGCGGTGTCCACCCGGTAGTGCTCGCCGCGGTGGGTGACCAGCCCGCCGGTGAACAGCCGCCGCATCAGGCCCACGGCCTCCTCCAGCATGTCCAGCCGCTCGGCGGCGACCGGCCACCGCGAATCGACGATGTGCTCGTTGAGGAACTCCCCCGTCCCGACGCCCAGGGTGAACCGGCCGCCGGCCAGCACCGCGCTCGTCGCCGCGGCCTGCGCGATCACCACCGGATGGGTCCGCACCAGCGGGCACGTCACCGCCGTCCCGATCGGCAGCGACGTCGCCTGCGACACCGCCCCGATCACCGACCACACGAACGGCGACTGCCCCTGCTCGTCCAGCCACGGATGGAAATGATCGGAGATCCACAGCGCCTCGAACCCCGCCCGCTCGGCCATCCGCGCCTGCCGCACCAGCTCCCCCGGCCCGTGCTCCTCGGCCGACAGGAAGTACCCGAACCTGGTCACCGACACCTCCCCTGCCCGTTGCGGGCGCGCTGGACGGGGCCTGCAACCGGCGCCCTACCCGGACCGGCCGCGGCAAACATCCCCGCCCGCCGCCGGCGGCGACGGTTGGAACCGTCCGTCCGGGTATGCCGACGGCCATGCCCGCCCACACGCGCATGCCCGCCCACACGCGCACGCCCCGCCCCCGCCCCCGCGCGCCCGGCCGGGCCGCCCGCCGCGCCGCCGGGCCGCTGGCCTGGTGGGCCGTCCTGCTGGCGCTCTACCTCGCGCTCGCGTCCACCCTGTCCCTCACCCAGATCACCGTCGGCGCCGCCGCGGCCGCCGCCGGTGCCGCCGCCGCGGCCGCCGCCGGCCCCGCCCTGTTCACCTCCGGCGGCTCCGGCGAACCCGCCGCCGGACGCGCCCCCCGCCGGCGCCCCGCCACGCCCGCCCGGCTGCTGCCGGCACTGGCCCGGCTGCCCGGCCAGGTCGTGGCCGACACCGCCCGCATCATCGTCCGCGGCGCCGCCGGCGGGGACTGGACGCCGCTGGCCGTCGCGCCCGGACGCGCCGACCGCGGCACCGCCACCCTGCTGATCTCGGCCGCACCCGGCACCTACGTCGGCGGCGTCGACCCCGAACGCGAACTGCTGCGCGTGCACCGCCTGGTCCCCGACCCCTCCCCCTACGAGCGGAGCCTGCGCCGCGCCGGGCTCGTCGCCGACCCCGCCCGGGAGCGGTCATGACGCCCGACGTGGCCGGCACCGCGCTGCCCGCCCTCGCGCTCATGATCGGGGCGCTGCTGCCGGCGCTGCCGGCCATGCTGCGCGGCACCCCCGCCGGGCGGCTCGCCGGGCTCATCGTCACCGGCCCGCTGGTCACCCTCGTGCTGGTGCTGCTGGCCGCCGCCTACGGCCGGCCCGCCTACCTGGACGTGGCGCTGGTGCTGGCGCTGCTGTCGTTCTCCGGATCCCTGGTGTTCGCCCGGTTCCTGAGCCGGACGCTGTGACCGCGAAGGGCACGCGATGAACCTGGACCTGCTCGCCGACGTGCTGACCTGGGCCGGCGCCGCCGTCGCGGTCGCGTCCGCGCTGCGGCTGCCGTTCACCCGCGGCGCCGCCGCCCGGCTGCACGCCGTCGCGCCCGTCACCATCCTGGCCGCGCCGCTGCTGATCGCCGGGACGGCGCTGCGGCCCTGGTCGTCCTGGCACGACGTCGCCGAACTCGCCGTCATCGCGGTGCTGCTCGCCGCCACCGGCCCCCCGGCCGTGGTCACCGCCGGGGAGGCCGTCGAACGCGCCGCCGGAAGAACGGAGTGACCCCGCCGTGCACGTCCCGCCGCCGAGCGCCGCGTTCGCGACGGAGCCGATGAACGCGCTGTCGGGTCCGCTCGCGGACGCGCTGATCGTCACCGCGCTCGTGCTGTCGGCGTCGATGGCGACCGCGGTCGTGCTGACCCGCAGCGCCGTCCGGCAGGCGATCGTGCTGTCGGGCTTCGGGATGGTGCTCGGGCTGCTGTTCCTCATCCTGCAGGCGCCCGGCGTCGCGATGTCCGAACTCGCCGTCCAGACGGTGCTGGTGCCGCTGATGGTGGTGCTGGCCCTGCACGCCACCCGCCGCTACCGCGGCGACGGCGGCGAGGCGGGCGCCACCGGCGGCGGCGACGAGGGCGAGCGCGCCCCCGGCGCCGGCGCCGGAGACGACGGGAGCGGCACCGGCCGCGGCGGGGGCGGCCGGAGGCGGGGGGCGCGCGAGTGAACGACCGCGCCCGCATCGCGCTGTTCGCCGCCGGCGCCGCCGGCACCGCCGCGGTCCTGGCCGCCGGGGCGCTCGGCCTGCCCGGCTTCGGCGGCCCCGCCCACCCCCACGGCGACCGGTCCGCCCGGCACGCGGTGGACCAGGGCACCCCGAACGCCGTCGCGTCGGTCACCTTCGACCAGCGCGTCCTCGACACCGCCGGCCAGGTGCTGATCCTGCTGGCCGCCGCCGTCGGCGCCGTCGTGCTGCTGCGCCTGGTCGGCGGGGAGGCCGAGGACGAGGCCGCCCGGCACCGGCACGGGCCCGCCGAGGTGCCCGACGCGCTGCGCGTCACCGGCTACCTGCTGCTGCCCGTCACCCTGCTCGTCGGCGTCTACGTCGTCGCGCACGGCCACCAGTCCCCCGGCGGCGGATTCCAGGGCGGCGTCATCCTCGGCACCGCCCTGCACCTGCTGTACCTGGCCGGGGACTACCCGGCGCTGCAGCGGCTGCGGTCCATCCCGCTGCTGGAGTCCGGCGCGGGGCTCGGCGCCGCCGCGTTCACCGTCCTGGCGCTGGCGGCGGCCGGGCAGGCCGCCACCGGGCGCGTCCCCGCCCTCAACGGCGCGGTCGGCCTCGAACTGGGATGCGCGCTGGTGCTGCTGGTCGGCAAGTTCTTCGAGCAGGCCCTCCTGGTCCACGGCACCGGCCGCTCCGGGGGGCCGCCGTGAGCCTGCTGCCCTACCTGACCGCCGGCTGGATCACGCTCGTCGGCCTGTACGGGATCGTCACCAGCCGCGACCTCATCCACGCCGTGGTGTGCCTGTCGGTCACCCAGTCCGGCACCTACGTGCTGCTGGTGGCCATCGGCTACCGGTACGGCGCCACCGCGCCGTCCTTCGGCGACCGCCCGCCGCCGCCCGCCGGGAGGCCCGTCACCGACCCCGTCGTGCAGGCCGTCGCGGCGACCGACATCGTCGTCGGCGCCGCCGTCACCGCCCTGCTGCTGGCGCTGGCGGTCCAGGTCGCCAAGCGCCGCGGCACCCTGGACCCCCGCGAGATGCGGTCCCTCGAACAATGATCCTGCAGGTCACGATCGCGCTGCCGGTCCTCGCCGCGGCGCTGCTGGCCGCCGCCGGGCGGTGGCTGCCGCGCGCCGCCGCCGACGTCACCGCGCTCACCACCGCGGCGGCCGTCACCGCGCTGACCGCCCTCACCCTGCTGCGCGCCCCCCACCGCCCGCAGGTCGCCTGGCTCGGCGGCTGGGGACCGGGCACCGGCGTCGGCGTCCCCCTGGCCGCCGACACCCCCGCCGCCGCACTCTCCTGCGTCACCGCCGTGCTGACCCTGGCGGCGCTGGCCTTCTCCTGGCGGTACTTCACCGACGTCCACGCGATCTTCCACGCCCTGATCCTGCTGTTCCTGGCGTCGATGTGCGCGTTCACCTACAGCGGCGACCTGCTCGACGCGTTCGTGTTCTTCCAGCTGATGAGCATCGTCGCGGTCGTCCTGACCGGATACCGGCCCGAGGACCCCTCCAGCGTCCACGGCGCCATCAACTTCGGGATCGTCCAGTCCATCGGCGCCTACCTCACCCTCGCCGGCATCGCGCTGGTGTACGGGCGCACCGGCGAGCTGGTGATGGCCTCCGCCGGACGCGCCCTGCACGCGCCGGGCGCCGGCCTCGGCGGCGGGCACGCCGACGCGCTGATCACCGCCTCGTTCGTGCTGATCTGCACCGGCTACCTGGTCAAGGCCGCCGCCGTGCCGTTCCACTTCTGGCTCGCCGACGCCCACGCCGTCGCCCCGACCCCCGTCTGCGTCCTGTTCTCCGGCATCATGGTCGAACTCGGCGTCTACGGGGTCGCGCGGACCTACTGGGCGGTGTTCGCCGGGCTGGTCCCGCTGACCGCCATCGCGGTGCTGGGCTCGGCCGCGGCGGCGCTGGGCGCGGTGATGTGCGTCCTGCAGCACCACATCAAGCGGCTGCTTGCCTACGCCACCATCAGCCAGACCGGGCTGCTGCTGGTCGGCGTCGCCGCCGGCACCCCCGGGGGGCTCGCCGGCACCGCCTACTACCTGGCCGGGCACGCCGGGGCCAAAGGCGCGCTGTTCCTGGCCGCCGGGGCCCTGCTCAACCGGCACGAGACCGCCGACGCCCGCGACCTGCGCGGCCGCGGCCGCGGCATGCCCGTCTCCGGCGCCACGTTCCTCATCGGCGCGCTGTGCCTGGCCGGGCTGCCGCCGTCCGGCCTGTACGCCGGGCGGGCGGTCACCGGGCACGCCGCCCTGGACCTCGGCTGGTGGTGGTTCCCGCCGCTGTCGATCGCCGCGTCCGCGCTCACCGCCGGCGCCGTCCTGCGCGTGTGGCTCGTGGTGTTCCGCGGCACCCCCGCCGACACCGGCCCCGCACCGTCCCGTCCGCCCGCCGGCGGGCAGAGCGGGCAGGGCGGCCGCGAGGACCGCGAGACCACCGCCACACTGCGGTCCATCCCCTGGATCATGCTCGCCCCCGCCGTCGCCCTGCTCGCCGCCGGGCTGGCGTCCGGGCTGCTGCCCGGCGGGCCCGTCGCCGACGCCGCCCACGTCTTCGCCAACCGCGACGCCTACGCCGGTCTCGTCCTGGACGGCCACCTCACCCGCCCGGACGCGCCGCCCGCCGACCCCTGGACCGCGTCCGGCCTCGGCGGCGCCGCCGCCACGCTGCTGCTCACCCTGGCCATCGCCGCACCCGCCGCCCGCCGCGCCACCGGACGGGCCCGCACCGGACGGGCCCGCACCGGGCGCACCGCGGTGCGCCTGGCCGGACGCGCCGGCGCCGCGGCCTCCGCCCGCCTGCACGCCCTGCACTCGGGCCACATCGGCGACTACGCCGCCTGGCTGACCGCCGGCGTCGCCGTCCTGGGCCTGCTCACCACCCGCTTCTGAACGCGGCCGCGCCCGCCGGCCGGTTGATCGCAGGGCCGCGGCAGGCCACGCTATGAGGTCCACCGCCGGGCCGCCCGGCCACGACCACCGCGCAGAGCCGCACCGGACCGCAACCGCCGCACCCGCGGCGCCGGGGAGGAGGGAGCGTGACCCGCCGTCACTCCCGTGCCCGCACCGCCCTCATCGCCGCCGCCGTCACCGTCCTGCTCGCCGCGGTCGCGGCCGTCGTCCTCTCCTCCCCGCCCCGCCCGCCCGGCGCCGCGCCGCCCGCCCGCATCCTGTCCGCCTACGAGACCGCCGCCCCCGGCAACACCATCGACCGCGACTGCGGCTACAGCGCCCCGCTTCCCGGCCGGCCCCGCCGCAGCCTCTGGCTGTTCTGCGACACGGTCTGGAAGGGCGCCCGCTCCGGGCTGTGGCTCGGCACCACCGCCGCCACCGGCGCCGCCGACCCCGGCCGCGTCCCCGCCGCCCTCACCGAACTGCCCACGCCCGCCACGCCACCGGCCGCGCCGCCCGCCCCGTCACCCGCCGGACCCTCCGCGGGGCGGCCCGCCGGGCCGTCACCGTCCGACCGGGCACGGCCCCCGCAGGGCATGCTCGGCGCGCAGCCCGGACTCGTCCTGCCCGACGGCCGCCCCTGCCACCTCCCCGGCACCGCCTACAGCGCCTCCTGGGCCTCCGGCGCCGCCAGACCGCCCGGCACCGCCACCCTCCTGATCGCCTACACCGACGTGTGCGTGCACGGCACCACCATCAGCACCCAGGGATTCGGCCTGGTCACCTACCGGCCCGCCGGCCACGCCCTCACCGGCCGCACCCGGCTGTTCACCTCCCCCTCCGGGCTGCCGGTCCAGCACAACCTCGGCTCACCGGTGTTCGCCCGCGGCCACCTGTACCTGTTCGCCTCGGTGTGCGACACCTCCGCGTTCGGCGTCTGCCACGGCGGGCGCGTCACCCTCGCCCGCGTCCGCGCCGACCCCGCCGCCTGGCGCGACCCCGCCGCCTACCGGTACTGGACGCCCGGCGGCTGGACCCCCGACGCCGCCCAGGCCCGCACCGTCGTGCACGGCGCCGCGCCCTACCTGGTCCACGTCGCCGACTACAGCTCCCTCGGCAAGGGCCTGGTCATGGTCGAGCAGCGCGGCCTGGACGGCCGTTACCGGCTCTGGCGCGCCCCCGCCCCGCAAGGCCCCTGGACCCGCGCCGCGGACGGCACCGTCCCCTGCTCGGGCGGATCGGGCCTGGACCAGTGCCGCGCCCTCATCGGCCACCCCGGCCTCAGCACCCGCGGCGCGCTGCTGCTGTCCTACTACAACCCCGCCGACCACCACATCACCGCCCGCGCCGTCCCCTGGTGACGGGCGGGCGGCCGGGCCTCAGGTGCTCCACAGGCGCCGCTTGCGGTAGCGGGGCTCCCACGCCACCCGGTTGCGCTCCCGCACCGGCGCCGGCAGCGCCGTCAGGAACCGGCTCCGCTCGATCGGCGCGATCCCGTCCACGACCCACGGGACGAACAGCGGCGTGCCCGCCTCGCACCGGCCGGCGGCCTCGTCGGCGACCTCCCGCCACTCCCCGGGACCCAGCACCGACTCCGCCAGCGGCAGCGCCGTCATCTCCTCGTGCCGCAGATGCGCCTCCACGGCCCCGCGCAGCTCCCGCACCGCCGCCGGCAGGTCCCCGCCGTCGCGCAGCACCGCGTCGACCCGCCCGATCAGCGGCCCGATCCGGGCGTGCTCGGCGCGCATCTCCTCCAGCACCGCCCGCTCCGCGCGGCGGCCCGCGACCGCCCGCTCCACCCGCGGCCACAGCACGCGGTCCTCCAGGTCGTGATGCCCGCGGAGCTGGTCCTTGAGGTTCTCCCAGCCCGCGCGGACGTGCGCGGCCCCGCCCTTGCCGGCCGCCGCTGCCGCCGCGAGCCGGTCCAGATCCCGGCGGAACGCGTCGTGGGCGGCGTACAGGAGGGTGTGGCAGGTCACGTCCCGCGGCTGGATCGCGAATGTCTCCATACTGATAGGAGCACCCGCACGCCCCCGGATGTGACGTCCCGGCGGCCGGAGAGACACACCTCACACCCCCCGCCGGGCCCCCCGGGGTCACGGGCCGCGCAGCAGGTCGCGCGCCGCCTCGGCGAAGGCGCGGACACGGGCGCTGTCACCGCCCGCACGCCACAGCAGCCCCCACTCCACGGGCGGCGCGTCCCCCAGCGGGACGTAGGCGACGTCGGGCCGCGCGTGGTAGCGGCGGACATGCGCGCCCACGCGGAACACGCCCTGGCCCGCACCGACCAGCGTCAGGGTCTCCTGCAACGTCGCGCCCGGCGCCAGCACCTCCACCCGGGCCAGATCCGCCACCGGCACCGACGTGCGGCGCGCGAACGGGTGCCCCGACGGCACCGCCAGCATCGCCGCCTCCCGCAGCAGCACCGGCCCGGCCGCGACGCCCGGCTCCCGCACCGGCAGCGCCCCCAGGCACACCTCCACCTCGCCGTCGCGCAGCCACGCCGCGACGTCACCGGCCCGCACCTCCCGGATCCGCACCCGGCAGCCCGGCTCACGCGCGTGCAGCAGCTCGGCGGCGCCGGCCACCAGCTGCCCCGCCGCCGCGCCGGTGAACCCGGCGGCCAGCGTGCCGGTGACGCCCCGGCCCTCCCGCACCGCCCGCTCCACCGCCGCGCCGATCCGCTCCCACGCCGGCCCGACCTCGGCCGCCAGCCGCCGCCCCGCCGGGGTCGGCTCCACCCGCCGGGACGTCCGGTCGAACAGCCGGACCCCCACCCGCCGCTCCAGCCTGCGGATCGTCTGGCTCACCCGGGCCGTCGACACGTGCAGCCGCTCCGCCGTCCGGCCGAAGTGCAGTTCCTCGGCCAGCGTCAGGAACGCCTCGATCTCGTGCCGCTCCAGCACCGCCCGCCCCCAATCGTTAAGCCTGGCTTCACGATCCTTGCACGGGACCGCGTTGATCGCCACAGCGTCCGCCGCGACGCTGGACCTGTCCGAAAACCGTCCGGCCTGCACGGGAGCATGTCATGTACGTCACCCGCCACCATGCGCTGTCCCCCGGCGCCGAGTCCCCCGGCGCCGGCGCCGCCGAGCTGCGGGACCGCACCGAGATCATCGACGCGCTGTACCGGTTCGGGCTCGGCCAGGACCTCAAGGACCCCGGCCTGCTGGCCTCCGCCTTCGCCGCCGACGCCGAGCTCGACTTCCGCCCCGCGGCCGCCGCGTGGGGCGCCGAGCCGCCGCCGATGTCGGGACGCGACACCATCGTCGCCACCATCCTCGGCGGGTTCGAGGGCCGCGTCGACACCACCCACCAGGTCACCAACCCCCGCGTCCACGTCCAGCCCGGCGGCGCCTCCGCGCGGCTGACCGCGCTGGTGGAGGCCCAGCACCTGCTCACCGCCGACCGCGGCGTCCACGCCCTGCTGAAGAACCTCTACGACACCGAACTCGTCCGCGACGGCAGCCGGTGGGTGATGCGCGGCGTCGTCATCGACAACGTCTGGTTCACCGGCGACCCCGCCGCGATCTTCGGCTGACCCCGGCGCCCGCGGGCCGTCCCGGGGCGGTCAGGCGCGGGCGGCCGCGGCCTCGATGCCGTCCAGGACCAGGGCCAGCCCGCCCTCGAACGCCTCCCGCGCCGCCCGCTCCAGGTACGGGACGCGCTCCTCCCCCGCGCCGCCGGCCACGTCCTCGCCCGCGCCCGCCGCGGCGTCCCCCTCGCCGCGTGCGGTGGCGTCCTGGGCCTGCAGCCAGGTCACCAGCGGGAAACGGTCCGCGAAGCCGGGCGCCAGCTCCCGCAGCGCCTCCGCGCGCCCGTGCCACCACAGATCCTCCGGCAGTCCCGTCGCCCGCACCGCCTGCCGCGACTCGGCCAGGGTCCGCGCCGCGCCCCGCACCACGCTCGACAGCGCCGACACCGCTCTCCCGACCTGCGGCGCCGGCAGGCCGGTCGCGGCCAGGACGCCCAGCAGCGCCTCCAGCGCCCGGTACTCGCCCGGCCCCAGCACCGGCCGCGCCTGCGACACCTGCAGCATCCACGGATGCCGCAGGTAGAACGCCCAGGTGTCCTCGGCCCACGCCGCCAGCGCCGCCCGCCAGCCCGCCGGGACGTCGTAGCGGCCCGGCAGCTCGCCCAGCGCCCGGTCGTACATCAGGTCGATCAGCTCGCCCTTGCCGGGGACGTAGGTGTACAGGGCCATCGCCGTGCGGCCCAGCCGCTCGCCGACCGCGCGCATCGACAGCGCCGCCATCCCCTCGGCGTCCGCGACGGCGATCGCGGTGTCCACGATCACCTCCACGCTCAGCCCCGGGCGCGGCCCGGGCCGCGCCCGCCGGCGCGCCCCGGGCCCGGGGCCGTCCGGCCGCTCCGGCTCCGGCGCGCGCCACAGCAGGTCCATCGAGCGGCGGGCGTCGCCCTGGCCGGCGAACACGACCAAACCACAACTCCTTATGCCATAAACTAATGTGCCGAGGACGATGATCTCCCCGTATTTCTTTATGGCCTAAACTATCAAGTGAGCGAGGAAGCCCGCATGTCCCTCCCTTCGACGACCGCACCGGCGACCGCAGGTCCGGGCGGCCGCCCGGCCGCCGACGCCCACGACGTCATCGAGGTCCGCGGCGCACGGGAGAACAACCTCGCCGGCATCGACGTGGACGTCCCCAAGCGGCGCCTGACGGTGTTCACCGGGGTGTCCGGCTCGGGCAAGTCGTCGCTGGTGTTCGGCACCATCGCGGCCGAGTCGCGGCGGCTGATCAACGAGACCTACACCGCGTTCGTGCAGGGTTTCATGCCGAGCGTCGGCCGCCCCGACGTCGACACGCTGCGCAATCTCAGCGCCGCGATCGTCGTCGACCAGGAGCCGATGGGCGCCAACTCCCGCTCCACGGTCGGGACCGCCACCGACGCCCACGCCATGCTGCGGATCATCTTCAGCCGGCTCGGCGAGCCGCACGCCGGCACCTCCTCGGCGTTCAGCTTCAACAACGCCGAGGGCATGTGCCCCGAATGCGAGGGCCTCGGCCGCGCCACCCAGATCGACCTCGGCGAGCTCGTCGACCGGGACCTGTCGCTGGACGAGGGCGCCATCACCGTCCCCGGCTTCGGCGTCGGGTCCTGGTACTGGAAGGTCATCGCCGAGTCCGGCCTGGTCGACCCCGCCGTCAAGCTGCGCGACTACACCGCGCGGCAGTGGGACGACCTGCTCCACAAACCCGCCACCAAGATCAAGAGCGGTGGGTTCAACACCACCTACGAGGGGCTGCTGGTCAAGGTGCGGCGCCTCTACCTCGGCAAGGACACCGAGTCGCTGCAGCCGCACATCCGCGCGTTCGTCGAACGCGCGGTCGCCTTCAGCGCCTGCCGCGCCTGCGGCGGCGCCCGCCTGAACCCCGCCGCGCTCGCCAGCCGGATCGGCGGGCGCAACATCGCCGACTGCGCCGCCATGCAGATCAGCGACCTGGCCGCGTTCGTCCGCGGCATCGCCGACCCGTCGGTGGCGCCGCTGCGCGCCACCCTGCAGGACACCCTGGACTCCCTGGTCGAGATCGGCCTGGGCTACCTCAGCCTGGACCGCGAGTCCACCACCCTGTCGGGCGGCGAGGCCCAGCGCGTGAAGATGGTCCGCCACCTGGGCTCCAGCCTCACCGACGTCACCTACGTCTTCGACGAGCCCACCGCCGGGCTGCACCCCCACGACATCGCCCGCATGAACGACCTGCTGCTGCGGCTGCGCGACAAGGGCAACACCGTCCTGGTCGTCGAGCACAAGCCCGAGACCATCGCGATCGCCGACCACATCGTCGACCTCGGACCCGGCGCCGGGGCCGCCGGCGGGAAGGTCTGCTTCACCGGCGACCTCGCCGGGCTGCGCGCCTCCGGCACCCGCACCGGCCGCCACCTCGGCCACCGCGCCCGGCTGCGCGACACGGCCCGCGAGCCGTCCGGGCACCTGCCGATCAAGGGCGCGGACCTGCACAACCTCAAGAACGTCGACGTCGAGGTCCCCCTCGGCGTCCTCACCGTCGTCACCGGCGTCGCCGGATCGGGCAAGAGCTCCCTCATCCACGGGTCACTGCCCGGGCGCGACGGCGTCGTCGTGGTCGACCAGGCCCCCATCCGCGGGTCCCGCCGCAGCAACCCCGCCACCTACACCGGCCTGCTGGACGCGATCCGCACCGCGTTCGCCAGGGCCAACGGCGTCAAGCCGGCCCTGTTCAGCGCCAACTCCGAGGGCGCCTGCCCCGCCTGCAAGGGCATCGGCCTGGTCTACACCGACCTGGCGATGATGGCCGGCGTCGCCTCGGTGTGCGAGGAGTGCGAGGGACGCCGCTACACCGCCGAGGTCCTCGGCCACACCCTGCGCGGCAAGGACATCAGCCAGGTCCTGGCCATGCCCGTCGCCGAGGCCCGCGAGTTCTTCACCACCGGCCAGGCCCGCGCCGTCCTGGACCGGCTCGCCGACGTCGGCCTCGGCTACCTCGGCCTCGGCCAGCCCCTCACCACCCTGTCCGGCGGCGAGCGCCAGCGCCTCAAGCTCGCCCTCCACATGGCCGGCAAGGCCGCCGCCTACGTCCTGGACGAGCCCACCACCGGGCTGCACCTCGCCGACGTCGACCAGCTCCTCGCGCTGCTGGACCGCCTCGTCGACGACGGCAACACCGTCATCGTCATCGAGCATCACCAGGCCGTCATGGCGCACGCCGACTGGATCATCGACCTCGGCCCCGGCGCGGGCGCCGACGGCGGCGAGGTCGTGTTCACCGGCACGCCCGCCGACCTGGTCGCCGGCGCCGCCACGCTCACCGCCCGCCACCTGCGCGACTACACCGCCGGCGGCTGAGCACCCGCCGCCCTCCCCGCCCTCCCGCCCCGGTGCGCGGTACGCGGGCCGGGCGGGGTCAGGGGCGGGGCCAGGGGCGTCCCGCGAGGCGCTCGATGTCGGTGTTGAACCGCCGCAGGAACGCGGCGAAGGCCGCGACGTCCTCGGGCGTCCAGTCGGCCAGCACCTTGTCCAGGCCCCGGACGCTCCGGTCGCGCTCCTCGTCGAGGAGGCGCTCGCCCTCGCCGGTGATGCGGAACTTGCGGGCGATGCCGGCGCCGGGGTCGGCG
This sequence comes from Actinomadura sp. 3N407, assembly GCF_052245875.1. Taxonomy (NCBI): domain Bacteria; kingdom Bacillati; phylum Actinomycetota; class Actinomycetes; order Streptosporangiales; family Thermomonosporaceae; genus Actinomadura; species Actinomadura sp. 3N407. Next base: position 214,231 of record NZ_JBQQBP010000016.1, read on the forward strand.
ATGCGCTCGACCAGGCCGGCGCGCAGCATGGCGGCGGTCTGCCGGTTCAGGGTGGAGGGGTCCAGCCCGAACGCCTCGCTGAGCTGCCCGATCGACATCGGGCCCTCCAGGCGGATGCGGCTGAGCCGGATGTAGGCGCTGCGGTCCATGTGGCCGCCCTCGCGCCGGCCGCGCGGACCGGTCATGTGGCTGTGCCGCCCGAGCGGCTCGGCTCGGCGATCGCGCTGATCAGCGCGTCCATGGGCATCGGCGGGGCGCTCGGCATGCCGATCGCGGCCGCGGTCGCCGAGCACGCCAGCTGGCGGGTGCTGTTCTGGGGGCCGGCGCGCTCAGCGTGCTGATCGCCGTGCTGATCTGGGCGCCTGGTGCCCCCACGCCCCCGCGGGCCCGGGGACGCCTCGACGCCACCGGCGCGCTCGGCCTGGGAACCGCGCTGGTGTGCCTGCTGCTCGGCGTGTCCGAGGGCGCCGGCTGGGGCTGGACGAGCGGCACCACCCTCGGCCTGCTCGCCGCCGCCGCGGCCCTCCTGCCGGCGTGGGCGTGGTGGGAGCTGCGCACCGCCGAACCCCTGGTCGACCTGCGCGTCACCGCGCGGCGCCAGGTCCCGTTCACCAACCTGGCCTCGGTGCTGGTCGGATGCGCCATGTACGCGCAGGCGCTGATCGTGATGCAGCTGCCGCAGCTGCCCGAGGCCACCGGATACGGCCTCGGGCTGTCGATGCTGGCCGCCGGCCTGTGGATGGCGCCCTCCGGCCTGATGATGATGGCGGTCTCGCCGCTGGGCGCCAAGCTGTCGGCCGCCGCCGGGCCCAAGGTCACCCTGGGCGCCGGCAGCCTGGTCATCGCGCTCGGCTACGGGTCCTCGACGGTCCTGATGGGATCGACGTGGGGCCTGCTGATCGTCACCGTCGTCTGCGGCGCCGGCGTCGGGCTGGCCTACGGGGCCATGCCCGCCCTGATCATGAGCGCGGTGCCGTCGTCGGAGACCGCCTCGGCCAACGGCTTCAACACCCTCATGCGGTCCATCGGCACGACCGTGTCCGCCGCCGTCGTCGGGGCCGTCCTGGCCGAGATGACCACGAGCATGGGCGGGCACGTCCTGCCGTCCGAGGCCGGCTTCCGCGCCGCCATGCTGTTCGGCTGCGGCGTCGCGCTGCTGGCCGCGGCGGTCACCCTCGCCATCCCCGGACGCCCCGCCCGCCCGCCGGCCGAGCACGCCGCCCCCCGCAGGGCGGCCCGCCCGCTCCGCCGCCTGACCGCGCCCCCGCACGGCGCGGTCAGCCGCGGGGGCCGGCCGCGGCCAGGACCTCCAGGTAGTGCGGGTTGGTCATCACGCCGAGGATGTTGCCGAACGGGTCGACGACCGACGCGGTGACGAACCCCGTCCCCTCGCCCCGCTCGGTGATCTTCTCGTACACCGTCGCGCCCATCGACAGCAGCCGCTCCACGGCCGCCTCCAGATCGTCGACGTGCCAGAACATCACCGCGCCGCCCGGGCGGGCGTCCGCGCCGCCGGGGCGGAACCGGTTGTCGATCAGACCCAGCTCGTGCTGGTAGTCCCCGACCCGGAACTCGTAGTACCCGGCGCAGCCGTCCGGCCCCGGCACGCTGAAGTACGGCCGCATGCCCAGCAGCTCGGCGTACCAGTCCTTGGCGGCCTCCAGGTCGTCGGCCCAGAAGCTGATGGTGGCGAATCCTCGCAGCATGTCGCGCCTCCGTTCACGGGGGCCGGAGATCGGTCTCCGGCCCGGCATTCCCCACGTTAGAACCCCAATAGGTCAGCGAACGTCCTACTGGCGCGGCAGGATGGGGAACATGCGCGACCCGTCCGCACGACTGCTCCGGCTGCTGTCCCTGCTGCAGACGCCCCGCGAATGGTCGGGCACCGAACTCGCCGGCCGGCTCGGCGTCACCGCCCGCACCATCCGCCGCGACGTCGACCGGCTCCGCGAGCTCGGCTACCCCGTCCGCGCCACGCACGGCAACACCGGCGGCTACCGGCTCACCGCCGGCGCCGCGATGCCGCCGCTGCTGCTGGACGACGAGGAGGCGATCGCCATCGCGATCGGGCTGCGCACCGCCGCCGCGGGCGCCGTCACCGGCATCGAGGACACCTCGCTGCGCGCCCTGGCCAAGCTGGAACAGGTCCTGCCGCACCGACTGCGTCACCGGGTGGCCGCGCTGACCGAGGCGGCGGTGTCCCTCCCGCCGCAGGACGGCGCCCCGCCGCCCGCCGACCCCGGCGTCCTGGCCCTGCTCGCCGCCGCCTGCGTCACCCGCGAGAAGGTCCGCTTCGCCTACACCGCCGCCGGCGGCCGGGAGACGCGGCGGCTCGCGCAGCCGCACCGGCTGGTCACCGTGGGCCGCCGCTGGTACCTGGTCGCCTACGACGAGGACCGCGCGGACTGGCGCACCTTCCGCGCCGACCGGATCGCCGGGCCGCACCGCACCGGCGTGCGCGGCCCGGAACGCGACCTGCCCGGCGGCGCCGACGCCGCCGCCTGGGCCATGGACGCCCTCGCCGGCGGGTCCGGGACGATCCGGGCGCGGCTGCTGCTGCACGTCCCGATGGAAGAGGCCGCCGAGCACGTCACCGCCTGGCAGGGCGTCCTGGAACCGGTCGACGACCACTCCTGCCACCTGCACACCCACTCCGACTCGCTGCGGTTCCTGGCCTACCGCATCACCCTGCTGACCGTCGACTACACCCTGCTCGACCCGCCCGAACTCGCCGCCCACCTGGCCGCCATCGCCGGCCGCGCCACACGGGCCGTCCGCCGCTTCACCTGACCGTCCGGCGAACGGACCCGGCGGAGGCCACCGCGGTCAGCCGCTCAACCGGCCGGCCCCGCCGGAGGGGACGCCCTCCGCCCGCCCGCAGCCGGCGGACGCCCTCGGGAACCGCGGCGGGGACAGGCCGCAAGCCCCGCTCCGCGCCGGCGCCGTCACTCCAGGGACGTGTCGCCCAGCGACTCCAAGAGCGTGCGCAGCGCACCGGCGAGACGCTCGCGGTCGGCCGGGCCCAGTGCGGCCAGCAGCCGTTCCTCGTTGGCGACGTGCAGGCCCACCAGCTCGTCCGCGATGGCCAGGCCCCGCGGAGTCAGCCGGATCCGCACCGACCGCCGGTCCCCCGCGTCGCGGACCCGCTCGACCAGCCCCTTGCCCTCCAGCCGGTCGATCCGGTTGGTGATCGCCCCGGAGGTGACCATCGCGGCCTTCAGCAGCGCGCCCGCCGTCAGCTCGTACGGGGCGCCGTGGCGGCGCAGCGTCGCCAGGACGTCGAACTCCCACGTCTCCAGGCCCCGCTCGGCGAAGAAGTCCTTCAGCTCCCGGCCCAGCAGCTGCTGCGCCCGGGAGATCCGCCCCACGACCCCCATCGGCGACGCGTCCATGTCGGGACGCTCACGCGCCCACTGCGCCAGGATCGCGTCCACCGCATCCGCCATCGCCCCTCCAGGATCATCTCAACGTTGAGATTATCAACCGGAGCAACGCCGGGGTCGGGGAACCCCGGAACAGCAGCCGTCGCTTGAGATTCATCTTGTGCGGGACCGCCACCGGCGAACGCGTGCTCCGACCTGCGGCGTGTAACCCCGGTCTTCAGGGAAGTGGACTTCTCCGCCCCTGGACCCGGCTGCCCGACCGGCCGGCCATGCGAAGGCGCCCCTCATGTGATCCACCCAGCCGCCGCCGATGGCGGTGACGCCCGTCACCAATCTGGGGCCTCACCCGCGCCTTCCTGCCTATGGCCGCCCGTCCCGTGGCCGAGAGGGCCGTGGCGCGGGAAGCGGGACGGCCAGGCCGGTCTTGATGGTGTCGAAGGCCACCAGGGTCTCGTAACGCTTGATGTTGTCGTCTGCCTTGAACAGGCGGTCGCCGAGCCGGCCGCACTCGCGCATGCTCCGCGCGGCCAGGACGACCACGTAGTCCCACGGCCCCGCGACCCGGTAGCACTGCTGGACCTGCGGGTTCGAGAGCATCCGTTCGGCGAAGGCGCCGTGGTGCTCGAACGATTCCCGGTTCAGGGTCACCAGGACGGTGGCCAGGACGATGGGACCGAAGCGGTGCGGGTCGAGCACGGCGACCTGCCTGGCGATGAGCCCGTCCCTGCGATAGCGGGCGATCCGCCGCTGGACGGCGCTCGGTGAGAGCCCGACCCGTTCGCCGAGATCGTGCAGGGTGCGTCCGGCGTCGTGTTGAAGCAGGTCCAGGAGCCGGGCGTCGATCTCGTCCAGACGGGGTGGCGGCGGTTCGGGCATGCAAGATTATTGCGTTCCGGCGCGAAAACTCTCAATCGCTTCGATCGGGGGTTCGATTAGCCTCGGCCAGGCCCACACGTCCCCCGGGAAAGGCGATGCGCATGGATCTGGACGTCGCGCGGATCGACAAGGCCGTGCAGGTGATCGATCCGGTGTTCCTCAACACCCCGCAGTACCTCGACGAGCAGCTGTGCCGGGCGCTCGGGGACCGCGCGGTGACCGTGAAAGTGGAGACGGCCAATCCGGTGCGCAGCTTCAAGGGCCGGGGTGCCGATCTGATGCTGAGCACGCTCGCACGCGGCACGCCGGTGGTGTGCGCCAGCTCGGGCAACTTCGGGCAGGCCGTCGCCTACGCGGGACGGACGCGCGGGATGCCGGTCGAGGTGTTCGTGCCCGAGACCGTCAATCCCGTCAAGCGGGAACGGATGGAAGCCTTCGGCGCCCGGGTCGTCGCGGCGGGGGCGGACGGCTCGTCGGCGCGAGAGGCCGCGGCCGCCCGCGCCGAGCACCATCCCGGCTGCGTCTACCTGCAGGACGGTCTCCAGGCGGCGATCGCCGAAGGAGCCGGGACGATCGGAGTCGAGTTGACCCGCGGCGCACCGGGCGGCGCGGACGGTCCCGACTTTGACGCCGTCGTGCTCCCGGTCGGCGACGGCGCGCTGATCAACGGCGTGGGGCGCTGGATGAAGGAGCACGCTCCCGGCACCCGGATCGTGGGGGTCAACGCCGAAGGCGCCCCCTCGATGCTGGAGAGCCTGCGCGCCGGCCGCGCGGTCCGCATCGAACGCGCTCGCACCTTCGCCGACGGCATCGCGGTGCGCAGCCCGCCCGAGGCCTCGGTCCGGCGCGCCCGCGCCCTGGTGGACGAGATCACCCTGGTGACCGACGACGCCATCGCCGCCGCCATGGAGGTGGCGGCGCGCACGCTCGGGATCGTCCTGGAACCGGCGGGGGCGGCGGGCCTGGCGGCGATCGCCGAGGGTTCGGTCCCCGGCGACCGATTGGCGACTGTGCTGACCGGCGCCAATCCGCGTCCCGAACAGGCATGGGAGCCGCTGAGGGCGGGCAGGCAGAGGTCGCGCCGGTGAGCCGCGACGTAGCGGACGGGAGCAGGTTCATGTCGGTATCAGTGCTTGACATGTCGATGTCGCTCGACGGGTACATCGCGGGCCCGAACGACAAGCCCGGCAACCCCGGCGGCGACGGCTTCGGCCGGCTCCACGAATGGGGCCTCACGCCGGACGGGCAGTTCCGTCGGTCCGGTCCGGCCGGGGAGGTGCTCGGCGAAATGGCGACGGCCGGCGCGGTCCTGGCGGGACGGCGTACCGCCGAACAGGTCGATCACTGGGGCGGTGATCACCACGGTCAGGGCATCCCGATCTTCGTGGCCGGTCACCGGCCACCCGACCCGTCCGTCGCCGACCATCCACTGGTGACCTACGTGACCGACGGGATCGAAAGCGCGATGGCCCAGGCCAAGGCCGCCGCCGGGGACCGGCACGTGCACGTGATCGGCGCCTACACCGCGCAGCGGGCGATCGAGGCCGGGCTGCTGGACGAGGTGCAGGTCCATCTGGTCCCGGTGCTGTTCGGCGGTGGCCGGCGGTTGTTCGACGCGCTTCCGTCGCGCCTGGAACTGGACATCCTCCGGGTGATCGACACACCGGAGGCCACCCACATCCGCTACCGCATCCGCCGCCCAGCCGGTCGGTGACCAGACCGCGGCCGGTCCGAAACCGGCCCAGGGCACGACGACCACGCACCACGGAGGTAGACGCAGTGGAACGCATCGGCATCATCGGAGTGGGCGAGATCGGCCGGGCCATCGTGACGGGCCTGTGCGACGGGGGCGACAACGCGCCGGAGGTGTTCCTCTCCCCCCGAGGAGCAGGCACGGTCGCGGAACTGTCCGAGCGCTTCGAGGGCGTGCGGGTGTGCGCCGACAATCAGGAGGTGGTGGACCGTTCCGAGGTGGTGATCATCGCCGTACGAGGCCCGGACCGGCACGAAGCACTCGCCGGACTGAGGGTGGACGGAGACAACCTGGTGGTCAACGTGATGGCCGGCGTCGGCATCGACGACCTGCGCCGGACACTGGCCACCGACGCCCCGCTGGTACGGGCCATCCCGCTGCCCGCCGTACGCGAACGCCGCTCGGTCACGGTGACCTGCCCGTCGCACCCGACGGTGAACTCCCTCTTCGAGCGCTTGGGCGGCGTGCTCCCGGTCGAGGACGAGGCGGCCTTCAACGTCTTCTCCGCACTGACGGGAACGCTGACCACCCACTACTCGTACCTCGCCACGCTCACCTCGTGGGCGATCGGCCGCGGCATCGCCCCCGGCGACGCAGACCGCTACGTTCGCAGCCTCTTCCAGGGCGTCGGTCGCGCCCTGAGCGACCAGACCCGCTCCCTGCACCGGCTCGCGGCCGACCACGAGACCCCGAACGGAAGCAACGAACGCATCCGCACCACCTGGTTCACTCCGGCCAACTCCCAAGCGCTCACCGAGGCCCTCGATGACCTCCTCACCGGCCTTCACGGACAACCTTAACGCCGGCTCCAACTCTCGTCTCTCGCAAACGAACGACCGCGCCGGCGGCCCGGGGGCGATCTACCGGATTACGGCCCCGAGTCGCACGTCGGCCCTGAGCCCCGCCAGCTGCCTGCGCCGGACCGCTCCGGCGACACCGTGGCCGCCCTGGGCGACTCGGTGCCGCCGGAACGGCCGCGGGACGAGGCGCGTTCCGCGCGGATGCTTGCGGCATCGCGCGTCACGGCCACATCCCCGCTACTCCCCGGCCATCACGGTGAAGGTGAACCCGGCGCTCGTCGGACGGTGCAGCGGAATGTCGCATTTGATCCGGCGCAGCACCTCGCTCCTGCTGAGGCCGAGCCCCTGTGCGATGAGCCGCTCCGGGCGCACCGGCACCGGATCCTCGAAGACGACCTCCACCAGGACCGGCCACGCCCCGGCGTGCCACGCCGACGGGGTGTCCAGCCGCCAGGCCCCCCTCCAGTCCAGGGTGAAGCGGTTGCGCCGGGCGAGCAGCGGATCCAGCAGCCTGGACGCCACCAGCTCCGGATCGTTGGCACGGTAGCCGTCGAGTTCGGCCGGATCGAAGGATCTGACCGGCGCCCGCTCGTGCACGGCGAGCTTGCTCGTCCGATCGCAGGACACGCAGCGGGCCAGCAGCCACACGTCCAGCAGCTTGCCGTTGGCGTTGACGCGGAACCTGCCCTCGCCAGTGGTGGCCGACTCCGACCGGCAGTCGACGCACCGCAGCGACAGCAGAGGCAGCCTGGTCCGCCGAACGACCCAGGGCAGCAGGGTATGAGGTTGTGAAGACATGATCTCTCTGACCTGACACGAGGCCGATCGCGCGCGGCCTCAAACGCTGTACGACCGGGCGCGCGCGGGCAGCCCGGCAGAGCCGACGGAACGGTCGGCTTGAAGGTGAGCGGAAGGTGTCAGATCTAAAGAGCAGGCGGGGTCACGCGGTCTGTCCTCTGTCCTCACTGCGACGGGGCCGCAGGCAACCTACGGGAGCGGGAAGGAAGGCTCAAACGTTTTTCCGGTGACGGTGATCCCTGTCCGACTCGGGTGTTGTCATGGTGGGGGTTGAGGCTGCGGCCTGGTCAGATGTCGAGTTGTCCGGTTTTGATGCGGCTTACGTTCGGGTGATCGGTGCATCAGGGCGGTGGCCTCGTCGCCCGTCCGCGCCCGTCCGCGTCGAGGGTCGACGCGGACGGGTTCGGTGTTCAGCCGCGGTAGGTCTCCAGGAGCCGGAGCCAGACCTCGCTGAGGGTGGGGAACGAGGGGACGGCGTGCCACAGCCGGGAGATGGGGACCTCGGCGGTGACGGCGATCGTGGCCGAGTGGAGCAGTTCGGCGACGCCCGCCCCGACGAAGGTGGCGCCGAGGAGCGTCTCGCGGTCCAGGTCCACCACCGCCCGGGCGCGGCCCTGGTAGCCGTCGGCGTGCAGGGCGGCACCCGCCAGGTTGCCGAGGTCGTAGTCGACCGCCCGCACCCGGCGTCCGTCGCGGGTCGCCTCCTGCAGGGTGAGGCCGACGGACACGGCTTCGGGATCGGTGAAGACGACCTGCGGTACGGCCTGCTCGTCCGCGGTGGCCACGCTGCGCCCCCAGTCGGCGGTGTCCAGCGGACGGCCGGCGGCGCGGTCGGCGATCACCTGGCCGAAGACGCGCCCCTGGTACTTGCCCTGATGGGTGAGCAGCGCACGACCGTTGACGTCCCCGGCCGCGTACAGCCACCCGTCCGGGACGCCGGCCGCCAGGCCGGTGGAGTCGACCTCGACCGGCCGGCCCGGCTCCAGGCCGACCGTCTCGAGCCCGAGGTCGGAGGTGGCCGGCACCCGGCCGGTGGCGAACAGCACCTCATCGGCGGTCACCGTCTCACCGCCCTCCAGCGTGAGCGTCAGCGATCCGTCGCGGCGCACCGCGGTGACCGACGCGCCGAACCGCACGTCCACCCCCGACGCCCGCAGGCTCTCGGCCACCAGTTCCCCGGCGAACGGCTCCATCCGGGGCAGCAGCCGTGATCCGCGCACCAGCTGCACCACTTCGCTGCCGAGCGCCCGCCAGGCCGTGGCCATCTCGCACGCCACCACGCCGCCGCCGACCACGGCCAGCCGCGGCGGCACCTGCGCGGACGCGGTCGCCTCACGGCTGGTCCAGGGACGGGCCTCGGCCAGTCCCGGCAGATCTGGCAGCGCCGCGCGGGTGCCCGTGCACACCGCGACGGCGTGCCGGGCGGTCAGCGCCCGTTGCCCGCCATCGGGAGTCCGCACCGCGACGCGCTTGGGCCCGTCCAGCCGGCCGTGGCCGCGTACCAGGACCAGTCCCGCGCTCTCCAGCCAGCCGGCCTGGCCGCCGTCCTTCCAGTGCGCGGCGAACCCGTCCCGGCTCTTGAGGACCGCCGCCGCGTCCAGCCGTCCGCTGACCGCCTCGCGGGCGCCGGGCAGACGCCGCGCGTCCGCCAGCGCGGCGGCCGGGCGCAGCAGCGCCTTGCTGGGCATGCACGCCCAGTACGAGCACTCCCCGCCGACCAGCTCGGCCTCCACGACCGCCACGCTCAGCCCGCCGGCGTGCGCCCTTTCCGCCAGGTTCTCCCCCGTCGGTCCGGCCCCCACCACCACGACATCGAACTCGTCCACAACGCCTGCCTCTCGTTCAACGCGACCTTGTTGGTTGTGCATCTTCCCCCGGAATCGGTGCGCCGGGCGTCCGGTCACCTCGGGCGTCCGCGGTCGGGGCGGGGGCCGAAGATGGTGCGGTCGGCTTCGCTGATGGGGACGTCGTTGATGCTGGCCTCGCGGCGGGACATCAGGCCGTCGGCGTCGAATTCCCAGAGTTCGTTGCCGTGGCTGCGCCACCATTGGCCGCCGGCGTCGTGCCATTCGTATTGGAAGCGGACGGCGATCCTGTTCTCGGTGAAGGCCCACAGTTGCTTGCGCAGGGCGTACTGGTTCTCCTTGGCCCACTTGCGGGTCAGGAACTCCACGATCTGGTCGCGTCCTGTGAGGAACTCGTCCCGGTTGCGCCAGACGGAGTCGGGTGTGTAGGCGAGCGAGACCCGCTGGGGGTCGCGGGTGTTCCAGCCGTCCTCGGCCATCTGCACCTTCTGCGCGGCGGTCTCGGCGGTGAACGGCGGAAGCGGCGGACGTGCGGTGGACACGATGGATGCTCCTGTCAGGGTTGGGCTCCGGCCTCCGGTGCGGCCCGCACCGGAGGCGGTGAGATCGGTGGTCAGGCCGCGGTGACCGTGCGTCCGGGGAAGTCGCGGACCAGGCCGGCGATCTCGTGGCCGTGGGTCGCGAGGGCGAAGTGGCCGGCGTCGAGGAGGTGGATCTCGGCGTCGGGCAGGTCGCGGGCGAAGGCCTTGGCACCGTCCCGGCCGAAGATCTCGTCGTTCTGGCCCCGGGCGACCCGGCGGGCGGTCAGTGGCGGACGACCGGCCAGTCGATGTCGGTGCCGGCGGCCTTGTTGAAGTAGTTCGTGAAAACGTTGAGCGCGACGTGGCCGACGACCTCGGCGATCTCTTCGTCGGACAG